>CAZXHR010000020.1:0-34239 GCA_964640465.1 uncultured Opitutaceae bacterium
CGACCGGCCTACTGCCCTCCGAGCGTAGCGAAACTCGTGAGAGTTTCGTCCGTCGCGACCCTCCCGGGCGCCGCCTCACCGCGGCGCCTATTTGCTGCCTGCTTACCATATTGATCCGTTTGCCACAGGACTGCGGACACGCCAGCTTCGCCGCATGAACGAAATCCGCCACTTCAAGGCCTCCGATAGCGCGGAGTGCGAGCTACCCGACGACACTCACCTTTGGCGTTACGTCCCACTCAAAACCCTTTTCGTCTACCTCAGCGGCAAGGTCTTCATCCCCTCTATCGAGACGCTGCGGAAACTGGACCCGTTCGAGGGCGAGTTCTACTACGACTCCCATCCTGCCCTCTTCAATGGAGCCATCGAAACCTGGCATGGCAAAGATGGTGCCGACGAAATGCGGGAGTGGTTGTTCGAGCACAAATTTCCGGCAGCGCTGCAGAAGCATATCAGGCCCGAACCCGGGAATCGGGCCAGCACCAACCTCGACAGTCCGAGTTACAGGCAAACCTATTTCGAAATCCTTCGGTCTACGCGCTGTGCATGGTGCTGGTTCGATGGCGGCGAGAACATCGAGTCGGCGGCCATGTGGAACCTATATGGCAAAGACGGTGCCATGATTATGACCAGCGTCGGCCAACTCAGGAACGCACTTGGCGCCAGCCAGCGCGATTTCGAGTACAGCCGCATGCGCTATATTCCGATCGGCCGCTTTGGAAGCGTACTCGACCATGATGCGCTCCATCCCGAAGCCGATTCGTTCTATTCGGAGTTGATGCTTCGGCCACATTTCTTGAAACGCGCAGAGTACCGGAGCGAACAGGAGGTTCGTTTCGTTACGTCCAACTCCAAGCCGGTGGCTGGCGTCGAACTGCACATTCCTCCAGCAAAATGGATTGGAAGAATACTCCTCTATCCCGGGCTCGAGCGAACTGAAGTCGCCGCAATCAAGAGCATTGCGGAAACGAAAGAGATTCAGTGCGTGCAATCCGAACTCTTGGGAAAGGCCATTCCGGACCCCAATTCGACACTTGCTGATTTGCTCACATCACCGATTCCCGAGGCGCTACAGCGGCTGTGGAGAAAGAGCGCGAGTTAACCGCCTCCGTCCCACTTTCCACCTCTTGCCAGCTTCACTTCGCCTGCCATCTTTCCTCCCATGAGCAAAGCCGAGATCTTGGCCGGACTGAAGAAGCTCTCCCGCGCTGAACTGGCGGAGGTGCAGGCCGGACTCGATGCGCTCCTCGGCGACGACTGGATCGAGAACGGCGAGCTCTCGGAAACCGATAAGGCCGCGCTCGACTCGTCCCTTGCCGACTACCGCGCCCATCCCGAGGCGGGCGGCGCGTGGGAAGAAGTCGCCGGCCGGATTCGCTCACAGCTCAAGCCATGAACCGGCCGGTGATCGTCCGCAGCAGCGCCGAAGCGGACATCGCCGCCGCGGCAGTGTGGTACGAGAATCAGGCACAGGGCCTTGGCACACGATTCCTCGACGCTGTGCAAGACGCCATCCACCGCGCCACCGTGCTGCCCCGCGCCCATCTGCTGCTGCGCCGCAAGCCCGAGGTCCGCCGTGTGCTGACCACGGGATTCCCCTACCGCATCTTCTTCATCGTCGAGCCGGACCGACTGGTCGTGCTGCGAGTGCTGCATGGCTCTCGCCTGGAGGAACCGTGGAACGGCACAGTATCGGAGCCGGCGACGGAGTACGGCATGCCCAAGCAAACAGGCGTGCCCGCATCGGCGGACACGCCCGCCGTTTCAGGGCGCCTCGGTCTTTGACTCAATCTCCACCACCGCCGCCTTCAGCCCTTCGCTCGAAGCGGTGAGCTTGATCGTTCCGGCCTGACCGGGTTTCGCGCGGACGATCGCGAGGCAAAGCCCGCTGAAGGCCTTGCGCTGCGGCGACTGGAACGGCTCGAAGCTGGTCTGATCGCCGTTGTCGGTGGCGACGATCTCGCCGGGGCCTTCGATGGAGAACACGATCCGGTTGTCCGCCCGCGGCGCCGTGATGCCGGCCGCGTCGGCCACGCGCACGGTCACGAACGCCAGATCGCGCCCGTCGGCGCCGATCGTGGCGCGGTCGGGCGCCGCCTCCAGCTTCGCCGGGGCCTGCGCCGTCTTCACGGTGTCCGTCGCCCACTTTTTCCCGGCCTTGTAGGCAACGACCTCCAACGTGCCGGGTTCGTAGACGACGTCGTCCCAGCGGAGTCGGTACTCATACTGGGCCTTCTTCTTCCGGCCGAGCGAGCGGCCGTTGAGGAAGAGCTCGGCTTCGTCGCCGGAGGTAAAGACGTGGACCGGCGTGACTTGCCCGACGCGATCCGGCCAGCTCCAGTGCGGGAGGATGTGCGCCATCGGCAGCTCGGGTCGCCAGTGCGACTGGTAGAGATAGAACCGATCCTTCTTGAAGCCGGCGAGGTCGATGATGCCCGCGTAGGCGCTGCGTGATTCGTAGTACGGCGTGGGCTCGCCGAGGTGGTCCCAGCCAGTCCAGACGAACTCGCCAAGGACAAACGGGTGCCGCGCGATTGAGCCGAACACCTTCTCGGCCGAGGAGCCGAAGTCGACGGCATGCAGCTCGTAGGCCGTCACGTGGCGCGCCTTGTCGTCGCCGCCGCGCCCGTCGCGCACGATGTCGCTGTTCTTCGGTGTGACCGGGAACAGGTAGACGCCACGACTGCTGAAAGCCGAAGCCGACTCGCTGGTAAGGATCGGCTTGCCCGGGAACTTCGCATGGTAGGCGTCGTACTGCGGCGGCGTGCGGATACGCTCGGTGCCCTCGAACATCGGGTCCTGCCGGATGCCTTCGCCCTGGTAGTTCAGGCTGATCACGTCGAGCTCGGCCGGCAGCGGCATGTCCGGCTTGGCGAAGTTCATCGCGCAACTCGTCGGCCGCGTCGAATCCTCCTCGTGCACGATCGTGCACAACCGCCGCGCGATGGCGGCGCCGGCCGCGTCGGTGTACTGCTCGCCAACCTCGTTGCCGACGCTCCAAAGGATAACCGAAGGATGGTTGCGGTCGCGACGGACGAGCGCGCGCAGGTCCTGCTCATGCCAGTCGGGGAAGATGAGGTGGAAATCCAGCGGCGTCTTCTTCCGCTCCCAACAATCGAACGCCTCGTCGTACACGAGGAAACCCATGCGGTCCGCGAGTTCGAGCAGCTCGGGCGCGGGCGGGTTGTGGCTCATGCGGATCGCGTTGCAGCCGATCTCGCGGAGCATCTCGAGCTGGCGCTCGGCCGCGCGCACATTGAAGGCGGCGCCGAGAGCGCCGAGGTCGTGGTGCATGTTCGCACCATGGATCTGGATGCGCTCGCCGTTGACAAACAGGCCGTTGTCCGGATCGAAACGCAGCGAGCGGATGCCGAAGCGCGTCTCGTACACATCGACGACCTTGCCGTCCTGCATGACCGTGGTGACGGCCACGTAGCGGTTCGGCGTCTGCATCGGCGGCGGGCCCCAGAGCTTGGGATTCGCGAGAGTTGCGGAGCTCTTGAGCGTGGCGCTCGCACCGGCGGCCACAGTCGAATCCGTCGCGCCGAAACGGAGCACTGCGGTGCCGGTCCTGTGCCCCGCTTCATCGAGGGCGAAGACCTCGGTGGCCACGCGCACCGCAGCGGCGGCCTGCGAGTCGTTGCCCACGGTGACTGCGAGATCGATCGTCGCCGCCTTCGCCGAGACCTCGCGCGTCGTCACCTGCGTGCCCCACTGGCCGACGTGGACGGGCGCGGTCTTGGTGAGCCAGACATTGCGGTAGATGCCACCGCCCGGATACCAGCGCGAGGAGGCGGGCGGATTGTCCAAGCGGATGGCGAGCTGGTTAACGCCGCCGAAGTTCACGTACGGCGTGAGGTCGACCTGCCACGAGGTGTAGCCGTACGGCCAGCCGCCGACGAGGTGGCCGTTGAGCCAGACCGTCGCGTACGACATCGCTCCGTCGATCTCGAGGACGATGCGCTTGCCCGCATCGCTCGCGGGAATCTCCAGCTTCTTCCGGTACCAGCCGATGCCCCAGCTGGGAAGCCGGCCCATGCCGCCAAAGTCGCCGGTCTCGAGAAACGGTCCCTCGATTGCCCAGTCGTGCGGGAGGTTGATGCAGCGCCACGCGCTGTCGTCGAAATCGGCGCGCACGTAGGCGATATCGCCTCCCGGCTCGGTGGCCGGGCGGATATGGCGCTTCGCCGGATCGGCGATGAAAGCGTTGCCAGTGGGCAGAACCCACGGTTTGAGCACCGCCGTCCCCGCGGCGGCGAGCTGCTCAGCTTCCTGCGGCTTGGCGTCGGCCACTTGGTTCTCCCTGAGATCCTTCAACTCGGGCCGGACATCGTAAAGCAGTGGTGCGGTGCAGCCGGTCGGGTCGCCCATCGCGAAGCGCCAGCCGTCGTTGAGCGAAAGGCGCTCGCGGGGCGGTTCCTGAGACCTGCCGGCGCCACAAACGGGCGCGGCGAGGCCGACGGCAAAAACGAGAATCGCTGCAAAACGAGTCCAGATAGTCATAGGGGATAAGGTGTTGGTACGCGTTCCAGCCCCAACAGGGCCAAGGCGAGTCATAGTCGCGCCGCCGGCACGCTCAAAAGGCGCAGCGTCCTAACCTTCGATCAAAACCCGCCGGAGCGGACACCGTGTACACTCACTTCGACAACGCCGCAGCCAATTCGCGCGCCAGCGCGGCGACGGACTCGCCCAACTTCGCCGTGAGCACCGCATAGTCGCCCTCGGCCCAGTCGGCCGGCGCGCTCTCGAACGTGCCCGCAGCCACCGGCGCCGCGCCGGCACCGGCCGCCGTCGCGCGGATTTCCCACGCGGCAGCGAAACGCGCCCGCCGCCCTTCGGGGCCGGCGACGCCCTCGCAGGCGAGCACGCGCACCGCGATCTCGTACTGCGGCAGCGCCGCCTGCGGTGCCGGATAGGCCACAACCGAGCGCACACCGGGCTGCGCCAGCAACGTCTCGCGCAGGAGCCGTGCGATCCCCTGCTCCAGCGGCTCGGCCCAGCGCGCGTCGCGCGTGCGCACCACCTCGGTGCCGCCGGGGCGGATCACCACGGCGGGTGTGCGCAGGTACGCCGGCAGCTCGATGCGGCACAGCCCGAGCGTCACGGCGCGCGCACCGTCGGCCGCCGGGACGGAGGCGGACGCAGCGCCCGAAGCGGACAGCAGGTAGAAGCGCGTCGGGTCGGGCTGCGCGGTGGGCAGGTTGCAGCCGGCAAGTGCGGCGAAGCCAAGCAGGGTGCCGAGACGGAGAAGTGAAGCGGAGGAGAGCGGTTTCATGGCGTTCCTAAAGTTCAATGACGCGGGCCGGTGCCGGCGGGTCCGGCGGGCGGCCGGCCGGTGATGAGGGAGTTCGGGTTGCGCTCGAGGAAATCGACCAGCCGCTGCAGCGACTCCGCGGCCTCGGCCACGCGCTGCATCGTCTGCACAACCTCCTCGCCGATGCCGGTCTGAGGGCCGGTGAAGTTGCGGACTGACGCCGCGGCGGCGTTGAGCTGCTCCATCGCGCCTCGCGCCTCGGCGAGCGTGCGCTGCAACCCCTCGCCGGTCGGGACAACCTGCTCGTCGACATGGCCGATCATCGTCCGGAGGTCTGCGAGCACGCGGTTCACGCCAAGGAAGGCCTCGCCGAGTTTCGGGTCGCTCGCCAGCACGCGCACGGCGGCGGCGGCGGACTGCACCTCGTCGATGGCGGGCTGGAGCTTGAGCGCATCGATCTTCGTGCGCGTGGTCGCCATGAGCGCCTTCATTTCCGTGGAGATGCCGGCGTAGTCGACCTGGCCGAGCTTGCCGAGGATCTCGGTGATGCTGGCGGTGAACTCCGCGATCATCGACGGCACCGCCGGCACGACCGGCATGTCGGCCTTCGGCAGATCGGTGGGCAACGGATACTTCTGTTCCTCGTCGAAATTGAGCTCCACATAGAGCAGGCCGGTGGCCAGGCCCTGCACGGCCAGCTCGGCGCGCATGCCGTCCTTCACCAGCTCGTCGATCCGGCCCGACTCCGAGAAATCGATCCGTTTCCCCTCCGGTCCGACGAGCACGTTCTTCGTCACCTCGCAGACGACGGCGACCACGGAGTCGTGCTTGGCGGCGTCGAACCGCACGGTGATGTCGGCCACGCGGCCCACGCGCACACCGCGCACCTTCACCGGCGCGCCGGGGTCGAGCCCGTGCACGGACTCGTCGAAGAACACGGCGAAGCGCTGCGGCTTGGTGAATAGCGACGCGCCGCCGAACGCGAACACGCCGATCAGCAGCAGCATGAAACCGCCGATGACAAAGATGCCGATGAGCGTGGGACTGAGTTTGGTTTTCACGGTTGGTTCGAAGGAGAGACCACGTCCTCGGGTGCGAGGAACTCGCGCACGCGCGGGTCGGCCGACTCGGCCAGCAGCCGGCGCGGCGCGCCCTCGGCGAGGATGCCCTGCACATCGCGGTGCAGCAGGATCGCACGGTCGGCGATGCCGAGGATGCTCTGCAGCTCGTGCGAGACGATGACCATGGTGGTGTGGAGATTGGCGCGGCTCTCGAGGATGAGCCGGGCGAGCGCGCGCGAGGTGATCGGGTCGAGGCCGGCGGCCGGCTCGTCGAAGAAGATGATCTGCGGATCGAGCGCGAGCGCGCGGGCGATGGCGGCGCGTTTGCGCATGCCGCCGCTCACCTCGGAGGGGAACTGGTTCTCGCAGCCGGAGAGGCCGACCTGCGCGAGCTTCCAGTGAACGATCTCGCTGCGCTCGGCGGCCGTGAGCGTCGTGTACTCCTGGAGCGGCAGGGCGACGTTCTCCGCCAACGTCATCGAGCTCCAGAGCGCGCCGTACTGGTAGGAAACGCCGAAAACCTTCTGCATCTCGCGCCGCTCGGCCGGTCCGGCGGCGGTGAAGTCGCGCCCGAAGTAGGCGATGCGCCCGGCGGCGACGGGCAGCAGCCCGATCAGGTGCTTGAGCAACGTGCTCTTGCCGCAACCGCTGCCGCCGATGACGAAGAACAACTCGCCCCGCGCCACGGTGAAGCTCACGTCGTGCAGGATCGTCTTCTCGCCCTGGCGACACTCCAGGCCCTGCACTTCGATCGCGTTGTCGGCTGCGTTGCTCATCGTGGGAACGGGCGCGGGTCAGAAGCCGAGGATGTTGAAGACCACCGCGAATACGGCGTCGGCGAGGATGATGCAGAGGATCGCGGTGACGACCGCCGAGGTCGCCGCCTTGCCCACGCCGGCGGCGCTGCGGTCGGCCTGCATGCCGCGCAGGCAGCCCGCGAATCCGATCAGCCCGCCGAAGGCCACGCTCTTGATCAGGCCGCTGGCAAGGTCTGAGAGGTCGAGCACACTCTTCGTCTCGATCCAGTAGGTGACCGGCGGCAGGTCCAGCAGTCCCCAAGCGATGAGCATGCCGCCGAGGATGCCGAGGGCGTTCGCATAGAGGGCAAGCAGCGGCATCATCAGCTGCAGCGCCACCAACCGAGGCAGCACGAGGAACTGCACGGGGTTCATGCCCAGCGTCTCCAGGGCGTCGATCTCCTCGTTGGCCTTCATGTTGCCGATCTCGGCGGCGAACGCCGCGCCGGTCCGCCCGGCCAGCACCACCGCCGCCATCATCGGCCCCATCTCGCGCACCACGCCGAGTCCGATCAGGTCCGCAACGTAGATGTCGGCGCCGAACTGCCGCAGCAGTACCGCCGATTGGTACGCCATGATCACGCCGACGAGGAAACTGATCAGCCCGACGATCGGCAGCCCCTGCGCGCCGCACTGCTGCATCTGCGCGAAGCAGTCGCCCCAGCGGAAGCGCGCCGGGCTGCGCAGGAGATTGACGGAGGCGATCGTGCAGTTGCCCACGAAACGCGCGTAGTCGAGCGAGTCGTCGACAAACCTGCGCGTCGCCACGCCGACATCCGCCAGCCACGCCCACGCGCCGTGGTGCCGCGCGGCGGCGCGGTGCACCTGCACCAGCGCCGGCGGGATGCCGGCCGGCAGCCCCTGCACCGCCAGCGCCCAGCCGTGTTTCTCGCACTGCCGGCGCACTTCGCCAAGGAAGAGCACGAGCGAGGTGTCCCAGCGTTCCAGCTCCGTCACCGCGACCTCGACACGCCGGAAGGCCGCACCCTTCGCCGGCTTCCAGTGCGGACGTTCGGCGCCGCTGTCCCAGCGCCCGCCGACCTTCAGGCGGCACAGCTCCGCCGTCTCCTCAACCTGCAAAGTGGCGGCACTGGCGGACGGAGTAGGCATGGCGCGCTGCCGCCACCCTGCCATGCGGCCGATACGTTGCGATGAAAAACCGGGGGCAGCGCGAGCATCCGCTGCGTGCACCATCCCGTTTCTTTCCGGCCCGACTTTGTCGTGTCGGCAGGGCACTCCGACTATGTCAACCTATGGTTGACATAGTGCCGGATGCGGCACGCCCCGCACGCGCGGCGATTCATCTACCGACGCAGGACAACCCGGACCTTCGCCGTTGCGCGCCGCGGCGATTCGCGCGAACACACGGGGCGATGCCCGCATTCCACACCGTCCTCTTCGACCTCGACGGCACGCTCGTCGACGCCTTCACGACGATCCACCGCGCCTACTGCCATACGCTGCCGCTCTTCGGCTACCCAGCGCCGACGGCCGAGCAGGTGCGCCGCGCCGTGGGCGGTGGGCTGGAGAACGCGATGGGGCGCTTCGTCCCGCCCGAGCTCGTCGCCCAAGCCTGCAGCGAACACGTCGCCTTCACCGAGAAGATCCAGCTCGAGGACCCGACGGTCTACCCCGGCGGGAGCGAACTCGTCGCCGCGCTCCACGCACGCGGCGCGAAGACCGCTGTGCTCACCAACAAGATCGGCGAACACGCCCGCGCCGTCCTCGCCCACCTTGGCCTCGCCCCGCATCTCAATCTCGTCCTCGGCGCCCGCGACTGCCCGTGGCGCAAACCCGCCGCCGAGTTCACCGCCGAAGCGCTGCGCCGGCTCGGCGCCGACGCCGCCACGGCCTGCCTGATCGGCGACTCGCCCTTCGATCTCGCCACGGCGCGCAACGCCGGTCTTCCCTGCTACTGCGTCACCACCGGCACCCATTCCGCCGAGGAGCTGCGCGCCGCCGGTGCGGCCGAAGTCTTCGCCGATCTGCGCACCCTCGGTGCCACAGTTTTCGGGATGCAGTCGGCCTAACGGCTACAAGCACGGTAAGCCAGCCAGCTGAGCCCAGTACACCTGCACTATCGGTCTCGGCCCTCCGCTCTCCAATGGTGGAAAGCGCCGTTTGTAGTCGCCTCAAGAGCGCAGTCCTAGGGCCGATTCGTCTGCACCTATGACTACGTGGACGATCGGGCGGCGGATCATCGTGATGGCGGGCATTCTGTGCATCGTGAGCGTGCTCATCACCGTTTGGAGCATCTACAGCATGCGGCAGATCCAGCAGGAGGGGATAACAGTCAGCGAAAAGAACCTTCCGGGA
The DNA here is from genome assembly GCA_964640465.1 of uncultured Opitutaceae bacterium. Classification (GTDB taxonomy): domain Bacteria; phylum Verrucomicrobiota; class Verrucomicrobiia; order Opitutales; family Opitutaceae; genus CAJCBL01. The sequence goes on from CAZXHR010000020.1 coordinate 9,429, forward strand.
GTCATCCAGACCAGCACGATGAACTACCTGCCCATGATCAACATGGTCCGGCTCTATCGTCTGCTGGATTCGACGAGTGCCGCAGACCGCAAGGCCATCGAGGATGCCACCCTGGAGGACACGAAGAAATTTCGCGCCGCCGACGAGATCTACAAGGCGACGATCCGCACCCAAGCCGAGCGCGACGAGTACGAGAAACTCGGCCGGATTCACGAGCACTACCTGGGCCTCCGCGCCAAATACCTCTCCCTCGTGGAGACTGATCGCGAGCAGGCGAAGAAAATCCTGACCGTGGACATGATCGCCGCGCTGAACGACTTCTCGAACCAGACCCTGCTCATCCTCGGCAAAAACGCCGAGGACGGCGAGAAAGGCGGCAGGGAGTTGGTCCGCCAAGTCCAGCGCAGCACGGTCACGCTGATCGTCGTTGGCATCACGGGTGTGCTGATCGGGATCGTCCTCGCCTACCTTACCATCACTCGCATCAACCGGAAGCTCTCCCAGGTCGCCACCTCGCTCAATCAGGCGGCCCATCAGGTCGGCTCCGCGGCAAACCAAGTCTCCGCCGCCAGCCAGACGCTCGCCGACGGCGCCAGCCAGCAGGCCGCCTCGCTCGAGGAAACCTCCGCCTCGCTCGAGGAGATCGACAGCCAGACCAAGCGCAACGCCGAGCACGCCGAGACCGCCCGTACCCTTTCCACCGACACACGCCCCGCGACCGAGCAGGGCCCCCCGCAAATGCAGGAGATGGTCTCGGCCATGACCGACATCAAGGCCTCCTCCGACAACATCGCCAAGATCATCAAGACCATCGACGAGATCGCGTTCCAGACGAACATCCTCGCCCTAAACGCGGCCGTCGAGGCCGCCCGTGCCGGCGAGGCCGGCGCCGGGTTCGCCGTCGTCGCCGAGGAGGTGCGCAACCTCGCCCAGCGCGCCGCCCATGCCGCACGCGAGACCGCCGAGAAGATCGACGACTCCATCGCCAAGAGCGCCCGCGGCGCCGAACTCTCGACCCGCGTCTCCTCCGGTCTGGAACAGATCACCGAGAAGGCCCGCAAGATGAACGACCTCGTCGGCGAGATCGCCACCTCGTCGAAGGAACAGGCGCAGGGGCTCACGCAGGTCGGCGGCGCCGTCTCCCAGATGGACCGCGTCACCCAGGCCAACGCCAGCAGCGCCGAGGAGACCGCCAGCGCTGCCGCCGAGATGAAGGCGCAGTCGGCGACGATGATCGAGAACGTCAACGAGCTCATGCGTCTGGTCGGTGGTTCCGATCACCGCTTCGACACCATCCAGCCCGCAGCCGCTTCTCACCAGTACCAGGTGCCGACCCACGAGCATGCCGCGGCCGCCCCCAGCCACTCCGTCAAGAAGCACATGGTCGCCAGCCACTAGAGCGGTTTCAGCAATGTTGCAGCCGGCCGCGGTGAGGCCGGCACCTCTGGGCCGGGTCAACACCCTGCTCTAGCCCACGCGAAGCATACGGCCCTCGCATGAGGGCCGATCACCGTGCTCATCGCTCTGGGAGGATCGGCAAATGGTTCACGCGACGGTTTGGGCTGTGTTCACCGTGGCCCAGCCAAGTCGCCGCAAGTACTCGAGCCGATAGCCCTCGGCCGGTCTGTCGCTCGATCTCGGCTGCTCGATGCTGGGCCATGGGACCAATGCCCTCGCCTGGGCGCAGCATCCCCACGAACTGGACTCGTTTTGGGATAACCCGGCGAACATGGAGGCGAACAGTTGCAGAAACCACATGCCGCCACTCTGCACCGACTGCGTGACATTCCAGCGGCACCGTCGTGCCAAAGAGGTTAACTCCGCAGTGGCGGTTTTCTGCAGAGGAACCCGCGGCTCGATTCCAGGGAGTAAGGGCCAATCGCAGCGCTACACCTCAGCTTCCGATTGTCAGCGCGGCAACGAGGACAGCAGCGGCCGCGGAGACGTTGAGCGACTCCATCTTCCCCGAACCGGGGATGCGCACGAGGCGGTCGCAGGCCTTCGCCACCTCGGGCGCGAGGCCGACCTCCTCGTTGCCGAGGATGAGCGCGATCGGCGTCTGCGCCGCGGTGTCGGCGCGCTTGCGGACCGAAGTCGGAAGAAACTCGCGACGGTTGAGCGAGACGAGGTTCGGTCCACGCACATCGGTGCCGACGATGGCAAACCCGGCGCTGCGCAGCTCGCCACAGAGTTTCGCAAAATCGGCCGAGATCCAGATCTGCACGTGCTCCATGCCGCCCTCGGCCACACGATAGGTCGACTCACCCGGCCGCGCCGCCGTCTCGCCGGCGGCGACAATCAGGTGCTCCACGCCGAAAAACGCCAGCGTGCGCACGATGGCGCCCAGGTTGTGGGCATTGCCGATGCGATCGAGGAGGACAACCGGTTTCCCTTCGCTCGCCCAAGCGGCGATGTCGGTCGCGTCCGGCGTGCGTAGCGGCGGATGCTCGACGATGGCGACGATACCGCCGTGGTGGACAGTGCCGGCGATCTTCGCGAGCTCCTCGGGCGTGACTTGGCGGTAAACCTTCCGTTCGCGCGCCATATAGCCGCTCATGCCACCGACGCGGCGGCTGGTCGAGAGGTCGAAGAAGAGACGCTTGATCGCGCCAGCGCGCTCCTGGAATAGCGCGCGCACGGCGGCGAGCCCGCAGATCGGCACCTCGCGGCTGCGCTCGTCCGAGCGGACACCGGCAGGCGGCACCTCGCGGGAAGCCGCTACAGATGCGGGACGCGGGGCAACAGGCTGCGTCGGCCGCGGTTGGGCAGGGCGACCGGACGAGGAGGGGGTGTCGGAACTGCGGGAAAAGGAGCGCACGCGCCAACACAGCGCGAAGCCTACCCTGCCGGCAACTCCGAAGGCGGTACAACCGGTTCCGCCCGCGCGATGCGCCTCTGGTGCGCCTTGGTTATGCAAAACGACTCGGCGCTCGCCGGCCGCATCGCGCGCCGCCAAGTTCGCCTCGTGCCCGCACCGCTCCGCTTCACCTTCTGGATCGCCACTCTCGGCGCGCTCGCCAGCGCTGCGGCCTACGCGTTCACGTTCGCCGACCGGACCTACTACTCGGTGCTCGCGCTGCTGCCGCTGTTGCTCCTGGTGTGGCTAAGCGTCGTCACGCAGTGGCGCCGAGTGCCGCGCCGAAACCTGGTGTCGGAGATCTTCGGCGACATCCCGCGATGGATGAAGGCAGCGGTCGTCGGCCTGCTCGTCTTCGTCTTCGCGAACTACCTCGCCTGTCGTGCGCTCAACGACGCCGCCCAGCCCAACCGGCTCCCGGACGGTCGCCTCGCGCTCGTCGCCAGAGGCGGGAAAGTCGTCCGCGAGTTGGATGCAGCCGGCTTCAGCCATGCGCAGGCGGTCCAACTCCGCATGCTCGACGGTACGCTCGTCGCCTGCTTCGCGCTGGCGGCGTTGTTGGCCGAAGCCTGCTGGATCAAGAATGGCCCGGCGATGGCCAGCCGCGACGTTTGAAAACAAGAAAGCCCGCCTCGGGAAGAGGCGGGCCGGAGAGATACGGGCCGGAGCCCGAGCGACTCTCAATGCAGCTTGATCAGCGTCACATAGATGCCGCAGAGGATGGCCGTCGTGATGACACCGCAGATGTTGGCGCCGAGCGCTTGGGGCATGATCACAACCCGAGGCGAGTCGGACGAGACCACCTTTTGGGCAACCTTGGCCGTGGACGGCACGCAGCTCACGCCGGCGATGCCGATGACGGGATTGTAGCGGCCACCGCTGAGGGCCCAGAGGAAGTAGCCACCCATCAGGCCGCCGATGCCGGAGAGCAGCAGCGATAGGATGCCGAGCAGGAGGAGCTTCAGTACGACCGGGTTGAGGATCGTGTTGGCCTCGCAGAGCACGCCAAGCAACAGGCCGAGAAGGAACGTGGCCCCGTAAAGAACCGGACCACTGAGCAAATTCTCGAAATCCTTCAACCCAGCTTCGCGAACAGCAATACCAACGAAGAGTGAAAGGAACAACGGCGCCGCGACCGGGAAGAGCAGGCAGAGGACCGTGCAAGCGACGACAGCAAAGATCAGTTTCGCGTTGCTACTGATCGGAGCGGCCTTCGTCGGCTTCATTTCGATCATGCGCAGCTTCTTCGGAACCAGCGCGCGGATCAGGTACGGATAGCCGCCATAGGTCAGGCCGAGATAGAGGTAGGCCACGACCGTGATCGGAACGAAATACTCCTTGGCCAGCGTGAGCGAGGTAAAGAGCACCATCGGGCCGTCAGCGCCGCCAACCATCGCAATCGAGGCCGCCTGGCCTTCATTGAGGCCGAACCATACCGCGATCGGGAACGTGGCGACAGTACCGAGCTCGGCCGCAAGCGCGAGGAACATGCTCTCGAACGGGCGGGCCATCACATAGCCGACATCGAGCAATACGCCGATGCCCATGAACACGAAGCAGGCGATCAGGCCGTTGGAGAACGCGAACGTGTAGATCGGTTGCAGGAAATCGACCTGCAGGATATACATGAGGTTCTCCGTCTGTTGCACCAGCGGCGCCATGAACAAGGTGCCGGGCACCTGCGCATTTTTCGCCACCGCCTGTTCAGTAACGGCCGCCGCAGTCTGGGGATCGAGGAAGAGCACACCGGCATTCACGGCAGCCATACCCAGACCCATCGGGATCATAAGCAGGGGTTCGAGCACCCCTTTCTTGCCGAGAAAGACCAGCGCAATGCCCAGAACGATCAGACCGAGCCGGGCACAGAGGATTTTGGGATCAGCATCGACGAGCGAGCCGACGCCTTGGAAAAGATCAAGCAGGTTGGGCACAACAGCCTCCGCAGTCGCAAATGGTTGCAGGTCGTTGGTTGTCGCCGATCAATTCTTGTCGGTCGAGCGCTGCTCCGCGTAGCGGATGGCGCGGCTGATCACCATGATGAGACCCGCAACCGCGAAGGAGATCGCGGCGCCGAGTGTGAAGACGAGAAGGGCGGTTTTGACGGTGTTCATAGTCGGAAGAGTCGGGAGAATTGGGGCGGATGGAGTTGCTGGCAGCAGAAGCAGGAGTCGTTCCGAAGTGCTTCCCTTTCAGGAGAGGACACCTCAGCCCTTACCTATATCGGCCATCAGCAGAACTTATCCATTCCGGTACATCCCATCTTTCTCCCTAATCAGGCAAGGCGCTGTCAAACACCTTCCGGACTAAGTTCCGCTCCACGTTCACTCGCGCAGGCTGCCGACCAGGGTGAACTCCTCACGGTCGTGGAAAAGGTGGCGAACATGGGCCACGGCACAGTCGCGCAGCGGACTCTCACTGGAGTGCTGCACCTGGTGGAGCAATGCGAGCGCGTCGGCGTGCCCGAACTTCAGATTCACGACAAAATGCCGGCACCAGCGGCCACGCGTCCACTGCGCTACCAAGTCGAGCACGCGGCGAGGATCCTCGACCATGTCGCAGAACAGCCAGTCGTACCGCTGCCCGGCGACCGGCTTGAAGCGAAAGGCGTCCTCGCGCCGGTGTTCGATTCGCGGGTTGTCCAGCGCCCCGCCCTTGAGCGGGCCGTTGTCGACCGCCACGACCTGCGCGCCGCGCTTGGCCGCGCTGTAGCTCCAGCCGCCAGGCGCCGCGCCGAGGTCGGCCACGGTCTCGCCCCCGGCCGGTTCGCGACCGAGCACGACAAACGCCTCCTCGGTTTTCAGATACGAGCGCGAGGGCGCTGCGGAATCGTCGGCCATGCGCCGCTGCCCGCCCAGCCAGGCATCGCGCGAAACGTGGAGCCGACCGAAATCGGTCGCGAAGACGAACAGCCCGCGCGCCGAGCCGGTGCCGCGCGGCAATTCGGGGCTGGCCAGCTTCGCCACACGCGAAAGCCGCTTCTTGAGCAGCGCGTTGAACTCGCTCTCGACGGAGCCGAGCCGCTTGCCCAACCCCGGAATCTCGATCGGCGCCTGCCACACGCTGGGCCACTGACCCTCGATCTTCTCGCCGCGCAACGTGCCCATGAACCACTCGCACAGGCGCCCAGCCAGGGCGTTCACACTGTCGCCCACGATTTCTGCGGGTTCGATCATCGCCCGGTGGGCGAAGCACAGCTCGGGCAGCTCGCACTTCGGCACAGCGCCTATCCGTATCCAGCCTGCGCCGCTCGCATCCACCGAGCCCAGGCGCAATGCCGAGACTTCGGCGCTCAACAGCGCCTCAAATCCGCTCTGACAGGTCAGCAACATCGTTCGTGGGATGGGAGGTTACACCCGGTGGCACAGCACTGCTGCGCACACCCCGAGATGACATCAGTGCCGCTCGACACGGCCGGCAGCCGTCGTGGTCAGGATGAGCGTCTCCTCGCCCACCTCGCAGATGAGCCGGCACTCCAATCGGTAGTCAAGACCTCCGGCAGCCAGGGCCGACTTCAACCGCTCCGCCGCGGCCGCATCGCCGAGCCGCAGGATCGCCTCATGGTCCGCCTCGCCATACTCCTTCAGGGCAAACGGTTTTTCCCCGGTCGCCTTGCCATAGCCCGTGCCATTGAAGAATGCCTTGAGCTCCGTCGCAGTGACCGCGACAGGCACGATGTTCTCGTTGCGCAGATGCAGCCGCAGCACGGCCGTGTTGTCCTCGCGCATCGCCACGTCGGTGAGGGTGACGGCGATACCGGCCTGCTGATATGTCGTCGAGCAACCGCCGAGGCAGAGACCGACAAGCGCCGTCAGGGCAAGGGGGAGCAGAATGCGCAGCATCTTCATGCCAGCATGGTGCACGGTGGCCCGCCTCCTGCGCAAGAACAGCCTAGCGCCATGCGGGCGTTAGCCGCCATTCACTGCCGTTCGCGAAACACCAGCCGGCGCTTAAGCAGCCAGCGCACGCCGAAAAGGTCGTACAGTCCGCGCCATGCGCGCCCCCAGTTCGTGTATTTCGATACACCCTTCGCGCGCTGCCGGTGCGTGACCGGCATCTGGAACACCGTGAACCCGGCGCCTCGGAACAGCGCCGGCATGAAGCGGTGCATGCCGTTGAAGGCCACCAGTGCCGCGCGCGCCTCGCGGCGGAAGATCTTCATGGGGCAGCCCGTGTCGCGGGCGCCGTCGTGCAGCACAGCCTTGCGGATCGCGTTGGCGAACTTCGAGGCCCACCGCTTGTTCCATGTGTCCTCGCGAGTCGCCCGGTAGCCGATCACCACGTCGACCTTCTCGCGACGCAACGCCTCGACCATCGCGGCGTAGTCGGTCGGATCAGTCTGCCCGTCGCCGTCCATCAAGCCGACGATCTCGCCGGTCGCCGCCATGATCCCGCGAAACATCGCCGCGCTCTGGCCCATGTTGCGTTCGTTGCGCACACCCCGCACCCCCGGCACGGATTGGATCTTCACCCAAGTGGTATCGCTGCTGCCGTCGTCGACAGCGATCAGCTCGGCCTGCGGTTGCGCGCGTCGGACCTCGGCCAGCACGGCCTCGACGTTTTCCTCTTCGTTGAAAAACGGGATGACGATCGACAACTCGTAGGGACTGCTCATCGCCGCCACTGTGGGAGATGCCGGCCATGTGGCGAGCCGCAAGAAGGAGGTGTGCCGGGCAAGTCCTCAGTAGTGCGGTGGGCGCTCGTTCGGCGGCAGAGGCCCATCGTCGCCCCGCTCGACACGCTCGCCGAGCTGCCGGAGCCGCGCCTCGAGGCGGTCCAAGCGCCCCGCCATCTCGAGCATGGCGCGGTCCTGCTCGGCGACATGCCGTTCGAGAAACGCGTAGCGGACTTCCAGATTGGCCAGCCGTTCGGCCTCGTCGTTTGCCATGCCCCGGTATCACGGGTCGGCCGTCCGGTGGCAACTCTGCAGCTCGCCGCACCCCTGCCCGGAACGGATGCGGCAAACTCGAAAGCCCGCCGCATAAGAATTCGCCGCAAGGAAGGAGTGGCGTTAGCTACTTCTTGCCGAACTTGAAGATACCCTTTGCGCTCTTCTGCTCGCTGGCGCCCGTGGAGGCAGCCTCGCCGTCGGCGAGCTGGGCGAGCATGCCCTGGAACTTCTTCTGGTCGACCTCGAGCTTCGCGGCCTGGGCGCGGATGCGCTCCTCCTGCTGCCGCAACATCCGGCTCTGCTCCTGCAGCGCCAGCGTCTCGTTCTCGAAATTCTTGCGCTCGGCCTCGAAAGCGGCGGTGGCCTTGTTGAGCTGGTCCCAACCAGCCCGCAGCTTCTCCTCGCCGGCGGCAGCGGCGGCCGGTGCGGCAGCAGCACGTTTCTGGAGGGTCACCTTCTCAGCCTCGAGCTGAGTCTGCTGCTTGCGCAGGCGCTCCTCGTAGCCCTTGAGGTTGGCCTCCTGAATCTGCCAGGACTCGATGTCCTGCATGAGCTCCTGGCGCTCGCGCTCCACCTGTTCGGCCTTCTCCTTGAGTCTGGCCTTCTCCTCTTCGAAGGCGCGCTGCTCCTCATGGAGCCGTGACTCAAGCTCCTTGATCTGTTTGAGATCCGCGGCGGAAGAGGAACCGGCGGCGGGCTGTTTCTTGCGGAGATTTTCGAGTTCGGCCTTGGCGGCCGCGGCGGCCTTGCGCTCAGCATCGAGGGCGGCACGCAGCTCGGCCTCGCCAGTTCCTGCCTCGGCCTTCGCCTCCTCGAGCTGGCGCAGCAGCTTCTCCTTCTCGGCCTTGAGCGCGGATAGTTCGCGTTCCACTTGCGCCCTCCGGGCGGCGTCGGCTCCGGCGACCGGACGCCCGGCGCTAAGCTCGGCGCGCTCACGGTCGAGGGCCGCGGTGCGCGCAGCCAACTCGGCGGACTGCTGTTCGATCTCGGCGCGCTGGTCGGCAAGCGTCGATTCGAGCAGGGAAATCTCCTCGCGCTGGCTGCGGACCATCGCGGCCTGCTTCTCGAGGGCCGCCTGCTGGTCGGCGAGCGAGCGGCGCAGGCTCTCGACCTTGATGGTCTCGCTGCGCTGCTTGGTCTGGGCGGCCTGGAGCTCGCTGCGCTCCTGCTCGATGAGCTGGCGTTCCTCCTCGATCTGCTTGAAGAGCTGTTCGCGCTCGGCGGAAAGGCCGGCGCGCTCCTTCTCCAGCAACGCCTCCAGCTGCGTGATACGGCTTTTCTCGTTGCGGGTGGCGGCCTCGAAGGACTTCAGGCGGGTGTTGCGCTCCTCGAGGGCGGCCTGCTGCGCGGCGATCTGCTCGGCCTCCTGGCGGACGCGGGCGGCCTCCTCCTGTAATCCGGCGAGCTGTTGTTCCTGCGCCTGCAGCTCGGCGCTCTGCCGCTCGATCTCCGAACGTTGTTTCTGGAGACGGGCGGTCTCCTCGCGGGCGGCAGCGCGCTCCTTCTCCAGCGCGGCCTGGGCGGCGGCCACCTCGGCCTCCTGCTGGGCACGGGATTGCTCGAACTCGCGCTTGGCCTGCTCGAAGCCGGCAAATTTCTGCGCCTCGGCGGCGAGACGCTTCGATTCGGCGTCGAGTTCGGCCTCCCACTGTTTCTGCTCGGTGCGGGCGCCTTCGAGCTCGGCAGCCTCCTGGGCGAGCTTCGAGCGCTCGGCGGCGAGCTTGGCGTTGGTCTGCTCGAATTCTTTCTGCTGCTCGGTAAGCTTGGCCTTGCGCGCGGCGATCTCGGCAGCCTCGGCGTTGTTCTTCTCGGCGGCGGCCTTGGCCTCGGCGAGCTCCTTGGCGAGTTTGGCCTGCGTCTCCTTGAGCTGGAGCTGCTCGGCCTCCTGGGCCGCCTCGGTGGCGGCCACCTGGTTGGCGCGCTGCGAAAGCTTCTTGTTCTCCTCGGCGAGCTTGGCCTCGGCTTCGCGCACGGCCTTCTCCTGCGCCTGCAGCTCCTCGAGCTTGCGCTTGGCTTGGGCGACAAGAGCCATCTCCTCGCCCAGCTTGGCCTCGCGATCGGCCAGTTCGGCCTCGCGCATCGCCAGTGCGGACTTGTCCTGCTTGAGCTTGGCGTCGGCGTTCTTGATCTCCCCGAAACGCGCCTGCTCCTGGGCCAAGCGCTCCTCGGCGGCCTTGAGCTTCTCCTCGCGCTGCGCGAGAGCCTCGGAAGTCTTCTCGAGCTGTTGTTTGAGCAGCTTGAGTTCCTCGAGCTTGGCGATCTCGGCCTCGACGAGCTCGCGCTCGCCGGCCAACTCGCTCTTGGCCTTCGCCAGCGCAGCCTTCTCGGATTCGAATTTGGCGGCAGCCTCGGCCATTTCGGCCTCGCGCTTTGCCAGGGCGGCCTTCCCCTGTTCGAGGAACTTGGTCTGCTGCTCGACAGCGGCCTGGTCGGCGGCGATGGCGGCGGCCTGCTCGGCCTGCTCGGCCTCCTGCGCCTGCACTTGGGCAAGCTGAGCCTTCACCAGCTCCTGCTGGCGCGCGAGCGCCTGGCGTTCGCCTTCGAGCTGTCCCTGTTGACGGGCAAAGTCCTTCTGCTTGGCCGCCTGCGCGGCGATATCGTGCTCGAGCTTCTCCGCACGCTCGCGGACCTGGGCCTGCTCCTCGCGCAAACCGGCAAGCTCGCGGCGGGCATTCTCGATCTCGGCCTGTTCGGTGGCAACGGCCTCCGCCGAGGCGGCGAGTTGCTTCTCGCGGCGATCGAGCTCTGTCTCGCGGGCCTTGAGACGCTCTAGGCGGGCAAGCTTGAGGTCGAGCTCGGTGCGCTCGGCGCGGAGGGCCTTCTCCTTCTCGGCGAGGGTGTTCTCGGTGAGGCGGATGCCCTCGCGCTGCTCCTCGACCTGGATGCGCTCGTCCTCGAGCTGCTGGCGCTCGGCGGCGAGCTGGCGGCGCTTCTCCTCGAAACCGCGGGAGTTCGAGGCGAAGGCCGCCTCCTGTTCCTTCAGTCGGGCGGTGGCAGTGGAGAGCTCGTTGCGGGCCTTCTCGAGCTGGGCGCGCTCTGCCAGCGCCTGCTCGGCCTGGGCCTGGAGCTCGGCAAGCTGGGCACGCTCCTCGGCCACGGCCTGCTCGCGTTTGTCGAGATCGGCGGCGAGGGCATCGAGCTGCTTCTGGCGTTCGAGCTTGGCGGTAAGGTCGGACTTGAGACGGGCGGCCTCGGCGTTGGCCTTCTCGGCGGCGGACTTCAACGCGGCGACTTCGGCCTTCTCGGCGGCGAGGCGTGCCTCGGCCTGTTTGGCGACAGCCAGATCGGCGGCGGCGGCGGCGAGGCGTTCCTCAAGCTCGGCGGCGCGCTTTTCGAGGGAGGCCGAGTCCTGCGACTGCTTGCCTCGGGTCTTGGAGAGGTCGGCCTGCTGCTTGGCCAGCTCGGCGCGGGCCTGCTCGATCTCGACCTTCTCGGCCTCGAACTGGGCGATCTGCTTCTGCGCCGCCCTCGCCTCGGCCTGCAGCTTCTGGAGCTGTGCGCGGGCGGAGGCGGTCTCGGTCTCGACTTTCTGCGACTGCGAGCGGCTCTGTTGCAGTGACTCGACCTCACCCTGCAATGCCTCGCGCTCGGCGCGGAGGTTCTCGGTGGCGATGGCGAGTTCGCTCTGTTCCTTGGAAAGTTTCGCCAGCTCGGCCTTGAGGGCGTTGAGCTGCTGTCCGATACCGCTGGACTCGGCCGCCGCACCCTTGGCGCCGCCTTTGCCCGAGCCGGCGGCCGGCAAGGCGTCGATCTCGCCCATCGCCTCGGCGCCGCCATACTGCTGCCCCGGACACAGTAGTGCGAATACACGCTCGACGATAGCCTTGAAATCCTCGGGCTGGTTGAAGACATCGGCCACGCCCAAGCGAATCGCCTGGATGATCGCAGGGAGCGCGAGATCCTTGGCCATCAGGAAGACGGGGAGCGTGGGCTGCTCGCTGCGAATTGCACTCAGCATGTCCGACTCCGGCACGCGCAGCGCGTTCTCGACCAAGGCAAGATCGAACAACTCATGCTTGGCCAGCTCGACAGCCTCAGCCGCCTTCGCGACGGCTCGGATGTCGAAACCTGCATCGGCGAGCAGCAGCGTCAGGGTGCGCTTCGCCTTCAGGTTGCTATGGGCGATCAGGATTTTCTTCGTCAAGGCTGGGAGGGGGAATGTGGGTGTGCTGAAAGAGGTAAACGAGGCGTGGTGAACAAGACAAGCGGGGTTTTCCCGGCTCCACGGTGGCGGTATCGGTTTGGCCGGGGAAGGATGTACATCGGCGAACTACCTCGAAATTTCGCCGCGAAAACGCGCCCGTTCGGGCGGCACCTCGATGTTCACGAAGTCTTTACCGGGGCAAGACGAGCATGTCCCCGCGCGGGCCAGCCATGCCCTCTATGAGCGAAACAACACCGATTCGCGTTTGAACAGCGCCACCGCGGCGGCAAGCGCGGCGGAGGCATAGGCCGCGGTCGAAGCGAAGATCAACGCGAGGTACGGCCAGTGCCACTCGCCCGAAAGCATCTGCTTGCAAGCAAGCGTGAGGTTGAGGATCGGGACCAGCGCCAGCTTCGCGTCGAGCTCCATCCCGGGCAGCATCCCGACCATCGCCGGCAGCACGATCACGATCGCCATCGGCGACACATACGTCTGCGCCTCCTTCGTGGTCTTGGCGAACAGCGCCACGGCCAGCAGCACGGCCGAGAACAGCACCGCCACCGGCAACACCATCACGAAAACGCCAACCATCCCGAGGGGGTCCAGCCGCAGCGCCGGACCGGCCGCGAGGGCGCCGGAACCGGGCCCGGCCAGCATCGCCGGTCCGGCGAACAGGATACACACGAGCATCGCCCCCAGCGTGCAGGCCATCGTCGCCAGCGACGCCGTGAGAACAGTGAGGAACTTGCCCAGCACCAGCGCCGTGCGGTCCACCGGGCTGCACAACAACGTCTCGATCGTGCCGCGCTCCTTCTCCCCGGCTGTGAGATCGATTGCCGGATACATCGCGCCGGTGAAGCACAGCAGCACGATCACGTACGGCACGATTCCGCCGAGGAGATTGCCTCCCACCTGCTCGGGCGGCGCGGCGTTCCGCCGTTCGAGCACGAACGGCCGGACAAAGCCCTCCGGCAGCCCGCGCTCCTTGAGCCGCTGCGCCACGATCCGGTCGCGATACTCCCGGAAAAACCGCTCCAGTTCGCCCACGCCGAACCCGCTCTTCAGGTCACCCTCGTTGAAATGCAGCGTCGCCGTCGCCGGCGCGCCGGTGGCCAGCGCCGACTCGAAGCCGGCCGAGAGCTCCACCGCGGCGCGCACGCGCTTCTCGGCGATCGCACGGCGGTAGTCGCCATCGGTCGCCACGATCCGGAGCCGCTCGTCCGCTCGCAGCGCCGCCACCACCTGCGGCGAATCCGCCCCGCCGACGATCGCGACGGGCGAGGCCTCATCCTGCGCCTTCTTCACGATCTTCGCCATCACCGCCCCCGCCGTGAGCAGCAGCAATGGCATCACAAGCGTGGGCACCACGAACATCGAGATCACGGCGCGCCGGTCGCGCAGCGCATCGCGCAACTCCTTCGCGTAGACCGTCCGGACGTTTGACCAGATCATCGTCGTTGTTCCTTCCGGCGCCTCAAGCGGCGCCAAGTTCGGGCTCCCCGCCCACCGCGCTCACGAAGATTTCCTCCAGATCCTCCTCGCGGTAGCTCGCGCGAAGCTGCTCCAGCGTGCCCTCGGCGAGCAGCCGGCCGTTGTGAATGATGCCGACGGTGTCGCAGAGCTTCTCCGCCTCGGCCATCACGTGCGTCGAGTAGATCACCGTCTTGCCGCGCTCGCGGCAGCCGCGCACGAAGCGCACGATCGCCCGCGCCGCCATCACGTCGAGCCCGAGCGTGGGCTCGTCGAAGATCATCACCGCCGGATCGTGGACGAGTGTCCGGGCGATCGAGACACGCTGCTTCATGCCGGTCGAGAGCTTGTCGCAGCGCCGCTCGAGGAACTCGTGGAGTCCGAGCTCGTCGGCCAACCGCGCGACTCGCCTGGCCAAGGCCGTCTCGTCCAGCCCGTGCAACCGGCCGAAATACTCGATCGTCTCGCGCGCCGTGAGCCGGCCGTACAGTGCGGTGCTCGCCGCGAGGAAGCCGACCTGAGCCCGCACCCGCTCCGGCTCCGTCACCACGTCGCAGCCACCGACGGTGGCCGAGCCGGAGGTGGGGCGTAGCAGCGTCGCGAGCAGGCGCAGCGCGGTGGTCTTGCCCGCGCCGTTGGCGCCGAGGAGACCGTAGATGCTGCCAGGCTCGACGCGCAGCGTGAGGCCGTCGACCGCGCGGATCTCGCCGCGTTTGCGGTCGCGGAAGATCTTGGTGAGCCCGCGGGTTTCGATCATGGCAACGCTGGTAGTGAGCAATCCGTACGGGAACGCAACCAAGGGCTCACAAGCTCAACTGTTCCCGGAACGCCTGCGCCTGGCGGCGAGAGAGCTCGACGCGCGGCCCGCCCTTGATGTGCACGAGGAGCCCGCCGCTGAACCACGGCTCGATCTTGTCGATCCATTCGAGGTTCACGACCTGACGGCGGTTCGCGCGGAAGAACATCTTCGCGTCGAGCCGCGCCTCCATGGCGTTGAGCGAGCGGAAGAGCAGCGGCTGCGCCCCGTCGAAATGCACGCGGGTGTAGTTCCCCTCGCTCTCCAGCAACCGGATCGTGCGGACCTCGACGAACCAGCACTGCTCGCCCTGACGCACGAAAACCTTGTCCTGCGCCCGCAGCCGCTCCCCGTGCGCCACACCGGCGTCGCCCCCCTCCCCCGCAGTGGAAGCAGGGACGAGCTTCGCCAGCGCCGCAGCGAGTCGCACGGGGTCGACGGGTTTGAGCAGGTAGTCGAGCGCGTTGAACTCGAAGGCCTTCACCGCAAACTCGTCGAACGCCGTGGCGAAAATCACCTGCGGCAGCGGCGGTTCCAGCGATTCGAGCAGCGCGAAGCCGTCCTCGCCGGGCATCTGCACATCGAGGAACAACAGGTCGGGCTGGAGCTGCGCGATGCGCTCGCGCGCGGCATCGGCGTCGGAAGCCTCGCCGACAACCTCGATCTGGGGATGGGCGGCAAGCAGGCGCCGGAGTTCGTTGCGGGCGAGACGTTCGTCGTCGATGAGCAGGGCTTTCATGGCATTGAAGGTTCGGTACGCGAAACGGCGGGCGCAGGCTGGATCGGCGTCAGCGGCAGCTCGACGGCGGCCACGACGAGGCCGGAAGGCTCCTCCGCCACCTGCAGCCGCGCGCACTCGCCGAAGATCAGGCGCAGGCGCTCGGCGGCGTTGCGCAGCCCCAGCCCGGTCGAGCTGCCGCGGGCGTCGAGCGAACCGGGATTGCTGATGCGCAGCTGCAGCCGCCCGGAGGCGCAGCGCGCCTCGATCGCCACCTCGCCGCCCTCGCGCCGCGGCGCGATGCCGTACTTGACGGCGTTTTCCACGAGCGTCTGCACGAGCATGGGCGGCACCGGTGCTGTCGCCGCCTCCGGCGTAACCGAGACTCGGACCCGGAGGCGGTCCTCGTGGCGCACCTGTTCGAGCGCGAGATAGTCGTCGACGACGCGCAGCTCGTCCTCGAGCGGCACGGTCTCAAGCTGCCCCGCCTTCAGCGAGTAGCGCAAGAGGTTGGCCAGGCGGGTGACGGCGTCGCGAGCCTGCGCGGGGTTCTCGTCGATGAGGGCGCGCAGCGAGTTCAGGGAGTTGAAGATGAAATGCGGATTCACCTGCGACTTGAGCGCACGCAGCTCGGCCTCCTTCGCCGTGCTCTGGAGCTGCCAGCGCGCGATCTCCGACCAGCGGTAGCGCTCGAAGATGTGGTAGCACATGTAGAGCGCCAACCAGACGAACATGAGTACCGAGCTGCTGAACACGTTGTAGAGCGCCAGCGTCGCGTGGCTGATCTGCACCGTCTGCTCGGCCTGGCGTTCGTAGAACAGCACCAGCGGCCAGGACACCGCAGTCCACGCCGTCCCGAGCAGCACCGCCGCCACAGCGATGTGCAGCATCAACGCCCGCAGCGACAACTGCACCCAGCCATGCCGGCGTATGAAGATGCGGAAGCCATGCGTGAGCAGCAACCCCAAGGCGTTGATCGCGAGGATCAGCACGATGTCCTGCAATGCCGGCTGCCGGTTGATCGCCTTGCCGTCCACCATCACCTCGCCCTGCGCGAACAACAGGCCGAGGTACACGAGCGTCCACAGCCCCCACCCCGCCAACTGGCAGGAAACGTAGAGACAGGGGCGCGGCGACGGCGGCTTCTCGGGCGGCGGCAGAGGAATGTGGGGCATATCCGTGCGCAGGATAGAGCCCCGGCCGCTCACCGCGCGACGAATTATTCGGGCGGTCGCAACGCGCGGACGAGCGGCGGTCCGGACCTGCGCGAGGCTTGAGCCCCTGCAAACCGGATGCTTCCCTGCGGCGATGACCGCAGCCGAACTCGCCGCCACGATCGACTCGACCAACCTCCGGCTCGATGCCACCGAAGCCGACATCGCCGCCCTCTGCGCCGAGGCGGCCGTGCATCGTTTCGCCTGCGTGATGCTCTATCCGGCCAGCGTCGCCTTCGCGGCACGGCAACTCGCCGGGACCGGCATCCACATCGGCACCGTCATCGGATTTCCCAGCGGCCGCTTCTCCACAGCCGCCAAGCGGGCCGAGATCGAGGCGGCGCACGCCACCGGTGCCAATGAAGTGGACATCGTTATGAACTACCCCGCGCTGCGCGAGGGCCACGCCGCCGCGGCGGGCGACGAGATCGCCGCGCTCACCGCCTGCGCCCACGAGCTCGGGCTGCTCGTGAAGGTGATCGTCGAGACCTGCTACCTCGATGCCGCCCAGCGCCTGACCGCCTTACGCCTCTGCGAGTCCGCCGATGCCGACTTCATCAAGACCTCCACCGGGTTCGGCTCCGCCGGCGCGAAACCCGAGCACCTCCGCGAATGGGCAGCCGCCCGCACCGGTCGTATCGCCCTCAAGGCCAGCGGCGGCATCAAAACCCTCGCCCATGCCCGCGCGCTGCTCGCCGCCGGCGCCACCCGGCTCGGCACATCCAGCGCCGGCGCGATCCTCGCCGAATTCCGCGGCGTCCCAGCGGAACCAGCGGCTGGATACTAGCAGCGATTCGCTCCCGCTGGACGCTGGTTGTGAATTTCCCGTCAAACCCGGCGCCTGACCCGCCGGGAGTCAAAGGAACGCTTCGTTTCCCCGCCGGCTCACGCTAGAAGCTAAGGAGCAAGGTTCCTCGACATGCCCGCCAACCAGCCTCCATTTTCCACGCCATTACGGCTGGGATCGGCCTCGCGATCGACCCCGCCGGCAGAGCCGCCATCCCGCCCCAGCGTGAGCGCCACCCGATCCATCCGCGATCTCGCCGGCAACACCGTTGTCTGGCGCCAGCCCAGTCAGCTTCGCCAGGAATACGAGATGGTCGTTGGCGAGGAGGTTGTCGCCACGCTCCGCTGGCGCAAGAACGTCGGCACCAACGCCGTCGCCCGCTCGCCCGACGGCACTTGGTCGTTCAAGGCCGCCGGTTTCCTCAACCCGCGCGTCACCATCCGCCTGCCCAACTCCGACTACGACTTCGCAGTCTTCCGCCCACGCAACACCGGCGAGGGCGTTCTCGAGGCCATGGCCGACCAGCGCTACACTTGGCGCTGCGTGAACTTCTGGCAGAACACCTGGGCATTCTTCGACGCCGAGGGCGACCGCCTCCTCACCATCAAGCCGGATTCCGCCGGTCCCAAGCTTGGCGCCCAGCTCGCGATCGAGCTCAAGGCCTCGGCGCATCAGGAGATCGGTTACCTCGTTGTCCTCGGCTGGTACCTGATGGTCCTCATGGCGGAGGACGCCGTCGCCGGCCAACCGGCCAGCTCCGCCTGAACGCTCGTCGCTCTTCTCAGCCAACTCCGTGGTGGATGACACCCCGCCAGCCCGGCGGGGTTTTCCTTTTTCGCCCAAGTCGCATGCCGCCCGGCAGTCTACGCCGGCTCAACCGCGCTCGCCGCGATAGACCACTCCGGCCGCCGCGCGCCACGCATCCAGCGCCGCCATGTTGCCCAGCGTGTCCGCCCAGCTCATCGCCGGCACCTCCGCCCTTCCGGCCCTCACGGCCGCCGCGAACGCCTGCGCTTCGTACACGTACAGGCCGCGATCCGCCGGCACTGCGATCTCCTCCGGCTCTCGCCCGCGCCGCTGCAGCACGATGCGCGCACCGCCCTCGGCCCCGACGGCGAACCACGGCTCCGGCATGAGTATCCTTCCTTCGGTGCCGAAGACGCGGACCACGTTCTCGAGTTCCAGCCCCACGCCGCACGCCACCTGCGCCACGACACCGTCGTCGAAACGCAGCGTCGCCACCGCATGCAGATCGACCCCCTCGTCGGGATGCAGCCGGGCCGACCCCGATACCGCCACCGGATCGGCAAAGGCTCGTTCCACCCCGGCGCCGGCCAGCAACCGCGCCATGGAGACCGGGTAGCCGCCCACATCGAGGATGCCGCCACCCCCGAGCGCGTTTGAGAAAAGCCTGTGCCCGGGGATAAAATCGCAGTGGAAACCGAAACTCGCCTCCACCAGCCCGAGCCGCCCGATCGCGCCGTCGCGCACCAGCTCGACGAGCTTCGCCGTCTGCGGATGGCAACGGTACATATACGCCTCCATCAGCGTCACTCCCGCAGCCCGCGCCTCGACCACGACGCGTTTGCTGTCGGCCAGGTTCAACGTCAGCGGCTTCTCGCAGAGCACGTGCTTGCCCGCCTTCGCCGCAGTGATCGCCAGCTCGGCATGCATCGGATGGGGCGTGGCGATGTACACCGCCTCCACCTCCGGATCAGCAAGCAACTCCGCATAGCCGCCCTGAGGCCTCGCCCCGCCGCACTCCGCGGCAAACCGCTCCGCCAACTCACGACTCCGGCTGCCCACGGCAACCAGTCTCGCCTCGGCGGTCTTGCCCAGCGCCGCTGCAAACGTGTGTGCGATCGTCCCAGTGCCCAGAATTCCCCAACGAAGCGGCGCATGGCTCATGCCCACACCCTCGCCCGGGGCCACCCACCCCGCAAGAGCCGAGCCGCGCAAACACCTCCGAGACCGCCGGAGAATGCATCGCACGCCCCTGGCCCGCACGAGCACCAAACCCGCCACCACCGCACCCCGGGCTCGCCTTGGCCACGCCGACGCGCTTCGCTGGCATCGATGCTGAACGCAGCCGAGATCAAGCGACTCCAACGCCTCCGCGACGACGAACGCTATCGTCGTTCCGAAGGCGTCTTCGTCGTCGAGGGCGACAAGTCCGTGCGCGAGTTCACCGCATCGGGCCGTTTCTCCGGCGACCTCTATGTCACGCCCGACTGGGCCGGCTGGAAGCGCGAACGCACACACGCCGACACCGCCTACGCACAGCACGAGACAACCGCCACCGAGATGGCCCGCATCAGCCACCTGCCCTCGCCTTCATCGGTTCTCGCCGTCCTTACCCGCCCCGCTTCAGCACCCCTCGACCTCACGACTCTCGGTCGCGGCTTCACTATCGCTCTCGATGCCGTGCAAGACCCTGGCAACGTTGGCACCATCATCCGCATCGCCGACTGGTACGGCTTCGAGCGCGTGTTGCTCGGCGAAGGCTGCGCCGACCCGTTTTCCCAGAAAGTGGTCAACGCGAGCAAAGGCTCGCTCGCCCGCGCTGAGCTTCACCGCGTCGACCTGCCCGTCACCCTCGCCTCCGCCGGCGTCCCCGTGCTCGGCTGCGATCTCGACGGCGAATCCATACACACTCTTGCCGCTCCCGCCGCAGCCATCGTCGTCGTCGGCAGCGAAGGTCGCGGGCTCTCGCCAGCCGTGCGTGCCACAGTCATCCAGCGCGTGACCATCCCCGCCTACGGCCGAGCCGAATCGCTCAACGCCGCCGTCGCCGCAGCCATCGTCTGCGACAACCTTCGCCGCTTGGCCGGCAGTCGCTGAGGCAACAGCGCTCCGGCACAACTCTCGCGTGCCTCGTCGCGTACGAGAGCCAGAGGGTGCGACAGATATGATCCGGTAGTCCGCGTCGGAAGTCCGCCCATCCGGCAATTATCCAGCCTCCGGTCATTTCGAAGTCCGGGCCGGCGGCTACGCCTTTCGGCCACCCACTCATAGGCAAAAACCCCCAGTCCCGTCAGAGTCGAAACAGGCTCGCATCGCCTCTGCCGCCTCGACCGTGGGCAACCTATAGTAGTCACCGCATGAAAACCGCCCCCGCCTGCCTGCACCAGGCCTCGCCCCACTCGCACCGTCCGGCCTCCGGCATGACGTTGATCGAAGTCTGCACTGGACTGTTCCTCTTTACCATCGTGGCGGGCGGTCTGCTCGGCTCGCTCATCTTCGCTCGCCGCATGTCCATCGCCGCCCTCTACGAAAGCAGCGCCCTCACCTCGGCCACGGGCTACATGGAGCAGATGAAAGCTATCGCCTTCGGCACCTTGGCCAAGAGCGTCAAGACCGAGTCCTCCCCTGCGCCCATCCCCACCATCACCGGCACCGGCGCCGCCGATCCGCTCACCCCGTCCACCGACGCCAGCACCGTCACCAACACCCGCGTCGTCGACGTCTTCGGCCACTACAACCAGACCACGCCCCCCGCCGGCGCCAAGGACGTGCTGCGCATGACCTACTCGGTCAAGATCACCAACCTCTCCGCTGCCTCCTACGACGATCGCCTCCTGATCGAGCTCAACTACACTTGGGACACCGGCGCCATCCAAGGCGCGGGCTCGTCACGCTCGGGCATCCTCAAGCTGGTCCGCAACAGCACCACCTCCACCGTCAACTGAGCTCCTGCCATGCACCGAAGCACCCACCACCACCGCGGCTTCACCCTCACCGAGATCATGGTCGCGGTGGCCATCCTTGCCCTGTTCAGCGCACTGGCGATGCCGGTATTCATCTACAGCCTGCGCTCGCTCAATTTCACCACCAACCGCATCTGCCTCAACGGCGACTTCCGCGCCCTCACCAACCGCCTCATGAAGGAGGCGCGCGCCTCCGGCCAGTTCATCCTCTACAAGAGTTTCACCGACCGCACCGTCGTCACCAGCGGCGGCAGCGGCAACTTTCTGGTCCTGATGAAGCTCGACGCCAACAACTGCTTCGTCACCCGGTGCACCGGCTACTACCGCCATAGCGACCGCACCGTCCGCCACTTCACCGTCACCGAGCCGGGCACCAAGGCCGTCCCCCAGAACATCCCCGGCCCGGGCACGGCCGGTTCGCACTCCATCGTCGTCGAGTTTGCCCGGGACCTCACCGGCACCGATGAGTTGTTCCTCAACCAGAACAGCGCCGGCATAGTCGTGTACGGCCAGATTCGCGACGACGGCAAATCCAAGCTCGACGAGACCAAGAACACCACACCGGCCGTCAGCACCTACAACTTCACCATCACGCCTCGCGGCTGATTCTCGCCATGCACACCTCGATGAAGCACTCCTCCCGCCGCGGCTCCGCGATCCTCGTCACCGTCCTGGTCACGGTCTGCCTCTCCATCATCATCTTCTCCATTCTCGAACTCGGCGTGTTCGAACGCCGCATGAACCACCACGACCGGCTCATGGCCCAGGCCCGCTACGCCGCCGAATCCGTCGTCGAGAACGCCTGTGCCCAGGCCGTCCGGCAACTGAAACTCAACTCCTGGGTGTCCAGCAACTATTTCAGCACCAACAACACGAGCGCCTCCGCCTACAAGTTCACCGCGCTCCCCGACTCGTTCTTCGCCAACAGCCAGGTCGACGCCTCCTCGGTCGCGCTGAAGGTCCCCAACATGACCACGGCCACCATCGTGACCATCCCGACGGAGAGCCCCGATTCGCTCAAGGGGCAGGCCGTCGAAATCCGCCGCCTCACCTTCTACAGCCAAGCCACCGCACGCGATAGCTCCGGCCACGAAGCCACCGCCTACTGCACGGAGACTCTCCAGATCCGCGGCCAATCCCCGGCCACCAACATGGCCTTCTACAACATGGAGCTCGAGCTCGCCCCCGGCCCCGACATGGTCGCCACCGGCCCGTTCTTCTCCAACAAGAACATCTACTTCGCCGCCTCCAACTCCCTGAAAATCCAAGGAACGGTCACCACCCCCTGCGATCTGCGCTGGGGCCGTATCGTCGAGGACGGCCTTAATGCTTGGTCCGCCAGCAGTGCCGCCCAAAAAGGCTCGGTACAGATCGCCTCCGGCTCCGCCGACGCCAGTGGCGTCTATCCGCTGGCCAATTTCTACAAATCCGGCACCTATTCCGACAGCCTCTATACCAGCACCGGCACCCCATGGACGGATGAGAAATGGCAGCAGTACGAGCAGAGCCAATTCAAAGGCAACGTGCAGACCCGAGTCGACGGCGTAGCCGAGCGCGCCCTCCCTGGCCTCAAGAATCTCGCCGACGCCCACACCGTCATCGAATCCCCGATCGCCATTGGAGCCGCTGGCTACGATCAGGAAGCGGAGCTCCAGAAATTTGCCAACAAGGCCGGCATCATCATCCGCCCCGCCGTCTATTCCGGCGGCAAATCCGTCACAACCAAGACGAAGCGGACGACGGTCAAGAACACGAAGACCGGCGCGACCACCGTCACCATCGATTCAACACCCACGGTCTCTTCGACAACGACTTCTTTTTCACAAACCAAGGCCGCGTCGATCTGGGCGTATGTTCCGGAGGGCAGCCAGACCGGAACTTACGAAGGCCCCTACACTCGCGAAAACGAAGACGGTTCGTTGTCGAAATACTATCTGGTCGACATCACCTCCAAAGTCACGAACCTCAGCACCGAGATCGTAACCACAACGACCGGCACCTCTTCGAGCAACAGCACCGCGACGCTCGCCTCCGACCTGCAGAACGGCTTCTACGACCATCGGGAAGGTACGTGGATGACGATGTACAACATCGACGTCGCCGCGCTGAAAAAGGCAGTGGCATCGAACACCACCTTGTCGAAGTACTGGAACGGCATCGTCTATGTCGACACGGAAGGCCCCACCACCACTACGACCGCCGGTGCCAACGAGATCGGCACCCCGACATCAAGCGGCACTAACCAGACCACCCAGATCGACTACATCGACGTCTCCACCACCACTACCGCCAACAAAAGCGGCGTCCAACTCGTCAACGGCGGGCTCGGCAATCTACCGCAGATCCCCGGGAAGGAGACCTCAGAGCAAGGCTTCACCCTTGCCACCAACGACCCACTCTACATCCGCGGCAATTTCAACGCCAACGGATCGGTCGATACCGGCACACCGGACAACAACCGCAACGCCGACAACGAGACCACAGAGGTGATGGCCTGCCTCGCGGCCGATGCGATCACCGTCCTTTCCAACGCGTGGACAAACGCCAAAAGCAGCTTGGCCAAGGAGAGCAAACTCGCCACGCAGACCGAGGTCTCCGCCGTGTTCATGACCGGTCTTGTCGGCACCACCGTCGACAGCTCCTACAGCGGCGGCATGCACAATCTCCCTCGTTTCCTTGAATACTGGAAAACGTCCGTCAACGGCTCGGATATTCCCTTCGGCTACCGCGGCTCCCTCCTTGCCTTCTACTACAGCAACCGCGCTACAGGATTGTGGTCGAATAACTGGTACACGCCGCCCAAACGCATCTGGGGCTGGGATAAGCGCCTCGAGACCGGCCGCAAGGTCTACGGCCTCGGTCGCGTCATCACCTTCCGCCGCACCGGTTTCAGCGAGATCGATGCCGGCACCTACGCAAGTAACACCGCCGGTCTCTGATACCCGTTTCCCATGCCTCACACGCTTCTCGCCCCACGCACCCTCCTCCTGGCCGGGATGCTCTGCCTCGCCGGCTCCGCTGTTCTCACGGCGCAGACCCCGCGCCCGGCCAAAGCCATTTCCTGGCCCACGGGCAGCCGGCCTGCGTTGACGTATTCCGTCGCTCAAGAACCATTCGATGGCGTCAACATCACCATCGGGGTTCTTTCCGGCCCCGACATCTCCTGGGCGAACAGTCTCTTCACCTCCTGGGCCATCGCCAAAGACCCTGCAGGCTACTCGATCGCCTTTCTCTCGAAGCGGAATCCGGACCTAAAACTCGGCATCGCCCTCTTCGGGCCATCCGAGTTTCTCCCCGACATCTCCGAAACGGTCTGGGCCGGCTACCTCGCCGGACTTCAGCAGCAGCACGAAGGCAAATGCGAGATCCTCGATCAGCTCTCAGCCACCATCGACGCCTCGCCATGGGTTCCGGTGCTCGGCGCGAAGACCCGTTCCATCACATTCCGCTACCCTGTCGACGAAACCCACTACAACGCCGAGACCCAGCTCTTCGCCTTCTGCGATAACCGCCTCGTCGTCTTCGTGCTCTCGGGGCCGGAGAAGGATGTGCAGGCCGCCACCCCCGCCTTCTACTCCGCAGTCCGCGCCATCCACACCTATACCCCCGGCAAGTAAGGAGCCGTTCGCCGCGTCGTCCGGCGCCGCATCCGCGCCCGCTCGGCATCGTTTTGCGCCGTTGGTCGGAAACGGGTTTACACCGCCCCCGCTTCCCCAAGCCTCCACGCATGCCCCTTGCATCCCCTCGCACCGGACTGATCTCCCTCGCCGCCTTCGCGCTGTTCTCCGCCTCGATCCACGCCGACACCCTTCAGCTTGCCAATGGCGACCGCCTCCAAGGCAAACTGCTCTCCCGCGAGGCCGGCACCATCCGTTGGGAAAACCCGGTCCTCGGCATCCTCACCATGACCGAGTCACAGGGTACCGTAATCGCCGACTCCCCTGGATTGCCCACATCCTCTTCGCAAGCCGCTGCCGGCTCCGGCAGCGCTGGAAGCCCGCCCACGCCCACCGCAAAGCAATCCACAGGCTCGCCCCCCTCCGCAGCCAAGCCCGAGTGGAAGACCACCCTCGAATCCGGCCTCACCCTCCAGTCTGGCCGCAGCGACCGCGCCGATATAAACCTCCGCGCCGAATCCACCTACCAACGCCGCCGCAACACCTTCCGCACCCAGGCCAAGTACCTCTATTCAAAGGCCGACGGTTCCGTCACCACCGACCGCACCGAAGC
>CAZXHR010000021.1:0-9712 GCA_964640465.1 uncultured Opitutaceae bacterium
CGCCCCGCCCCCCCCCCGCGCCGCCACCCGCCCCCACGCCACCGAGCAGAAGATCGCGCGCACCTTCATCACCACCGCCCTCGCCGCCTGCGGTAAGCCCACCGAGGTCTTCGCCTCGCCCGCCTCCGCCCGCGCCGCCCTCGAGGCGCTCCCGCCGAGCCCCGAGCACATGTTCTTCTTCGAGTACAACTTCCTCTGCGTCATGGCCGCCGGCGGCCGCGCCGAGAAGACCGCCCTCGGCGACCACCCCCCCGCCGGCTACGGCCAGCGCGCGCGCTTCTACGCCATCAGCCCCGAGGCGCGCCTGCTCTACACCAAAGGCGTCGCAAACTACCTCGTCTTCCTCGCCGAGAACACCAAACTCGTGCCCGCCGACCGCTGTGCCGCCGTGCGCGCCAAGCTCGACGCCTTCACCTCCTACGACGAATTGATCGCCGACATCGCCCGATGAAACCCTTCATCCACGAAAACTTCCTCCTCCACAACGAGGCCGCCCGCGACCTCTACCATTCCTTCGCCAAGGACGAGCCGATCTACGACTACCACTGCCACCTCCCGCAGAAGCTCATCCTCGAGAACCATCAGTTCGCCACCCTCTCCGAGGTCTGGCTCGGCGGCGATCACTACAAGTGGCGCGCCATGCGCTCCAACGGCACCCCCGAACGCTTCGCCACCGGCGACGCCACCCCGCGCGAGAAGTTCGACGCCTGGTGCGCCACCGTCCCGCACACCCTCGGCAACCCGCTCTACCACTGGTCCCACCTCGAGCTGAAGCGCTACTTCGGCCTCGACTGCCTCATCTCCCCCCCCACCGCCGACAAGATCTGGCACGCCGCCAACGAGCGCCTCGGCAAGATGCGCATCCACGACATCTTCGCCGCCGACAAAGTCGCCGTCGTCTGCACCACCGACGACCCCGCCGACTCCCTCGAGACCCACGAGAAGATCGCCAAACTCGGCATCAAGACCCGCGTGTATCCGACCTTCCGGCCCGACAAGGCCATGAGCGTCGACGCCCCCGCGGCCTTCAACCCCTGGATCGAGCGCCTCGCCGCCGCCGCCAAGACCCCGATCAACTCGTTCGACAACTTCCTCGCCGCCTTGGACAAGCGCCACGCCGACTTCCACGCCGTCGGCGCCCGCGTCTCCGACCACGGTCTGGAGAACTGCTTCGCCGAGCCCTGCACCGCCGCCGAGGCCAAGGCCATCTTCGACGCCGCCCGCGCCGGCAAGGCCGCCACCCGCGAGGAGTACCTCAAGTTCGCCTCGTTCATGATGCTCGAGTTCGGCCGCTGGGACGCCAAGCGCGGCTGGGTCAAGCAGCTCCACCTCGGCGCCCTGCGCAACAACAACACCCGCCTGCTCACCGCCCTCGGGCCCGACACCGGCTTCGACTCCATCGGCGACTTCCCGCAGGCCGTCACCCTCTCGCGCTACATCAACACGCTCGACTCCTCCAACCAGCTTCCGCGCACGATCCTCTACAACCTGAACCCGGCCGATAACTACGTCCTGGCGACGATGATCGGCAACTTCCAGGACGGTACCGTGCCCGGCAAGATCCAGTTCGGCAGCGGCTGGTGGTTCCTCGACCAGAAGGAAGGCATGGAGTGGCAGATCGGCGCCCTCTGCAGCCTGGGCCTGCTCAGCCGCTTCGTCGGCATGCTCACCGACTCGCGCAGCTTCATCAGCTACGCGCGCCACGAGTACTTCCGCCGCGTGCTCTGCAACCTCCTCGGCGCGCAGATGGAGAAGGGCGAGCTGCCCAACGACCGCGAGCTCGTAGGCGGCATGGTCCGCAACATCTGCTTCGCCAACGCCCGCGACTACTTCCGCATGGAACTCGCCCCCGCCTACGCCGCGAAGAAGTAACCTCAGTGCTACCCACTTCCGGCAGCCCCGTCCATTCGGCTGCCGATCCGTACCGGCCCGCCGTCTTGGCGGGCCGGTGCCGTTTCAGCATCGGAGCCACGGGCCGGCGAAGACCGTTCCCCGACTGGGGAATACGGGCTTTTGTGGCGTACTACTTTCCGAAAACCCATGCACTCCCGTCATCTCGCCCTCCTCCTCGCCACCGCACTATTCTCCGCCACCTCAGCATTCGCCGCCGACACACCGGCCGCCACCGTCGCACCGCACATTCTCCAAGGAACTCAACTGCGCGTCCTGCCCAAGTCGCCCACCGGCCGCCAGTACCAGCTTCACATCGCGCTACCCGACAGCTACGCCGCGAATCCCGACCGGAGATACCCGGTCGTCTTCGTGACCGACGCCTACTGGGACTTCGCCAAGATCGCCGCGATGGAGGGCTCGCTCGTGTACGACAAGGCCGTGCCAGAGTTCATCACCGTCGGCATCGGCTACCCCGGCGAGAACCTCGACTACAGCTCCATCCGCCGCTGGGAGCTCGCCCCCATACCGCTCACCGAGTTCGGCGGCACCGTCGAGAACTCCGGCCACGCCGCGGAATTCCTGCAGTCCATCGAGACCGAGATCATCCCCTTCATCGAGCACGAGTACCGCGCCGACCCGCAGCACCGTGTGCTCGCCGGCGCGTCGCTCGGCGGTCTGTTCACCCTCTACGCCATGTACACCAAGCCCGAGCTGTTCTCCGGCTATATCGCGCCATCTCCCGCCATCGGCGTCGGCAACGACTGGCTGCTCGGCTACGAGGATGCGTTCGCGAAATCCGGCCGCAGCCTGCACACACGGCTCTTCGTCGCCGTCGGCGGCAACGAGGTCCCGGATTTCATCGCCGCCATCCTCCGGTTCAACGCGCGGATACAGTCACGTCGGCAGAAGGGGCTCGCCTACCAGTTCCACATCGTCGAGGGCGCACGCCATGGCGGCATGCAGTTCGATGCCTACGTGCGCGGGCTGCGCTTCATCTTCGAACCGCTGGCGCCGGAGACCGGCCCGATGCTCAAATTCTGAGCCGCAGGAAACGCTCCGCACTCGGGCGGCGGGCTACTCCGCCGCCCTTTTTGCGCCGCACGCCCAGCCTCAAAAAACCGCCTCGCCCGGACGTTCTCCCTTCGCCAAACACGGGGCACCAATGAAACCCACCTTCCTCTTCCGCGCGCTGTTCGCCCTGTTGCTTCTGACGACGGCCGGCGTCATCTCGGCCAAGCCGGATTCCGCCACGCCGGTCCCGTACAAAAGCACGGCGCACTTCAGCAAACGGTACGACCCCAACTTCACGCCGGACCGCCCAGCCCGGCTCTTCCGCCCCGCCCCGCTCATCTATCCGAATCAGTGGCGCGCCTGGGGCCAGCCGGCCTACGCCGTCGTCGAGTTTCTCGTCGCCGACACCGGGTTTCCGAAAGAAGTCCAGTGCATCGAGGCCACCGACCGCGCCTTCGCCAAGGCCGCGATCAAGACCATCGAGAATTCGTACTTCGATCCGGCGCTCAAGAACCAGCAGGGCGTCTACAGCAAGCTCACGCTCCGCCTCGATTTCAAAGTCACGCCGCCCGAGCCTGCGCAACCTGCCGCCCCTGCTGCGCCCGCCGAACAGGCGCCGGCGGCGAAGTAACTCGTCCCCTCCCTTCCACAACCCGCGGCAGCCGTTTTCGCTCAGCGGCTGCTACCCTTGCGCTGGAAATGCCGCGTGAGCGGCGTCGCCTTGAAGACCTTCACCGGCCGGCGGTTGTCGCTGGTCTCGGTGTAGGCGATCATTTTCTCGATGTAGTGCTCGTTGAGCACGGTCCCCTGCTTGAACAGAGCGACACCGGCGTTCTCCGTCGGCGGGAAATTCTCCGCGAGGACGTCGTTGGTGCGCATGGTGCGCACCAGCTCTCGCTGCGCCGGGCAAAGATGCTCCATGACCGTCAGCGCGAACTCCGCGCCGGCCAGTTCGAAGAAATAGGTGACAGCCTGCCCCGAGACCGGAAGCGGACGATCGTCGCGATCGATCCGCTGTCCTTGAGCGAGATAGGGCATGAGCACATCGATGCCCCGGTTCATCAGCGTCGCCCCCAGCGCGGAGCTGATGATCGTCAACGCCTCCACCATGAACGACTGGCTGTGCGATGCGGTGGGCGGCCGTTGCAGGGCGCGTGAGAAAACCGTGCTCACCGACAACGGCTCGGCCTCGAGCAGCAGATCGGTCCAGCGCTCGCGGTCCGCCAACACCAGCCCGGCCCACGCCGTGTAGGCGCTGCGGTACGGCCGATTCTCACCGCTCTCGCGCCGCGTCGCCACAGCCTCCAGCCCCAGCTCCCGCAGCGCATGCACGGTCTGCGTCTCGATCTCCTCGGGAAGCAGGACGGCCGACTGCTCCGCCCCTGCCGCCGCCGGCACGGCCGGCTGGGCCGGGCGCGAGACCATCTCGCCGAGCAGCTTGTGCCGCTCGACCAGCGTCTCGAGCTCCTCGATCCGCTCCTGGGCCTCGATCGCAGAGGCGACGGTGCGTTCGGCCACCCGCAGCCGCGCCAGCATCTCCGCCGGCCGGAAGGGTTTGGTGAGGAAATCGTCGGCCCCGGCATCCAAGCTCGCGGTCAGATCCTTCTCGCCGCTTTTCGTGGTCAGGATGCACAGGTAGGGCTGGATACGCAGCTTGGTCTGGCGCACCTTCGCGCACACCTCGGGACCGGTGAGATCCGGCATCATCCAATCGATGATCGCGATCTTCGGGGCGTCCTCCGCCGTCAGCGCCTCCAAGGCCTGCTGCCCTCCGTCGACAGTCACGACTTCGTAGCGGTTCTTCTCGAGAAAAGCCTGCATGATCCTGCGAACCGTCGGCTCATCGTCGGCAACGAGGATCTTCATGGGCGCACAAGTGTGTTACGGGTGGAAGGGTGTGGGGCACTTACGCGCCGGACCACGGCAATCGGCTCAGTCACAGAGGTCTTTAGCTCAGCCATGGCCATTCAGTCCAGTGCCGAGGCGGCGAACGGAGAACGAAGTTCGGTCCGGCCGGACACCGGCAGTTTGGCACCCATTCCCGACACTCGCGCCGCTGCGGCAGCGCCGGCTCGGCCGCGCCGTCGCGCAACACCGGCATCGCGGGGGCCGTACCGCAGGCCGGAGCCTCGCCGTACGAAAAACCCGGTTGCATCCCGGCGCCCCGCTGTCGAAGCATCGCCGCACCATGTTCACCCCCGGCAAACTCGGCACCCCTCTCACCGCTGGCGCCACTCGCGTCCTTTTCCTCGGCTCCGGCGAACTCGGCAAGGAAGTCGTCATCGAGCTCCAGCGGCTCGGTTGCGAAGTCATCGCCTGCGACCGCTACCAGGATGCGCCCGCCATGCAGGTCGCGCACCGCAGCCACGTCTTCCCGATGCTCGACGCCATGTCGCTGCGCCGTGTCATCGCCGCCGAGAAGCCCGACCTCGTCGTCCCCGAGATCGAGGCCATCGCCACCGATGTGCTCGTCGAGCTCGAGAAGGAGGGCCAGCGCGTCATCCCCACCGCCCGCGCCGCCAAGCTCACCATGAACCGCGAGGGCATCCGCCGCCTCGCCGCCGAGGAGCTCAAGCTGCCGACCTCCCCGTACCGTTTCGTGGGCACGGAAGCCGAGGCCGAGGCCGCCGGCGCCACGCTCGGCTACCCCTGCGTCCTCAAGCCCATCATGTCCTCCAGCGGCCACGGCCAGAGCGTCGTCAAGACCGCCGCCGACATGGCGAAGGCATGGAAGTATGCCCAGGAGGGCGCCCGCGGCGCCGCCGGCCGCTGCATCGTCGAGGGCTTCATCCGCTTCGACTACGAGATCACCATGCTCACCGTCTCGGCCAGCAACGGCATCCAGTGCTGCCCGCCCGTCGGCCACATCCAGATCGACGGCGACTACCGCGAGAGCTGGCAGCCCTGCCCGATGTCGCCCGCCGCCCTCGCCCGCGCCGAGGAGATCGCCAAGACCGTTGTCGGCGCGCTCGGCGGCTGGGGCATCTTCGGCGTCGAGTGCTTCGTGCGCGGCGAGGAGGTCATCTTCAGCGAGGTGAGTCCGCGCCCCCATGACACCGGTCTCGTGACGATCGGCAGCCAGCAATGGTCCGAGTTCGCCCTCCACGCCCGCGCCATCCTCGGCCTGCCCGTCCCGCCGATCCGCCTGCTCACGCCCGCGTTCAGCGTCGCCATCCTTGGCGAGGGCAACGGCACCCCGACCTTCTCCGGCCTCGACCGCGCCCTCGCCGTGCCCGAGACGCACCTGCGCCTCTTCGGCAAACCCGAGTGCCGCGGCCACCGCCGGCTCGCCGTCGCCGTCGCCACCGGCGCCACGGTCGAGGAGGCCCGCACCCGCGCCCGCGCCTGCGCCGCCGAGGTGAAGATCGCCCTGGGCTGAGTGCCCGCACAGCCCACGGCCCAACGCGCTCCGCGTTTCGCGCCCAGTCGCCCGCGGAGCCCGCGTTTCATCCACAGGCAGCTCGTCGCGGAACGGCTCCACGAGCCGTTGTCACGTATTACGTGACATTCCGCAGGAGCGCGGGGCGCAGCTACTCCGAACCGGTGCCCTGCGGCGCAGGGGCCCGCGCGACACCATGCGGGCTCAGCCAACCGCAGCCGAAGCGCCCGCTCAGTTTCGGAGTGCACCGGCGGCGGCACTGCACATGGTGAAGGCCATCGCGTGAGCCTCCTCGAATACACCCTCTTCGCCTTCACCTCGCTGTTCGTGATCGTCGACCCGCTCGCGATCATCCCGGTGTTCTTGGCGATGACGGAGCGAGACTCCCCCCAGGCGCAGAAACGCATGGCCAAGCTCGCCTGCGCGGTCGCCGCGGGCGTGCTCATCGGCTTCGCGCTGGTCGGGAAATGGGTCTTCCAGTTTCTCGGCATCACGATGGCGGCGTTCCAGATCGCCGGCAGCGTGCTGCTCCTACGCATCGCCCTCGACATGCTCTACGCCAACCGCGCCCGCGATCGCCAGAGCGACGAGGAGGTCGAGGCCGGCACCGCCAAGGACGACATCGCCATCACCCCGCTGGGCGTGCCCATGCTCGCCGGGCCCGGCGCGATCTCAACCTCGCTCATCCTCCTCGGTCAAGCGCGAGGGCTGGCGCAGTACATCGCGCTCTTCGCGTGCATCGCCGCCGTCTGCGGACTGTCCTACCTGATTCTACGCTTCGCGAGCACCAGCGCCCGCCGGGTAAACCCATTGGCCTTGAAACTGGTCACCCGCCTCATGGGCCTGCTGCTCGCCGCGGTCGCTGTGCAGTTCGTCCTCAACGGGTTAGCGCAGACGTCCTTCTTCGGGAAATAACCGCCACCAACGCCCCCCTCGTGCTGACGATGGGCAACCAAGCTGCTGTCGCCGCGCGCCTCCCGCACTTTCGCGCCGGCCGACGGCGACTTTTTCCTCGTCCAAACTTGGAGAAACCGGCAACTTGGTCGTTTTTCCACGATGATGCACTTCCTGAAAGAGACCGACTTCTCCCCCGAGCAGGCGCGAGCCGTGTTGAACTCGGCGGCGAAGTATAAACGGCTCCGCTCCACCGAGCGGCCGGCGGTCTTGGCTGGGCAGACGTGGGCGATGATCTTCGCCAAGTCCAGCACGCGCACCCGCGTTTCCTTCGAAGTCGGCATCCACGAGCTCGGCGGCAACCCGCTTTTCCTCAGCAAGAACGACATCCAGCTCGGCCGCGGCGAGTCCATCGCCGACACCGCCCGCGTGCTCTCCCGCTACGTCCACGGACTCATCGTCCGCACCTTCGACCAGGCGGAAGTCGAGCAGCTCGCCAAGCACGGCTCGATCCCCGTCGTCAACGCCCTCACCGATTTCCTCCACCCCTGCCAGATCTACGCCGACGTGCTGACGATGTCGGAGCGCTGGGCCAAGGGCGGCGACCTCTTCGACTCGCTCAAGGGCCGCAAGATCGCCTTCCTCGGCGACTCCTCCTCCAACGTCGCCAACTCCTGGCTGCTCGGCGGTAACCTCTTCGGCATGCAGGTCGCCGTCAGCGGCCCTAAGGGCTACGAGCCCGGCCCCGAGATCAAGGCGCTCCTCAAGCAGCACGGTTGGGCCGATCGCTACCAATTCACCACCGACCCGCGCGAAGCCGTCGCCGGCGCCGATATCGTCTACACCGACGTCTGGGTCAGCATGGGCAAGGAGGCCGAGTCCGCCGACCGCCTGAAGGCCATGGCGCCCTATCAGGTGAACAGCCAGCTCATGAAGCTCGCCAAGCCCGATGCGCTCTTCATGCACTGCCTGCCCGCCTACGCCGGCAAGGAAGTCTCCGCCGAAGTCCTCGAGTCGAAGCAGTCGATCGTGTTCGACCAGGCCGAGAACCGTCTGCACGCGCAGAAGGCCATCCTCGCCGCGCTCGCCCAGGCTGCGAAGCGCTGACGCGACGGCGCCAACCCGATGCTCGCCGCATCGGATCGCCGCCATTCGTGCTCAGAATTCGATCACGTAGATGTAGCCCTGCGAACGCGCACGGAAATTGCCCGTGCCCAGATCCCCGTCGTCGATGAGCCGATCGATCTCCTGCATCTGGCCCACACCGGCCGTGGGCCGGTAGACGGAGACGCCGGCCTTGTAGCCGAACTGCTCATAGTCCCAGTCCCACACGCCGCCCACAGGAGTCGGGCCGTTGCCAATCGCGCTGGAGAGGTAGCCGTCGAACGCCGGGCCGAGCGCCGCGGCACCGTCGGGCGGAAAGCCCCCGTTCTCCATGGCATACTCCTCGGCCGCCGCGCGCACCTGCCGCAGATCGTTCGCGAACGCGCTGTTCTGCGACCGGCGCCAGGCGCCCAGCACGGAGGGGATGGCCAGCGCCGCCAGAAAGCCGATGATCACGACGACGATCATGATCTCGATAAGTGTGAAGCCCCGCTCTCGTCGGCGGCACACACACGCCGCTGTGGTAATGAATGAGTTCATGGAATGACACGGACATGATGAATGATAGATAACCGACCTTCCCAACTTCGGCCCAGCAGGGCCCGGCTCAACTCCCGCCCGATTAAACCGCCGTAAACACCGCCAGGGTCGTCACCCCAGCCCGCGTGGGTGGTTTCGCCATTGCCCCACGCGGCCGGAGCTTCCGCACTACGCCCACCGCATCGGACGCCGCGCATCAGAAATTGCTTTGCGGCTTCTCCGGAAGCGGCCAACCCTCGCGCTCTCTTTACCCATGAAAATCGTCCTCGCTTACTCGGGCGGACTCGACACGTCCGTCATCGTCAAGTGGCTCAAGGAAACCTACGACGCCGAGATCGTGACCTTCGCGGCCGACATCGGCCAGGAGGAGGAGCTCAAGGGCCTCGACAAGAAGGCCAAGATGACCGGCGCCTCGAAACACTACACCCTCGACCTCATCGAGGAGTTCGCGAGCGACTTCATCTTCCCGATGATCCGCGCCAACGCGATCTACGAGAGCCAGTACTACCTCGGCACCTCCATCGCCCGTCCGCTCATCGCCAAGGCCCAGGTCGCCATCGCCCACAAGGAAAAAGCCGACACCGTCGCCCACGGCGCCACCGGCAAGGGTAACGACCAGTGCCGTTTCGAGCTCTCTTACATGGCGCTAGACCCGAAGCTCGCCATCATCGCCCCCTGGAAGCTCGAGAACTTCCGCGAGAAGTTTCCCGGTCGCGCCGAGATGATCGCCTACTGTCAGGAGAACAAGATCCCCGTCGAGGCCTCCCTCAAGAAGCCGTATTCGATGGATCGCAACCTCCTCCACATCTCCTACGAGGCCGGCATCCTCGAGGATCCGTGGTTCGACCCGACGACCCCGGAAAACAAGGCGATGTTCAAGCTCTCCGTCTC
>CAZXHR010000021.1:9722-33852 GCA_964640465.1 uncultured Opitutaceae bacterium
CCCCCCAAACCCCCCCCCCGCCCACGCTCTCCGTCGCCCCCGAGGCCGCCCCCGACAAGGCCGAGTACGTCGAGCTCGATTTCGTGAAGGGCGACTGCGTCGCCGTGAACGGCAAGAAGATGTCCCCCGGCCAGGTCCTCAAGACCCTCAACAAGCTCGGCGGCAAGCACGGCATCGGCCGCGTCGACCTCGTCGAGAACCGCTTCGTCGGCATGAAGAGCCGCGGCGTGTATGAGACTCCCGGTGGCACCATCCTCATGCAGGCCCACCGCCAGGTCGAGTCCCTCACCCTCGACCGCGAGGTCCTCCACACCCGAGACAGCCTCATCCCGAAGTACGCCGAGCTCATCTACAACGGCTTCTGGTTCGCCCCCGAGCGCGAGTGCCTCCAGGCCTACATCGACGAGAGCCAGCGCTTCGTCACCGGCACCGTCCGCCTCAAGCTCTACAAGGGCAACATCATCACCTGCGGCCGCAAGTCCAAGTACTCCCTCTACGATCCGAAGATCGCCTCGATGGAGGGCGTGAAGAGCTGGTACAACCAGAGCGACGCCACCGGCTTCATCCGCCTCAACGGCCTGCGCCTGCGCGCCCGCACCCTCTCCCAGGGCGGTCCCAAGCTCTGAGCGCTGCATCGATCGCCGTAGCGAAATTCGCCAGAATTTCGGTCCGCAATGCCTCGCCGAAAGCCTTGGCGACTTTCGCTATAGTCAGAACTTCTCAGGTCCTATCGGTCCCCTTCGACCCATAGGACCTTTCTTTTTCCACCGCGCCTGCCCCATGCCCACGCCCATCGTCCTCGTCACCGGAGCCAGCGGCTTCGTCGGCAGCAAGATCGTCGAACGCCTCCTGGCCGAAGGCCGTCGCGTGCGCGCCTACAGTCGCCGCCCGCTCCCCGAGCTCGAGGCCCGCGGCGTGGAGATCGCCCTCGGCGAACTCACCGATCCCGCCGCCCTGCGCACCGCCTGCACCGGCGTGGATTCGATTTTCCATGTCGCCGCGCGCGTCGGCGTCTGGGGACCGGCCGAGGAGTTCCGACGCGTGAACGTCGACGGCACCGCCTGCCTCCTCGCCACCGCCTACGAGACCGGCGTCGGCCGCTTCGTTTTCACCAGTTCACCGAGCGTCGTCTACACCGGCGGCGACCTGCGCGGCGTCGACGAGTCCGCGCCGCTCTGCACCCGCGCGCCCTGCGCGTATCCGACGACCAAGGCCATCGCCGAGCGCCTCGTCCGCGCCGCCAACTCCCCCGCCCTGCGCACCGTCGCCCTGCGCCCGCACCTGGTCTGGGGCCCGGGCGACCGCAACCTCGTGCCGCGCGTCGTCACCGCCGCCCGCAGGGGCCGGCTGCGCGTCGTCGGCCGCGGCGAGAACCGCGTCGACCTCACCCACATCGACAACGTTGTCGACGCCCATCTCCTCGCCGAGCGCGCCCTCGCCCGCGCCGATTCGCCCGCCGCCGGCCGCGCCTACTTCATCACCAACGGCGAGCCCGTCGCCCTCTGGCCCTGGACCAACGACCTCCTCCGCCGG
The DNA here is from genome assembly GCA_964640465.1 of uncultured Opitutaceae bacterium. Lineage (GTDB taxonomy): Bacteria > Verrucomicrobiota > Verrucomicrobiia > Opitutales > Opitutaceae > CAJCBL01. The sequence goes on from CAZXHR010000021.1 coordinate 11,256, forward strand.
CTCGGCCTCGCGCCCGTCCGCCACCGCATCCCCGTGGGCGCCACCGCGGCCATCGGCTCCGCCTGCGAATCCGTCTGGCGGATATTCCACCTGCGCGGCGAGCCGCCGATGACGGCCTTCGCCGCCCACGAGCTCGCCACCGACCACTGGTTCTCGATCGACTCCGCCCGCCGCGACCTCGGCTACGCCCCGCGCACCTCGATGGCCGCCGGCCTCGAGTCCTACCTGCCGCTCCTGCGCGCCGACCTCGGCCTGCCGCCGTGGTAGACATTCCACCGAGCCGAACTGTAGGCCACCTCGCCGCCGAGGTGGCTTCATTGTCCTCGGTGGAGCGGCTCGCAAGAGCAGTTCTGCACCCGTCGTGCCACGGGTCTCCGTGGCACGTGGTCACCTCGCCCACCGGCTTCGTTCCCTTCGTTGCCTTCTGTCGGTCCGCCCACCGCATTATCCTCGTAGCGCGCCCCTCGCCTCCCGCCGAAAGTCTCGCCCTATGCGGCACAACCTGTTTCCGTCGCGGTCTTCTTTCGCTCGCGATGAAACGATTCCTGCCGCTCCTCCTCGTCCTCGCCGCCCTCCTGTCCCCGCTCGCCGGTCACGCCGCCGGCGGCGCCGCCGAATCGATGTCCGAGCGCGAGCTCAAGCGCATCCTCCAGCGCCAGCAGACCATCCTCGCCGCCGCCCAGGCCGCCGGCGAGAACCTCGACCGCAGCAACACCGAGCTCCAGCTCAGCGAGATCGTCCGCGACTACGAATCGCTCCTGCGCAAGGACCCCAAGTTCCTCTCCACCTACATCGCCTACGGCCTGTTCCTCAACAGCACCGGCAACCCGAAGCGCTCCTACGACATCTTCAAGCGCGCCGAGGCCCTCAGCCCCGATGTCGCCGTCATCAAGAATCAGCTCGGCAACTACCACGCCGAGGAGGGCGAGTACAAGGAGGCCGCCGCCTACTACGAGGGAGCCATCGCCCTCGCGCCGAAGGAACCGCTCTACCACTACCAGCTCGGCACCCTCCTCTACGAGTACCGCGAGTTCTTCGTCGACGCCAAGCTCTACACCCGCTCCGACCTCCTCAAGCGCAGCGCCGCCGCCTTCGCCGAGGCCGCCCGCCTCGCGCCCGACAACGTCGCCTACGTCTACCGCTACGCCGAGAGCTTCTACGATCTCCCCGAGCCCGATTGGGACACCGCCCTCGCCACCTGGAAATCCCTCGCCCAGCGCGCCAAGGCCGGCGTCGAGCTCCAGACCCTCCAGCTCCATCAGGCCAACATCCTCGTCACGCTCGGCCGCGCCGACGAGGCCCGCGCCCTCCTCGACCAGATCACCGAGGCCCCGCTCCTCTCCAACAAGCAGAAGCTGGTTGATCAGCTCGCCGGAACCTCCATCAAGGCGCCTTGATGGACAGCCTTAATCCCGCCGTTCTCCGCGACGGCATCCTCCTTTTCATCGTCCTCGTTAGCAGCCTCTGCCTGCGCGAATCCGCGCGCGCCTGGTTCGCCGACAAGCTCGGCGATCCCACCCCGTACAACGACGGCCGCCTCACGCTCAATCCGCTGCCGCACATCGATCTCGTCGGCACCGTCCTCTTCCCCCTCGTCTGCATCTTCCTCCTCGACGGCCGTTTCTTCATCGGCTGGGCGCGCCCCATCCCCGTCAACGCGGCCAACTTCAAGCATCCGGCCCGCGGCGACGTCCTCGTCACCGCCGCCGGCCCGCTTTCCCATTTCGTCCTCACGCTGGTCGCAGCCGTGGTGGGCGCGATCGCCGTCCGCTACCTCTCCGTCGCCGAGGAGCTCACCGGCCGCTTCATCCAGATCAACGCCTGGCTCCTCGCCTTCAACCTCCTCCCCATCCCGCCGCTCGATGGCGGCCGCATCTTGCGGTATTTCGTCGGCATGACGTGGGAAACCTTCGCCGCCATTTCCCAGTGGAGCATGTACGTGCTCATCGCCGCCTTCTACTTCGTCCCGCTCTTCCAGAAGTTCTTCGCCATCCTGATCGCCATCGCGGCAACGCCGGCGGCCGTTCTGTTCGGGCTTCTCGCACCCAACTGAGCGCCCCCGCTTGCGCCAACGCAGTCGGCCCGCACGTTGCCGGCCACTGCGATGAACACGATCTCCACCGAACAGCTCCTCTCCGCCCTCCGCTGGCGCTACGCCACGAAGAGCTTCGATCCCTCCCGCAGCATCCCCGCCGCCACCTGGACCGCCCTTGAGGACACGCTCGTCCTCACGCCCTCCTCCTTCGGTCTCCAACCCTGGCGCTTCCTCGACGTCCGCGATCCCGCCCTCCGCGCCAAACTCCGTGCCCACTCCTGGGACCAGCCGCAGGTGACCGACGCCTCGCACTTCGTCGTCTTCACCGCCCGCACCGAGATCACCGCCGCCGACATCGCACACCTCCTCGAGCGCACCGCCGAGGTCCGAGGCCAACCCGTCGCCACCCTCGACGCCTACCGGCAGCTCATGGAAGGATCCCTCCTCGCCGACGCCCGTAAGCCCCACCACCACTGCTGGGCCGCCCGCCAAGCGTACATCGCCATGGGCCAACTGCTCACCGCCGCCGCACTCCTCGGTGTCGACGCCTGCCCGATGGAAGGCTTCGACCCGACGCAGTACGACGAGCTCCTTGGCGTCCGGAAGGATGGTTACGCCACCCTCGCCGCCGTCGCCCTCGGCTACCGCGCCGAAGCCGACAAGTACGCTACGCTCCCGAAGGTCCGCTACACCAAGGCCGAGGTCCTCAAGACCCTGTAGACCATCCCCGTGGCGCTGCTCGCTGAGCGCAGCGCTCAGCCTCCGCTCCCTCCGCTCGCCTTCCCTTCGATTCATTCCCCCGCCGTCATTCTGCTCAGGCCGCCCGCTTCCGGGCGGCCTTTTGCTTTTCCGGCCTCGGCACGCGACCACACTTGCCCCACCTCCCTATGCACCAGCACACCTTCCGCCGCTTCCTCGCTCTCGCCCGCCCGCAGCGCGGCCAGATCGTCCTCGGGATCGTGCTCATCCTTGTCGCCACCGCGCTCACACTCCCCGCGCCCTGGATCTTCAAGATCCTCATCGACGACGCCCTCCCGCGCCACGACCTCCGCCTCCTCGGCTGGCTCCTCGTCGCCTTCACCGCGATCTTCAGCCTCCGCGCCTGGATCACCTTCATCCGCAACCGCATCCTCCAGTACGCCGCCATGCGCCTAGTCTGCGACGTCCGCATCCAGCTCTTCGCCCACCTCCAGCGCCTCTCCCTGCGCTACTTCGACGCCAACCAGACCGGCAAGACCGCCTCCCGGATTTCCCAGGACACCAACGAGGTCTACGCCCTGACCAACAACTTCCTCATCACCGTCATCTCCGACGCCATCACCCTCCTCGGCGTCCTCGCCTTCCTCTTCTTTATCGAGTGGCACCTCGCCCTCGCCGTCGCCGCCGTCCTCCCGCTCTTTCTCGTCAACCACTTCCACCAGCGCGCCCAGATGCGCGAGGAAAGCCGCGTCCACCGCAAGAACTGGGACCACGTCGTCGGCTTCCTCCACGAGAAGGTCGCCGCCGCCCGCGTCGTGAAGTCCTTCACCAAGGAGCAGGACGAGATCGCCGCCTTCGCCGCCGGCATCAACGCCGACTACACCAACTACTCCAAGATCGTCATCCGCTACACCAAGATCGGCATCATCGCCGACCTCCTCGGCTCCCTCGGCACCCTCGTCGTCCTCGGCTACGGCGGCTGGCTCGTCCTCGAAGGCCGGATGCCCGTCGGCACCCTCGTCGCCTTCTACGGCTACATCGCCTTCATCTTCCCGCCCATCGTCCGCTTCGCCGACCTCAACCTCGTCCTCCAGCGCGCCACCACTTCCCTCGAAAACATCTTCGCCCTCCTCGACACCCAACCCGAGGTCACCGACGCCCCCGATGCCCGCCCGCTCCCGCCCGTCCGCGGCGACGTCGCCTTCCACGACGTCTGCTTCGACTACGACCGCGAGCCGCCCGGCCAGGGCCGCCCCCGCACGCTCACCAACGTCACCTTCACCGCCCCCGCCGGCACCCTCGTCGCCATCGTCGGCCCCAGCGGCGCCGGCAAGAGCACGTTGGTCAACCTCATCGCCCGTTTCTACGACCCCGCCTCCGGCCGCATCGCCATCGACGGCCACGACATCCGCGGCGTCACCACTGCCTCGCTGCGCGGTCAGATCGGCATCGTCCTCCAGGAGAACATCCTCTTCTCCGGCACCTTGGAGGAGAACCTCAAGTACGGCCGGCCCGACGCCACCCGCGAGCAGATCGTCGAGGCCGCCAAGGCCGCCAACGCCCACGACTTCATCGCCGCCCTGCCCGACGGCTACGCCAGCACCGTGGGCGAGCGCGGCGTAAAACTCTCCGGCGGCCAGCGCCAACGCATCGCCATCGCCCGAGCCATCCTGAAAGACCCGCGCATCCTCATCTTCGACGAGGCCACCAGCGCGCTCGACACCGCCTCCGAACGCCTCATCCAACAGGCGATGGAGCGGCTCATGCACGGCCGCACCACCTTCGTCATCGCCCACCGCCTCTCGACGATCCAGAAGGCGGACACGATCCTCGTCATGGACCAGGGCCGCCTCGCCGAGCACGGCACCCACGCCGAGCTCCTCGCCCGCGCCGGCCTCTACGCCCGCCTCCACGCCCTCCAGTTCAAGGAGATGGAGTAGGCCGCGCCCCCCAATCGCGTCACTTGCCCGTAGCGAAACGCGTGAGCGTTTCGACTTCCCGTCACCGCCCCCTTCGCACAGGGGTAGGCGCCGCTCGCGCAGGTAGCACAGCAGATGTCGCGGCGAGATCCCCGCGCTGGTCACCGCGCGCACCGGCGTCTCCCTCCCCAAACGACCGCTTGTCGCGGAGCGGCGGATTCCCGTGCAAAAGCGTATTGGACACGCATCCCCGGAACCGGCGAAATGTGCCGTTTACATCCCAGCCATGGCCTCCGCCTCCAAACGGGAACCCGCCGTCGGGTTCATCTTCGTCACCTACGTCCTGATCGTCCTCGGTTTCGGGGTGCTCATCCCCGTCCTGCCGCAGCTGGTGACCCGGTTCAGCGGCGGCAATGTCTCCTCGGGCTCGCACGCCTACGGGGCGCTCGTCGGCACGTTTGCGCTCATGCAGTTCTTGGTCGCCCCGGCGCTGGGCGCCCTCTCCGACAAGATCGGCCGGCGCCCCGTGATCCTCCTCTCGCTCGCCGGCTCAGCCATCGACTACCTGATCATGGCGTTCGCCCCGAACCTGGTCTGGCTCTTCGTCGCCCGCGCCATCTCCGGGGCGCTGTCCGGCAGCGTCGCGGCGGCCAACGCGTACATGGCCGACGTCACGCCGCCGGAGCGTCGCGCGCAGAACTTCGGGCTGCTCGGCGCCGCCTTCGGTCTCGGGCTGGTGCTCGGTCCGGCGCTGGGCGGGTTTCTCGGGCATATCGACCTGCGGCTGCCCTTCTTCGCGGCCGCCGGGTTGGCGGGGCTCAACTGGCTCTACGGCGCCTTCGTGCTGCCGGAATCCCTGCCGCCGGAGCGCCGCCGCCCGTTCGACTGGAAACGGGCCAATCCCGTCGGTGCGATCCAGGCCCTCGGCAAATTCGCCAACGTCCTGCCGCTCGCCAGCGTCCACCTGCTCGCGATGCTGGTGCAGTTCTGCGTCCACAGCACCTGGGTGCTCTACACGCAGTACCGGTACGGATGGGACACCCGCGAGGTCGGCCTCTCCCTCGCTCTGGTCGGCACGATGGGAATGATCGTGCAGGGTGGGCTCGTCCGCTGGGTCGCCCCCAAGCTGGGCGAGTACCGCTGCATCGTCACCGGACTGATCATCTCGACCTGCTTCCTGGTCGTGTTCGGCAGCGTTTCGCAGAGCTGGGTGGTGTACGCCATGATCCCGATCGCCGCCCTCGGAAACATCGCGCCCCCCGCCCTGCAGGGGCTCATCTCGCGCCGCGTGCCGGGCGCCGAGCAGGGAGCGCTCCAGGGCGCCCTGGCCGGACTCTCGAGCCTGGCCGGCGTGATCGCCCCGCCGGCAGCGGCATGGATCTTCGGCTACGGCATCGACCAGATCCACATCTGGAAGGCGCCGGGGCTGGCGTTCTACGTGGCGGCAAGCCTGCAGCTGGTCGGCCTGCTCATCGTCCTGCGCCTCCGCACCGGCAACCCCACACCCTCCAGTTCAAAGAGTTGGAGCGAGACGGCGGTCGCGGGAGCGAGCGATCCCTCGTAGGTCGCTGCTTCAGCACGACCCGCTCGACTCCGCGCACGCACCAGATCGGCGGACACCCGCTGCCGGGTCGCCCTGAAGGGACGACCTACGTGCCGGCTACGCGCGCTCGCACAGGGGCAAATACCGCTCGCGCAGGTAGCGCAGCAGATGCCGCGGCGAGATGCCCTCGCCGGTCACCGCGCGTACCAGCGCCTCCGTCTCCAGCCGGCGGCCACGCGAATGGATGCTGGTCCGCAGCCAGCCGAGCAGCCGGTCATACCGCCCGGCGGCGAAGTCCTCCTCCAGTCCGGGCAACGCCGCCAGAGCCGCGTACCAGAGCTGCGCCGCGATCATGTTGCCCAAGCAGTAGCTCGGGAAATAGCCGAAGGCGCCGTCGGACCAGTGGACGTCCTGCAGGCAGCCCTCGCCGTCGTGCGCGGGCGTGAGGCCGATCAGCTCGCTCGAGAGCGCGTTCCACGCCGCCGGCAAATCCTCCACCTTGAGCTCGCCCCGGAACAGCCGCCGCTCGATCTCGAAGCGCAGCACGATGTGCAGGTTGTACGTCACCTCGTCGGCATCGACGCGGATGAGCGTCGGCGCCACCTCGTTGATCGCGCGGTACAAGTCGTCGGAAGTCACCCCGTCGAGCCGCGGCGCGAACTGCGCGCGGAACTTCGGCTCCCAGTGCCGCCAGAAGGCCCGGCTGCGCGCCACCTGGTTCTCCCACAACCGGCTCTGCGATTCATGGATACCCATGCCCACCGCCTCGCCCAGCGGCGTGCCGATCCACTCGCGCGGCAGCCCCTGCTCGTAGAGCCCGTGTCCGGTTTCGTGGATCGCGCTCAGGAGCGAGTCGAGCGGGTTGTCCACGTCGAAGCGCGTGGTCATCCGGCTGTCGAACCCGTCGCCCGAGGAAAAGGGATGCAGCGACACGTCGATCCGGCCGCGCCCGTAGTCGAAGCCCAGCGCCGTCGTCACCTCGCGGAGAAACTCGCTCTGTTTCTCCACCGGGAAACCGCGCAGCGCCTCACGCTTCACCGGCCGGCGCGCCGCCACGATCCGGTTCGCGAGCGGCACGAGGTCGCGCTTGAGCTCGGCGAACAGCACCTCGATGCGCGCCGCGGTCATCCCGGGGTCGTGCTTGTCCAACGCATGGTCGTAGGCGTCCGGCGCGCCGAGCAGCTCGGCCTCGCGGTGCGCAAACTCGAGCTGCTTGCGCAGGATCGGGGCGAACTTCGCGAAGTCGCGCGTCGCCCGCGCCTCGGCCCACGCATGGTAACCCTCGCTGTCGAGACGCGCCTTCTCGCGCACGAACTCCGGCGGCAGCTTCGTCAACCGCTCGTAGTCCTTCCGCGCGCAGCGCCGCAGCACGCGATCCTCCTCCGTGGCGTCCTCGCCGAGCGCGTCCAGCGCCGCCAGCGACTCGCCGATACGCGGCGCCGTCGCCTCGCGGTGGTGCAGCTCGGCCAGCAGCGCCTGCTGCTCCGCGCGCCGGTCGGCCGAGTCGGGAGGCAGCATCACCTGCTCGTCCCAGCCCAGCAGGCTCTCCACGGAGGCGAGCACGTTGGCGCGTTTCAGATCGGCGACGAGGTTCTCGGCGGCAGGCGTCATGGGCCGTAGGTTGCCGAAGCCCGCCGCGTTTCACAAGCGGCCAGCTTGCCCCGCATTGCCCCGCCGCCGCGCCCCGACCACGCTCTGCCACTCCCATGCCGGTCCGCCGTCGCCAGATCCTCGCACTCCCCGCCCTTGCCGCGCTCCTGCTCGGCGGCTGCGCCACAATCCCGCCAGCGGCATCGGTCCTCAACTACGCCTCGCACGCTGCGCCGGCCGCCCCCGCGCAACGCGCCGCCTTCAACGCCCGAGTCTACGACCAGGTCGCCAACTGGATCACGCGCCGCTACTACGACCCGACCTTCAACGGCGCCGACTGGCCCACTGCCGTCGCCCGCCACCGCCCCGCGGCCCTCGCCGCCACCTCCGACACCGAGCTGTACGCCGCGCTCAACGCCCTCCTGGCCGAGCTCCGCGACGAGCACACCCACGCACTCTCGCCGCTCGAGGTCGAGCAGTGGCACCACCGCCGCAGTTTCCTCCTCGGTTTCCGCAGCGACCCCGCACCGGGCCGCCCGAAAGCGCGCCGCATCCTCGCCGTTTTCCCCGACAGCCCCGCCGCCCGCGCCGGCGTCCAGCCGGGCTGGATCCTCCTCACCGCCGACGACCGCCCGCCGATGGAAGTCCTCGGCGTCGGCAAACTCGCCGATAGCCAACTCGTCCGCTGCGACTTCCTCGATGCGCTCGGCCAACCGCGCCGCCTCGAACTCCGGGCACAGAGACTCGAATACCCGCCGGTTCGCGAAAGTCGGCAACTCGAGGGCGACGTGCTCCTGCTCACCTTCGACCGCTTCGACCTGCCCGCCGCGCGCTGGCTGCGCGCCGAGCTCAAGCGCCACCGGCCCGCCGGCGGTGTCGTCCTCGACCTGCGCGGCAACGCCGGCGGCGAAGCGCGCGCCCTCGCCGCCATCGTCGCCGAGCTGTTCCCCGGCCGCGTCGCGCTCGGTGAGATCCGCGCCCGCGGCGCCGATGGAACCGCGCCGCGCCGCTCACCGAACCACATCTTCGCTGCGCACTACGACGGCCCGCTCGCCGTGCTTGTCTCGGAGACTTCCGCCAGCGCCGCGGAGATCTTTGCCGCCGTCGTGCAGCGCGAGCACCGCGGCGCCATCGTCGGCAACGCGACCGCCGGCAACGTGCTCGTCTGCGTTCACTGGCCGCTGCCCGGCGGCGGCCGGCTCCAGCTCAGCGTGTACGACTACGTCGGCCCCGACGGCCGGCGCCTCGAAGGCCGCGGCGTCACGCCCGATGTGGGCGTCGCCGCCGCACCCGGTGTCGAGCCCGACCCGCAGCTCGAAGCCGCCCTGCACGCTCTGCACTTGCCGCCACCCGCTCGGCAGTAGGGGCGTTGTCTTGCAACGCCCTTCTTCGTCTCGCGTCGCCGTAGCTTCCGCACATTCTCCCGCGCCATGTCCGCAACGCATTCCACCGCCGATCTCCCCTTTCTCCGCGAAGCCATCGCGTTGGCGCGAGCCGGCGCCACAAGCGGAGTCGGCGGGCCGTTCGGCGCGGTGATCGTCCACGAAGGCCGCATCGTCGGCCGCGGGCAAAACCGGGTGACCGGCACGAACGATCCTACCGCCCACGCCGAGGTCGTCGCCATCCGCGAGGCCTGCGCCGCGCTCGACCGGTTTCACCTCGAAGGCGCCACGCTCTACACGAGCTGCGAACCGTGCCCGATGTGTCTCGCCGCCGCCTACTGGGCGCACATCCGGCGCATCGTCCACGCCTGCACGCGCGACGATGCCGCCGCCATCGGTTTCGACGACGCCTTCCTGTACCGCGAGCTCGCCGCGCCGGCCGCCTCGCGGCGTATCCCGTCCATCCCGCTGCTCCGCGACGAGGGGCTCGCCGCATTCCGGGATTGGACGGCCAACCCGCACCGCGTGCAGTACTGAGCCATCCCTCGCCGCCCTGTACCAAAAAGGCGCCGCTTTCAGCGACGCCTTTCGGAAAACATACCGGTCAACTCCGGCTCACAGGTCGATCTGCTCGAGAAGCTTCATGAGCTCCTCCTTCGGCTTCACCGGCGTCGCGCTCACGAGCAACGCCAGCTTCCGCTCGGGATAGCGCACGAGGAGGATGCTCGAGTCGCCTTCGCTCGGATCGGCCAGCACGCCGACGATCGCCGGGTGCCCGTCATGCTCGAACTTCGAATCCACCTTCAGCGCCGCATTCTTCTCGAGCCCGTCGGCGATCTGGAGCGGCAGCAGCGTGACCCCCATCGCGCCACCCTTGGTGTCGATCAGGTTCACGGTGTGGCCGCCGCCCTCGCTCTCGGGCGCCATCACGGTGTAGCCGGAAACGTGGAGCTTGGAGACGAGGGAGCCGAACTCGGCAGAGGTGACCTTCACGGCGTTGCTCTCGGTCTTCGCCACCGGTTTCGCCACCTTCTTCGCAGCCGGTTTCGCCTCGGCGGCAGGCTTGGCCGGTTCGGCAGGGGCCGCGGGCTTCGCCTCGGGCGCCACCGGTTTCTGCGCGGCCGGCTGGCTGCTCTTGGCCGGAGTCTGCCGGGATTGCCCGCCGCCCATCAACGCCCCGAGCATGCCGGACATGTCGGGCATGTCCTGGATCGTCACATCCTTCGGGATCTCGAAGCGCGAGGCAGGGATGGACGCGTTCTCCTCGAACTTGGTCGCCACAATGGAGACCGTGAAGCCCGCAGATGTCCCCTCGGTCTTGAGCGGTACGCCTTTGTAGGCCCAGCTCTTGAATCCATAGAGTTCGAACACCTCGCAGGTGCGGCCAAGGAACTCCTCCGAGGCGAGCCAGCGGCCGCCGTTCTTCTCGACGAATTCCTTCGCGCAGGCCTGGCCGTTTTGTCCCGGGACTTTGATGCCAACGCTCGCGGCCATCCGCATCGCCTGCTCCACGCTCATCTTCATGCCGGTCTTCCGCTTCAGGTCGATGTTGTACATCCAGCCGTCGAGCAGAAGGCTGAGCATCTCGGTCTGCTCGGTCTTGTTGCCGCCCTTGCCCGAGTTCGTCTGGGAGAGCCGGGCCGTCTTCCGGCCGCTGGCGTCGATCCAGTAGGTCTCGGTGCCGGTGGTGTTCACCCCGCGGCCGACGGTCGAGGTCTGATATTCGACCACGGCGGAGGTCAGGCCGAACAGAAACTCGGTCTTCTCGGCGCGCGCGGGGATGGCCGCGGCGAGTGCGCCGAGGACAACACAGAGGAAGGGCAGGCGTAGGTTCATGGCAGTATGACGGTGCTGTTGTCGCCCCCGCGCCTCCACGCCGCACCGGAACCGATTCACGACAGCCGGCCTCGGCGGAGAACCGCTCGGGCTAAGGGTATTTTGCGAAGCCCGACGATCTTCGCCGCACCGCGTACGGGCAACCCAATTTCGGCCGGGGCTCGGGATCTCCGAAATTCTTCACGAACGCTCGGGGCCATGCTGATGCAGTTGCCAGCGTAGGGGCGCCGGCTTGCGACGCACGTGGACAATGCACGCCAGCAAGTCGGCCGGCGGCATCCCGCGCGGGCAGCCGCCACGCTCAGTACCTCGTGAGCACAACGTTGCGGTAGAAGACCTCGGAGCCCTCGCTCTGGAGCAGGATTCGGCCGGCGCGCACCGTGGCTTCGCAGCCGCCGTTGACGAGCTGGCAGTCGGCGAAACCGCGCTTGGTGCGGATGCCGCCAGCGCCGGGCGCGACGGTCAGCACGCCGGCGGCCACCGTCCAGCCAGCCGGGCCGTCCTTCTCCGCTACCACGCATCGAGGTTCGTGCCGTCGAAGAGCACGATAGCGTCGGTCTTGAGGATCTCTCATGGCGCAAGATGGCGGCCACGCAGCATCCGTTGCGCGCTCGGCTCAGCGAGTGCGGAACGGCGCCGACGCTGCGTATAGCTATCTCTTGAAATCCTCCCTTTTCTGATCGGTTTCCCTATGCCGCGAGGCGTCGACAGGCGTCCGTCTCCGCTACTCACTCCTCGCTACTTCGGTTGCGGCGCAGCCGCGCACTGTGCCGGTTCCCACGATCACGCCAACGCCGCCGCCAGCGCGGCCAGCGTGTCCGCCACAGCCACCGGCGCTTCGCTCGCCAAGGGGCACAGCGCCGGTGCTTCCTCGCTCGTCCAATACAGCCGCCAGTCGTCGTTGAGGCAGCTCCGCAAATCCGCCGGTGCGGCGACGCCGCGCTCGATCGCTCGCGCGCGGGCCACGGCCAACGCCGCCTCCTGCGCGGGCGGGACACATTCCTCGAGCAGCCCGGCCGCGAGCAATGCCTGCGCCGCCTTCAATCGACGGGCAGCGAGCGCACGCTGCGTCGCCACTTCCTGCCGCTGCGCCTCGGTGAGCGCTGGGCGTGCTGGCTCGGCGGTCGGGTGCAGTCGGCGGGTCGCCGCGATGTGGACCGTTACCAGCCCCGCATCGGCCAACGCCGCGAGCACAGCCTCGGTCGCGCGATCAAGCACCACCAACCGCGGGGCGGCGCCGGGCACATTCTTCCACGTCTCGGCAAACGCCGCTTCGAGCCGCGGCCGCCACAACTCGGCCTCGCGTTCGACGACCGCCACGACCGTGGCCGCCGCGGCGGCAGACACCGAATACCGCTCCTCGCAGGAGACGAGCTGCGCACCTACTTCGCGGGCCGCCCGCTCCGCGAAAGCCGCGGCCGGATCGGCCGGTACAGCGGGCTTCGCCGGTTGCGCGGGCGCGAAGCCGGAAAGCATGACCTGCTCAAGCCGCGCGACGAGCGCCTGCCGGCCGCTGCGCAAGCGCACCTGCGAGAGATCTCCGACGCGGTCGAGCACGCCGTCGGTCAGACCACGCTTGTCGGCGAGGGTGGCGAGCATGCGGTGCTCGATGGTGTCGGCGGAGACGAGGTTGATCACCGTCACGGCGCGGGTCTGGTGCTTGCGCCAGGCGCGCGCGATGCGCTGTTCCAGTTTGGCGGGATTCCACGGCAGGTCGCAGTTCACCACGACCGAGGCATTCTGGAGGTTGAGCCCCACGCCGCCGGAGTCCGTGCTCAGGAACACGCGACACTCCGGGTCCTGCTTGAAGCGGTTGATCTCCACGCGCCGGCGCTGCTGCGGCACCGAGCCGGTGTGCCACGCGTGGCCGATCCCTAGCTTGCCGCACAGCTCGCGCACGAGTTCGAGCATCCGCTCCCACTCGGAGAACACGATCACCTTCACGCCGGCCTCCTCGCAGCACTGCGCGAGGATCGCCTCCAGCTCGGCGAGCTTCGGGCAGGTGCGCTCGTCGTCGTCGAGGATGTAGTTGGTGTCGCAGACCATGCGCAGCATCGCCAGCTCGCGCATGAGCCGGTCGAACTCGGCGGGAAGGAGCGGGCGCCGCTGTGCCTTGGCGGCAAGCTGCGAGACGGTGTGCTCGTGGTCGGCATAGGTCTCGCGCTGCGCGGGCGAGAGCGGCACGAGCCGGACCTCGTCGGTGCGCGCGGGGAGTTCGGTTTCCACCTCGGCCTTGCGGCGGCGCAGCATGATCGGCCGCAGCCGCTCATGCAGCGCGTCGAGATTCCGGTAGCCGGCGGGACGCCCCTTCTCGTCGAACGTGTAGTACTCGCGGTTGAAGCGGAAGAGCGGCCCGAAGACCTGCGGATCGAGGAAATCGACGATGGAGTAGAGCTCGTCGATGCGGTTCTCCACCGGTGTGCCAGTGAGCACGAAGGCGTAGCGGCTTCGCAGACGCTTCACGGCCTGCGCGGTCTTGGTCGACCAGTTCTTGATGCGCTGCGCCTCGTCGAGCACGACGATGTCGGGCCGGAGGCGCTCGTTGAGGTCGAGCGAGTCGGCCACAATCTGCTCGTAGTTGCAGAGCGTGAAGAAGGGAGCAGCCTCGGCGTCGTACGCGGCGAGCCGCGGAAGCCGACCACCGTACACGATCTGGAGCGAGAGCGTGGTGAAGCGTTTGATCTGCTCCTCCCACTCGGTTTTGAGCGAAGCCGGCGTCACCACCAGCACGCGACGAGCCCGGCCAAGCCGGTGCAGCAACGCGCAGGCAGCAATCGCCTGGACGGTCTTGCCCAACCCCATCTCGTCGGCCAGCAGCGCGCGACCGGTGAACGCGAGGTGCAGCATGCCCTCGCGCTGGTAGGGGAAGAGCGGCACGAGCGTCTCGTGCGCGGGCCATTCGCCGGACTGCACCTTCGCCTCGTATTCGCGCCGCAGCGCCACGCGTTCCTCGGCGCGGGAGCGGGCTTCGAGCCAGGGGCCGCATTCCAGCGCAAGGCGCACGCGTGAGGCGGGCTGACGTTGCAGCAGCCCGGCAAGCATCTCGGGCGAACAGCCGACAAGCCGGCCGGAATCGTCGAACAACCGGGCCAGCGTCGGCGGCAGGCGCTCGGCGTTGCGCTCGACCTGGAGCGTGGTCCCGTCGGCCGAGGGCACAAGATCGACGAGCGGGGAGCCGGCGCGCAGCGCCTCGCGCCAGGCGACCTTGCGGCAGCGCTGCACCCAGGCGAGCACGGCCTCGACGTGTTTGCACGTGCCCAGACCGTTGATGCGAAAGTCGACGCACTCGCACGCAGCGACCGGCCGTTCGCCCAGTTCGCGCAGCTCGACCGCGTAGGTACGCCCGCTTCCCGAGCCGACCTCGTAGCGGCAGAACAGATGCCCGCAGTTCTCCGCCTGCCGCACACGCATCGGCGACTCCTGCGCGCGCAACTTGCGGCGCAGCCGCTCGTCGTCGTCCGTCGTCCGCCAATCGTGCGCCGGCGGGAGGGTCGGTTCGGCTTCATCCTTGGCGTCGGCGGAACGAACGGCAGTGCGAGCGCGGGGAGCAGTGTTCATGGCGAGGAAGTGGATGGGGAGATTTCGAACGAAAGCCGTCCCGCCGCTGCGCCGCGAGGCGATTCCGGCGGGATCGGGCACCATCCAACATGAGGCCGCTGACGACAGAAGATAACGAAGGAAACCAAGGCACTTCGAACGCAGCATGTAAGCCATGTCACGTCCCGTCTCCACCGGGTTGCGCCGCGGGAGTGCTTCTGTTTTCTCGGGCGGCAGCAGCTGATGAAGGAATCCCAAAAACGGAAGCCCGCGAAGGCGGGGCGAGCACGAGCTCCGTCCGCGAAGGTGCTCGACGCCGAGATCGCGGCCTTACGGCGCGACTCCGCCGCGCCCGGACTGATCGCCGGCATCCACAACTACTGCGACCGCTGGTGCGAACGTTGCCCGCAAACCGCCCGCTGCTCGGTCTACCGAACCGAGGAGCGGCGGCAGGCGGACGGAGACCGTGCAACCAACGACACCAGCAACGAGGCCTTCTGGAACGAGCTCGTGCTCTCGTTCGCCGCCGTGATCCGGATGATCCGGCGCGACGCCAAGCGGCGCGGCATCGACCTCGACTCGCCCGAACTCCAGACCGAGATCGAGCGCGCCGACCGGAAACGCAGACGCGCCGCGGCCCGCTCCGGGGCCGCGCTGTTCAAGGCCGCCTCCGCGTACCGTAAAGCCGGGCACAACCTCCTGCACGCCATCCCGGGCGCACTCGCCGACACCGAAGAGGCCCTCGTCACCGAAAGCCGCCTCGGCATCGGCCAGCCGGTTGCGACGGCCGCCGCGATCCGCGACGCGCTCGATGTCGTGCAGTGGTACCTGTTCTTCATTGAGGTGAAGCTGCGCCGCGCCGTGCAAGGCGCCATCGACGAACGCCAGTTGCACATCGAGGACCTGCCGCGCGACAGCGACGGCTCCGCCAAGATCGCCCTGCTCGCGATCGACCGCTCGCTCGCCGCTTGGGCGCGCCTGCGCAAGCACTTCGCCACCGAGCACGGCGATGCCATTCTGGATCTCCTCGTCCAACTTGAGCGCCTCCGCCGCGTCGCCGAAGCGAAGTTCCCCGCCGCGCGGGAGTTCAAGCGCCCGGGGTTCGACTGAAGAGCGGGAGGCTAACTCGGTGACGCTCCAGTCGTGGCCTGGCGATGCCGGATCGTGGCGATGAGCTGTTCGCACTGCTGACGGACCGACTCGCCCATGTTCTCGGCAGTCTATGTCATCACGGCTCGTTACGATGCTTTCCGCTCAGATGCGCTCTAGCACCCGCAGCACGTTCGGCTTCCCGCAGTTGTTCGCGCCGACCAGCACCGTGATCTTCTTCGAGAGGTCGATGGTCACCAGCTCCGCGCCGATGCTGCGGTAGTAACTGACGCCAAGGTGGGTGAGCTTCATGGCTGGGGCGTTTCAGGGCAGTTCGTCCGACAGCCCCATCCTGCAGAAAGCCCCACTGTATTGGAAGCCTCGGTTTCAGCATGGCATCCCGCCCCACAGCCACGGGCACGCCCGCCGACCTTTTAAAGTTTCGGCCGTTTTCTTTAAAAGCTCAGCCCGGCTATTAAAGCCAAGCACGGGAGTTCCAGGACACAGCCTTGCTCAACGCGCCGGATCGCGGAAACGCGCTGCCGCGCGCCCGCCACTCAGCGTTCAAAGCGGCTCCGTGCCCTCGGCAAGGATGGCGAGATAGTCCCTGTAGGCGAAGACCCGGTTGCGTGCACCGCCGGTCTTCTCCTCGGCGATGCCGAGATCAACCAACCGCTTGAACGCGGCGTTGGCCGTCGCGAAGGCCGGTGGCTCGGGCAAGAGCGACAGCGCCCGGTTCACGGAGAGCATCGGGTATCGTTGCAACAACTCGTGAATCCGAGTCGTGGAGGCGGCGGTGCTACCGAGGGTGGCGATCTTGAGCTGGTTCTCCTGGAACAGCTTCAGAACCCGGGCGACGGTCTGCGCGGCTTGGTCAGCCGTCGCGGCAACTCCCTCGAAGAAGAACGCCAGCCACTCCTCCCACGCCCCTTCGGTGCGCACCCGCTGCAGGAGATCGTAGTAGACCGGGCGGTGCTGCTTCAGGAAGAGACTCAGGTAGAGCAGCGGCTGCTTCAACACGCCATCGTGGCAGAGGAGAAACGACGTCAGCAGACGGCCGACACGGCCGTTGCCGTCGAGAAACGGGTGGATCGTCTCGAACTGCACATGTGCGAGCGCTGCCTTGAGCAGGGGCGACGCAACGTCGCGCTCCGCATGCATGAACTTTTCCAGCGCGCCCATGCACTCGGGGACGAGGTCGTGCGGCGGCGGCACGTAGCGCGCATTGCCGGGCCGTGTGCCCCCGATCCAGTTCTGGGAGGTGCGGAACTCGCCGGGTTGTTTGTCGCTGCCCCGCCCCTTGGCCAGCAGCACACCGTGGATTTCGCGGATCAACCGGCTGGAAAGCGGGAAGCCCTCGCGCAACCGCCGCAGGCCATGCTCCATCGCCGCGACATAGTTCGAGACTTCGATCACATCCTCGTTCGGCACGCCGGGAACCTCCTCGTTCTCGAAGAGCAGCAACTCCGACAATGAAGACTGCGTTCCCTCGATCTGCGACGAGAGCAGCGCCTCCTTGCGGATGTACGCATAGAGGAACTGGCTGATATCGGGCATCAGCACCGAGAGCCCATCGAGGCGACCGATGGCCAACATCGCCTGCTGGGATAACGAGAGCAGGGACGCGCTCCACTCGATCGGCGGTTCGGGCGGGAGCGGATTGGGCACAAACGCACGCACCGTCTCACCAACATAAGCTGTTGGCAGGTAATAGCCTGGCAGCTGGCGCATACCACTTGGAGTAGCGCCGGACTAAAACAAGGGCAAGGCTTGTTTTAGTCCGGCTAATGAAACTAAAATAAACAACGGCGCTATTTTAGCCGCGCGAAACACCACTCGAGTCCGTGCCGCGATCATGCGGACAGAAGGCCGCGCTGCCGGGTTCAACGCCCCCGGCTACACGCCAGCGCCCCGATGCCCTTCTCGCGAACGGCGCCACGCAGCGGACGGACGTCTCCGGCCTTCCTTCCCTTCGTTGCCTTCTGTCGCGAGATCGGAAGCTCCGGCCGCCAGCGGCGGCCGGACGGCTCGTTCTGCTGTTCAGCAGAATCTTTGAGAGAGCCGTCCCTACCGGTTCATCCCGGAATGGGCCGCCATTTCGGCTCAGGAATCCGGAGCGGACGGCGGCGGAGCGCCGTCCCGACCTGCCTCAGGCGTTGTCGACCTTCTCGCTGAGGAGCGCGAAGAGCTCGGCCTCGGTGATGCGGGTCTGCTGCATCGTGTCGCGGTCGCGCAGCGTGAACGTGTCGCCCGGCTTCTCGAAGGTGTCGAAGTCGATCGTCACGCACCACGGCGTGCCGGCCTCGTCCTGCCGGCGGTAGCGGCGGCCGATGGCGCCGCCGTCGTCGTACGAGACGTTGTAGCGGCGCTTGAGCTTGGCGTAGAGCTCCTTCGCGCGGCCGACGAGCTGCTCCTTGTTCTTGAGCAGCGGGAGCACGGCAACCTTGAACGGGGCGATGCGTGGGTGCAGGCGCAGCACGGTGCGCTTCTCCACGTTGCCCTTCTCGTCTTTCACGTCCTCCTCGGCGTAGGCGGCGCAGAGCACCGCCAACAGGATACGGTCGACGCCCACGGCCGGCTCGATCACGTGCGGGACGACCTTGGCCTTCGTGGCCTCGTCGAACCACGTCTGCGGCACGCCGGAGAACTTCTGGTGCTGCTGGAGATCGTAGTCGGAGCGGGCGGCGATCCCCCACAGCTCCTGCACGCCGAACGGGTACTTGAACATGATGTCCACCGTGCGGCGGCTGTAGAAGGCGAGCTTCGCCTTCGGGTGCTCGTAGAGCGAGAGGTGGCTCTCGGGCAGGCCGATGGACTTGAGCCAGTTCTGGCACCACGCCAGCCACTCCTCGTGGCACTTCAGCCAGTCGGCGTCGGGATGGATGAAATACTCCATCTCCATCTGCTCAAACTCGCGGGAGCGGAAGATGAAGTTGCGAGGCGTGATCTCGTTGCGGAACGACTTGCCGACCTGCGCGATACCGAAGGGCAGCTTCACGCGCGTGGTGTCGACCACGTTCTTGAAGTCGACGAACATGCCCTGCGCCGTCTCGGGCCGGAGGTAGGCGACGGCGGACGAGTCGCGCATCGGGCCGACGTGCGTCTCGAACATCATGTTGAACGCGCGCGGCGGGGTGAGGCTGCCCGGCTCGCCGGTAGCGGGCGACGGGACCAGCGCGTACTCCTCGGGCTTGGCCTCGGTGAAATCCTTCGCCACAACCGGGGCGAGCGTGCCCTGGATGGCCTTCTTGCGCTTCAAAGTCTCGGCCTTCTCCTGGAGCTCCTCGGCCGTGCGCTCGCTCTCCAGCGCGGAGACGTAGCCGACAACGGCGCCGTCGACGACAACCTGCGCGAAGAACAGCTGGTCGGCGCGGTAGCGCTGCTTCGAGGCCTTGCAGTCGACGAGCGGGTCGGTGAAGCCGGCCACGTGTCCGGAAGCCTCCCACACCTTCGGGTGCATGATGATCGAGGACTCGAGGCCGACGATGTCGTCGCGGCGGTGGACCATGTCCTGCCACCAGGCGTTGCGGATGTTGCGTTTGATCTCGGCGCCGAGCGGGCCGTAGTCGAAGAAGCCGTTGATGCCGCCGTAGATCTCCGAGGAGGCGTAGATGATGCCGCGCCGCTTGCACAGCGACACGAGGGTTTCCATGAGGTTGTCGGAAGAAGACGGCGTGGCCATAAGTAAAGGCCGAGAGTTAGCCGCCCGCCCCGCCCGCGGTCAATGGCGAGGTTGGGCAAGCCGCTGCGGCGGGCCAAACCCCTCCAGTCAGCCTCATTCCACAAGAGTGCGGCCACGGGGACATTGACGCCCCACCTTCTTCCCGCAGTCTCCAGTTGTCCCAGCAACCCACACAAACCGCACGGAGCGTTCGCCCGCTCCGGCAACAGCCCAGCCCACACATGCACGCCGCGCGGCCCCACTGTGCCCTTGTCGCTTGCGCGACAGGGTTCGCCATTCTCGTTTCCGTCAGCGCATCCGCGCAGACTACCGTCACCGCCACTTGGAAAAAAGGAACCGCCAACTGGAGCGATGCCGCGCAATGGACGGACTCGCCGACCGGGTACGGCTACCCCCAGAATTCCTCTACAACGCTCTTCAACGTCTCCTTCGCCGGTGGGACAGCCACGCTCACGGAGGCGATCACCCTCAACAGCCTCACCATGACCGGCGGTACGATCGGCGGTGACTTCGGCCTCACCGTCCTGGGAAAGTCCACCCTCTCAAACGCGACGCTGAACGGCTCGGGGCTGGCGCTCTTCGCCAAAGGCGCCACGACGACGCAGTCCGGCGCACTGACGCTCGGCGCAGGACGGGCATTGGAGAACGACGGCACCTACAGCTGGGCGAGCACCCTCACCCTTGGCAGCGGCGCCACATTCCTCAACAACGGCACCGTCACCTCCGCCGTCACCTCCAGCCGCACCGCCACCGGCGCCGACTCCACCGCCCGCTTCATCAATGCCGGCACCTTCACCAAGACCGGCACCGGCACGACCACCTTCAGCACGTTGTCGTTCACGAACACCGGCACCGTCGATGTTCAGGCTGGCACGGTCTCGATCAAAGGCGGTGGCAGCTCCACGGGCAACTTCACCGGCGCCGGCACCATCGCGTTCGGCGGCAACTACGCCCTCGACGGCGGCATCGTTTCCACCTCCAAGGTCACCTTCTCCGGCACCGGCAACACCTTGGCTGCCAGCGCCAGCCTCTCCGGCTCCGCCGTCTCCGTCGCCAGCAGCAGCACCCTCACGGTCAACGGTGCCTACGATGCCGGCGCCACCACAATCTCCGGCACCGCCATCTTCAACTCCGCGAGCCAGACCGGCACCCTCGCGCTCGCCAGCGGCGGTACCCTCGCTGGCATCGACACGCTTACCGTCACCGGTACCACCACGATCACCGGCGGCACCATGACCGGCGCCGGAACCACCCACCTCCGCGGAGCCACCACGCAGTCCGGCACCGTCGGGCTCACTTCCGGCCGCACCCTCATCAACGACGGAGCGTTCTCCCAGCGCGGCACAGTGAATCTCACCAGCGGCGCCACGATCCTCAACAACGCCACCTACACCACAGCCGGCACCGGCACCCGCACCATCGCCAGCAGCGATAAGACCGGCCGCTTCACGAACGCCGGCAGCTTCGTCGCCACCACCACGACCACCATCTCCGGCGCCACGTTCACCAACACCGGCACCGTCGACGTCCAGTCCGGCACGCTCACGCTCAGCGGCTCCGCCCCGCAACTGGCCGGCGGCACCATCTCCGGCGGCACGTGGATCGTCGGCAACGGCACCGGCACAGCCGCCCTCGCCTACACCGGCACCGGTGTCGCCAACATCACCACCATCGGCAAGGGCGCCAGCGTCACGCTACGCGGCACCGGCTCGACCTTCACCCGGCTCAACACGCTCACCACCAACCAAGGTACCTTCAGCCTGCTCGACGGCCGCAACTTCACCGTGACGAGCACCACCGGCTTCGCCAATTCCGGCACGCTCACCGTCGGCTCCGGCTCCACCTTTACCAGCAGCCGCGGTCTCACCAACACCGGCACTCTCGGCGGCAACGGCACCATCGTCGGCGCCGTCACCACCTCCGGCACGCTCACCCCCGGCGCCTCGCCCGGACTGTTGACCTTCAACAGCGGCCTCACCCTCACCTCCACCAACACCACCGTGATGGAGCTCGGTGGCACCAGCCGCGGCATCACCTACGACGCCATCAACGTCGGCGGCACGCTCACCTTCGCCGGCACGCTCGATGTCGTCACCTACGGCGGCTACGAGACAACCCTCGGCACAAGCTACGATCTCTTCGACTGGTCCTCCGCCACGGGCACGTTCTCGTCCGTCAACCTGCCAACCCTCGGCACCTCCTTGAGCTGGGATCTCTCGCAACTCTACACGACAGGCATGATCACAGTCGTCCCCGAGCCCGCCACGTGCGCGGCGCTCGCAGGAGTCGCCGCCGCCGCAGTCGCATTCTGGCGCCGCCGCCGCTCGCGCTAGCGGTCTGCGATCGAAGCCCGACAAGCCGCCGGCCTGAAACACGCCCAGCACTCGCGCCCCCGCACCGAGATCGTCCGGCTCGATGTCGCGACGTGGTCGGGCAAATGCAAACACGTCAGGCTTGCCCCGTAGCCGCTCCGCAGGCCTCGTGAGTCCCGGCTCGCCTCCGCCGCCCGAGGCAACAACCCACCCGGCACCTGCGAAAGCGCGAGCCGCTCAAAATGTCTCCGTACCGCCCGACTCCCGATAGTAACGGGCAAGCATCGCCATGAAGGAGTCCCAGTCCGTGCGACGACGGTGGAGGACGAGCATCTCCTCCATCGTGGCCAGCCGCGAGTCGAAGAAGGCATCGATCGGCAGGCGGATATCCGGATCGGCGTGATCGCCGCAGGCGAAAAACCACGCCTGTCGTTTGCCCGGTTCGGACGACACCTCGGTGAAACACGTTGCCTCCTCCCGCCCGCAGATCTCGCACTGGATCGCACCCATGTCGCAACGAGATAGCGACACCCACACGATTGGCAACACTTCGCCTGCCCCGGCGGTCGGGTGCGCACCGGCAGCCCCCTTTTTCCCAACTTGCGGCGCCGCTCCCGCGGTCGCAAACCCTCTCTCCCGCCATGCCCGCCTCCATCCCGCTCAACGACCGCCAGCGCGCCGACCTCCATTCGGCCCTGCGTGCCTTCGGCGAACGCGACCGGCAGCGCGGCATGCAATACCTGCAACAACGGCGTGTGCGCAACATTGGCATCTCCGGCAGCGACGCCGGCGAGATCGCCTTCGCCGCCGCCGTGCAGGGTTCGGCGCTCTACGAGGTGCTCTGGACCTACCGCGGCGACGGCATCTGGGAAAACACCTGCACCTGCCCCCTCGGCGGCGACTGCAAGCACGCCTACGCCGCCGCCATGACCGCCCTCGGCACCACCACCGCCGCCACTGTCGACACTTCCGC
>CAZXHR010000022.1:0-32286 GCA_964640465.1 uncultured Opitutaceae bacterium
GGGAGATCCGCCCGTCCGGTTCGGCGGGGGGAGCGGGGCAACTCAATGCCCCGTTGCTACCTCGATCCTCGGATAACCACTTTGGAGAACGGACCGCGCCGGCGCGGAAGCCGGAACGCGCGAAATGGAAAAGGCGCCGCGGGCGGCGGCGCCTGGGAAAGTGGTGACGCGGTGGGCGCGGCTTACTTCTTGTAGACCTGCTTCGGGTCGAACTTCGGCTGGGAGATGAACTCGAGCGCGAAGGTCTCCTTGTCGGCCAGGCGGCGGTAGAAGCAGGACTCGTAGCCGTTGTGGCAGGCGGCGCCGACGCCGGCCTGCTCGACCTTGATGAGGATGACGTCCTGGTCGCAGTCGGCGCGGAGCTCTTTCACGATCTGGACGTTGCCGGACTCCTCGCCCTTCAGCCAGAGCTTCTTTCGGGAGCGACTCCAGTAGGTGGCCTTGCCGGTCTTGAGGGTGTGGGCGAGGGATTCGGCGTTCATGAACGCGAACATCACAACCTCGCCGGTCTTGATGTCCTGGGCGATGCAGGGGATGAGACCGTCGGCGTCGAACTTGGGCTGGAAAAGCTTACCAAGCTCGATCTCGGCGGTGTTGGTGCGGGCGGGGAACAATGCGGGCGTGTTCATGTGCGTTTTGGAAAGGATGCGGCACGGATGCGGGCGGTTTCAAGGGCCCGCAGTGGCGGAGTGTCAGTGTTTGGGCGCCTGTTCGGGGTGGTCGTGGAGGCGGCGCAGGTAGTCGAAGGAGTAGAGGCCGGAGCGGTGGCCGTCGCTGAACTCGAAGTTGAGGGCGTAGTTGCCGACGCGTTTCCAGGCGAGAACGGTCACGCCGGGAAAGGATGTGCGCGGATCGCCGCCGATCTGGCGGCCGAGAATGTCGCGCTCGCCGAGATTCTCCGCGCTGGGGGAGGCCGCGCGCAGGAATTCGTGGGTGAAGTAGCTCTCCACGCCGTCGCTCCAACGAATGGCGACTTCGTTGCCGATGAGCTGGATGTCGGTGGGCGCGAGCATGGGAGAGCCGGGCAGCGTAGGTGGGGCGGCGCGGGGGAAAAGCGAATTCCGCCGGCCCGGCGCTGGTATCGAGTCTGCCCGCGGGGTGATCCTGTTCGCGGGAGGCGAGGCGGACTGCGGCCAGCGGTGGCGGCGCTCTAAGTTCCGGGCGAGCACGGTGCGCCGGAATCCGTGAGCCCAACCGCCTCCTCTGGACCGGACGGGGTGAACGACGGGGGCGCGTTTGTCCTCGGCCGCATCAGTGCGGCTCAGAGCAGGTCTGCAAACTTGGCGAGATGCGCGACGGCCACGGCCGACACGGTGTAGTCCGCCGAGGTTTCCCAGGCGGCGGCGCCGATCTTGAGGCGCAGCTCGTGTTCGGTGGCGAGGCGGACGATGCGTTCGGCGAATTCGCCGGCGGCGTTGCCGTCGCCATGGTCGAAGACCAGCGCGTTTTTCTCGGGGCGAATGAAATCGTGGAAGCAGGCCTGCCGTGAAACGACGAGCGGCAGACCGAAGGCCATGGCGTCGAGCGGCGGGATGCTCGGCGCCTCGCCGACGGCAGCAAGCGGCGGGTGGACGAAGAACGAGGCGCTGCGGTACTCGCGTTCGAGCACGGCGGGATCGGCGGTCGGCTCGACGAAGTCGACCGGCAGTTCGCCGGCTTCGCGAACGAGGTTGTCGAGGTAGTCGACCCCGCCGCCGCCGAGCTCGCGTTTGGCCGAGCCTACGATGCGCAGTCGCCAGCCGGGCAGATGCGGCGCGGCCCGCCGCCAAGCGAAGAGCAGCAGGTCGACGCCCCGATCCACGTTGAGTGGGCCGACGTAGAGCACCACCGGCGAGCGCTCGAGCGGCGAGGGCATCTGGCCGGCGCGGCGGGAAACGGGGTCGGGCACGACATACACCTGCGCTCGCGAACGGGGGCCGAGCTCGGCGCGAATCTTGGCGGCCATATCCTGCGAAGAAGCGCGCAGGCTGACAGTGTGCCGGCAACGGCGGAACTCCTCGGGCTTGAACCGCGCGACGGAGACGACCATGCGGCCGTACTTGTGCGAGCGCACCAGGCGCGGCAGCCAGCGGGCGTGGGTGACGAGGATGTCGGCCGGGAGCAGGAAGCGGCGCGCCGAGAGCGCGTAGAGCAGCTCCTCGAGCCGGAGCATCCTGAAGGAGCGCGGCGGTGCGAAACCGCGGACGCGGAAGTGCTGAACGCCGCCCGTGTTTTCCATGTAGGGAAGCTTCGGATGCCGGCGCGAGATGTGCAGGACCTGATGCCCGCGCCGGGCGAACTCGCGCCCGAGTTCATGCCAGATTCGCTCGGTTTCTCCGCCCAAGATGGGGGGCACCGGCAGGAACGCGTCTTGGACGATGGTGATGCGCATGCGCCATCCTATGCCGAAAATGTCGGTGGGCGAATCGGCAGGACGATGGGCGCGAGGCGCATGGCGCGCTCGCAGACGGACGGATCTCAGGCGGTGCGGCGGGATAGCGTGGCGGCGAGGCACCAGCCCAACAGAACTGGGCGCAACGGCGTGGCGCGCCAGGCCCGCCAGCCGAGCTCGCGGGCCGCGGGGGGATCGATGTCGCGGAGGATGCGGGCGAGCTGCCAGCGGGCGTCGGCCAGAAGCCGGCGGCGCAGGCCGGTGGGGATGTCGGCGGCCCAGTAGTGTTTCTCGTGGAAGCGCACGGTATCCTCGGCGTTGTGAAGCAGTGCGAGCGGCTCGAGCGTGGCGTGCCACGAATGCCGGCAAGTGACGGAGCCGGTGCAACCGAGCGTGCCGCCTTCGGCGAGCGCACGAAACCAGTAGTCGCGGTTGGCGGCGCTGCGCAGGGTCTCGTCGAAGCTCCCGGTGTGGCGCGCGACCGCACGCGGCAACAGCACGCTGGAAGCGGTGGGGATGAATGGGCGGATGAAGAGGCTGCGGCGCGGGGTGGCGGCGCGGACGCTGCCGAGGCGCTCGTTGCCGAGGTGGTGGCGGGTCTCGATGTCCCATAGCTCGGTGTCGGCGCAGGCGAGCGCGTGGCCGCCGCGTGCCAGGCAACTGAGGAGGGTGACGAGGTGCGCGGGCTGCCAGAAATCGCCCGGGTCGAGAAACGCGATGAGGTCGCCCTCCGCTGTATCGAGAAGCCGGTTCCGAGCCTCGGGGCGGCTGGCGTTGTCGCAGAGGGTGATGTGACGGACCGGTTGCGACATCTCGGCGGCGAACTCCCGGAGTATGGAGCCGGAGCCGTCGCGCGGGTCGGTAGAGGCGACTATGAGCTCCCACGCGTGGTGGGACTGTGCGCGCAACCCCTCCAGGGCTAGGGGCAGGAGTGAGGCGGCGCCGGCGGCGGGGACGAGGACGCTGACGGTGGTGGCCATGGGCGGGATCGGGGCGGCTTTGCGGCGTGAAACTGAGGCTGGGAGCGACGGTGGCGAGGCCAGGAGCGGAAATGGCGTGTGAATTTCGCGGATGTTCGGAGGCGAGGCGTTCTGCGCCTCGGGTGGAGGCGTGGCCGAGGCGGTGGGTTCACGGTCCCAGCGAGGCCACGAACGTGGCATAGCAGCTCTCGGGATCGAGGCGCCCGCGCACGGCGGCCAGGGCGCGCTCGGCCAGCTCGAGGCGAGCGACGGGAGTGGCGAGCAGCAAGACCGTGTGAGTGGCGAAGTCGGCGGCTGTATCCGCTACGGCGACGGTGCCGGCGAGGAAGGGCGCGCCTTCGAGCGGTGCCCGGGTGGTCACGACAGCGCGAGCGTGTGCGGCGGCCTCGACTAGTTTCAGGCACAGCCCGCTGGCGCGCAGCAGGGGGGCCACGACCAGCGCGGCGCCACGGTAGTAGGGCTCGAGGTCGGCGACGGGGCCGTGGAAGACCGTGCCGGCGGGACGGGCGAGGACGAGCTCCGCCACGCTACCGCAGACGTCAAGCTCGGCGCTGGGCACGGCCGCGCGGATCTGCGGCCAGACCTCGGCGAGAAACCAGGCGAGACCTTCGGCGTTGGCCTCGGTGTGGCTGCCGACGAAGAGCAGGCGTGAGGTGGTATGCGGCGGTAACGGCCGAGGGTGTTGCGCGAGCGGGGCGAGGATGAAGTCGCCGTGGGGGAGGAGTTGGTGGAGCTCGCGGATGTCGGCGGCGGAGGGACAGGCGACGGCATCGGCGATGCCGAGGAGCGCCGCTTCGGTCTCGGCGGTGAGGGTGGGCGGGCTGCCGGTGCGGGTTGCGCGCGCGGCGGCGCGTTTCCATGCGATCTCCGGGTGCAGGCAGATCCGGCGGAACGAGAGATTTGCCGGCGCAGCGGTGAAGAGGGGGGTAAGCCAGGCGTAGTTGGCGATCGCCGCCACGGGACGAAGCGTGGAGAAGAGCTGCGCTGCGAAGGCGCGGTCGGCCGGGGTGATGGGACGGGATTCTTCCGGTTCGAGGGCGCAGGAGTGTGGCGGCGTCGGCACCGGTGTGGTGCCCAGGCGGAGCCGTTGACTGGCGAGGCGCCAGCAGCCGTGGGCAACGATGAGGTGACGCCCGATGCGGACGGCACCCGGTAGATGGAGGCGGACGACGCGGGCGAAAGACGGAGGAAGCGAAAGAACAGCGCGCTCGCGCACCGACTCCGGCGGATCGATCCAGCCCACATGGACGGAGAAGCCGCGCTCGTGCAGGTGGTGGAGAATGTCGAAGAGGTACGCGCCGGGACCGTCCTCCCAGGGAAACGGGGTGTGGCGGGTGAGAACAAGGACGGTGCGCGGGCGGAACATCGTAGGCAGGCGCGGATGATGCGGTCGCCGCGGTGCCGGCCGCTCCGGGTATGCCGTCGTGGCGCGGTGGCGCGGAGTCGCGGAGGGTAGGAGGAAACGGCGCCACGGCAAACGGGCGGAGCGGAGGTGCGGGGACTGTGTTCAGGTCCGCGTTTTTCGCCGTATCAAGTATAGGAGAAGGTTCTCGGGAATCGAGATTGCTGCGGTCTCAACAAGAAGAAAGGCCGCCATGCCGCAGCTCCCATCGTCCTGATTGCCGGCGCGCCGGTATGTTCTGAGCGCAACGGCGTACGTGATGAAGAGATAGAGTAGATAGGCGCCAGAAAGTAGGTGGCAGACCAACTTGTGATTCACCGCTGGGAGGAGCCATCGCAACAGGAGCGCGAGGCAGAATGGCGAACTCGCCACGAACACGAGCCCTGCAATGATAATGGCGTCGTCGCCAATGGGCATCATCCTGCCTGTGTTGGTGAAGCGAACAGTGCTATCTAGTTTCCTTGGCTTGCCGGGGCGGCGAGCGGTGCTGGCGGTGCATCTTGGGGGGCGGCATCCTCGTCTTCATCGTCCTCGTCTTTGTCCGCTGCAGACGGCGCGGTGGTGGATGGTTTGATGTCGGGGCCGAAGCGGAGGGCTTCGAGGACGGTGGCGAGGCGGCCGAAGAGAAGGCGGTCCTCCTCCTGCGTGGTGAGCTTGTACGTGGCCGGCTGGGTGACTCGTTCGGCCAGCTCGATGGCGACGACATAGATGTAGCCGTTGCGGATGAAGACGAGGTGGCCGCGCTTCGCCACGGGTGCCGGGGCGAGGGGATTGGCTGGCGGCGGCGAGGCGAAGGCGGAGCCGCCGGGCATGCGGGTGAAGGCGACCATGGCGCCGGCGAAGACTTCGGGAAGATAACGGGCACTCTCGATGGATGACTCCGGGAATTCGTGACGGTAGTCGCGCAGGATGTTGTCGCGGAAGAATTCGTAGAGGTACTCCTTGGGCTCCATGCCTTCGAACCGCCATTTCTCGTAGGCGGGCATCTTGAAGGCGGCGATGGTGAGCAGGGTGGAGACCTTGTCCTTGAAGACGACGATCTCGGCGGTGTCCATCACGGCGGAATCGGTGCCGTGGAAGACGGGGAGCGGTACCGAATAGAGGTCGCCCGGAGCGAAGTAGCGTTCGGCCTCGATCCGGCCGTGGAGCTTGTGCTCGGGTGCCGGGGCGGTGGCCGTGGGAGCGGGCGGGACCGGTGTCGGAGTGGCGGTGGGCGTGGGTTCGGAGCGTAGGGCGGTACCGGCGACCAGGAGGGGCAGGGCGAGGGAGCGGAGCGTCATCGGAACGTCGATTGGTGTGCCGGCGGCGGATGCGTGTGGCAAGGGCGTAGCCGGAGCCCGCATGAGACCGCCGGGACCGGAGTTGGTTGCATCCGGTCGAGGTTCCGGTTCGGGCGGGACTCAAACGACCGATGGCGCGGTCGGTGTCGGCGGTTGCAGCGGGACCAGGAAGCGGAAGGTCGTGCCGTCGAGGGCGGAGGAGTCGAAGGAAACGCGGCCGCCGAGCAGGCGCTCGCCGACGAGCTTCATGGAGTGGGTTCCGATGCCGCGCCCGAGTGTGCCCTTGGTGCTGAAGTTGCGCTGAAAAATGCGGCGTGCGACCTCCGGCGGGATCGGAGTCTCGTTCCACACGCTGAACTCGAGACCGCCGGGCGTGGACTGGGCGCGGATGCGGATCTCGCCCCCCGGGCGAGTGGCCTCGAGTGCGTTGATGGCCATGTTGGCGAGCACGCGTAGGAGGAGGGTGGAGTCGGCGACGAATGCGATCTCGGGCACCGCAGGGGAGACGCCTACGCGGTGTCCCGTTGAGGCCGGATGGTGGCGGAGCATGCGCTGAAGGTCGCCGAGGATCTCGCCGGAGTTCGTCCGCGCGGGGGCGGGGGTGAGATGGGCGAAGTCGTCGGCCAGCATGAGTTCGCGCTGGAGCTGGAGCTCGCGGACGACGCGCAGCGTGAGCTTGTGGACGTTGGATGCCGACGGGGCGAGATCCGCCGAGGCGCGCTCGGCGAGTGTCTCGCTGGCGTTGAGCAGGCAGGTGAGTGTGTTGTTGAGATCGTGGAAGAATGCGCGCTCGGCCAGGGCGCTGGTCTGCTGGCGCGTGACGTCGTCGATGAAGACGAGGATCAGATCGAATCCCTCCAGACGCAGCGGGGTGGCACGGATCCGCAGGAAAAGATTGGAGGTCGAGCCGTTGCGCGGGATCTCCAGCGCGCAGAGGCGTTCGGCGCTGGTGTGGTAGTTGAGGGCGATCGCTTGGGCGATGGCGGCGCCGCAGGTGCTGCAGAAGCGGCTGGTGCCGCAGCCGGCAGGCATCTCGGTGGCATGCGGGCAGTGGAGGGCCTCGCCGAGGCGCACCCCGAGGGCTTTCTCGGGAGCATCGATCCCAAGGTAGTCGAGCAGCCCCTTGTTGAGGGTGAGGACCTGGCGTTGGGAGTTGAGGACGGCAAGCAGGCCGCCGACGGTCGTGAGCAGGACATCAAGGAGGGGGTGCTCCGCGATCCGTGCGACTTGCTCGCGCAGGCTGGCCTCCGCGAGGCGCTGGGGTGGGGCGAAGTGCGTGTCCGTGGGGCCCGGACTGGCTGGCGTACCGATAATGGATTCGAGGTCTGGCGACATGGCGGATTCGGCGTTGCGGCGCGTGCATGCGCCGCGGGGTGCGGAATCCTAGCCGTCGGAGCGCTGCGTGCAAACGGTCGCCCTGGAACGCGGGGCGTCCGCGGTCTCAGCCGAGGAGGGCGTCCAGCTGCTGCCAGCAGGCGGTGGGAATTTGTTCGGGACGGGCCTGGAGGTCGAGCCCGGCGGCGGCGAGGGTTGCGCCCCAGGGCTCGACGGCGGCGGGGGCGTGGCGGCGGATGAGGGCGCCGATCTGTTTGCGGCGTTGCTGGAAACAGGCGCGGACGAGCTGGCGCGTGGTGCCGCGGAAGAGAAACGGCTCCGGGCGGCGCTGGAGGTTGAGCAGGTAGGAGTCGATGTCGGGCGCGGGGTAGAAGCAGTTGCGGCTCACGGCGTGGCCGGGCGCGGCGACGAAGGCGGACTGGAGGAAGATGGAGATGGCGCCGAAGCTCTTCGATCCGGGAGCGGCGAGAAAACGGTCGGCGGCCTCGCGCTGGACCATAAGGACGGTGCGCTCGGGAAGGGCGCCGGAGAGGACGCCGTCGAACCACGGGGTGGAGATGGCGTAGGGAAGATTGGCGACGATCTTGAAGTCACCGAGGGCGGTGTCGTAGTCGGCGAGTGGATGCTCGACAGCGTCGCCGTGGAGAAGGTGCAGTTTCCCCGCGGCGGCGGGGACGACGGTGGCGGCGAGGTGGGCGTGGAGGCGCGGGTCGAACTCGACGGCCCAGACTTCGGCACCGGCGGCGAGGAGCTCGCCGGTGAGGGTGCCGAGTCCTGGGCCGATCTCGACGACACGGTCGCCGGGGCGCAAGGCGGCGAGATCGAGGGATTTGCGGACGATGTTGCCGTCGATGAGGAAGTTCTGCCCGAGCTGGCGGTTGGGCCGGTGGCCGAGTTGTTCGAGCAGGGCGCGTGTGGCGGACGGGGAGAGCGGCATCGCGGGCGACGCTAGGGTCGCTAGGGGGGCGCGGCGAAACGAAAAAGGGCCCCCGCGGCAGGTGGCGGGAGCCCTTGGGGCTGGTTTGTGGGTCGCGGATCAGAGGGAGCCGGTGGCGGCGGTGTCGGCCGCGAGTCCGGTGCCGGTGCCTGCGCCGGCGGATGAGAGGACGCGCGGGGTCTGCCAGGCGGTGGTGCCGGTGAAGGCGGGGGCGGTTGTGAGAATCTGCCGGGTACGGGCGCCGTTGGAGGCGACGAGGCGGCCGTTGGCGTCGTCGGCGCCGAGATTGTCGAAGAACTGGACGTGGCCGCCCATGAAGAAGACGTGGCCGCCGTCGGAACCGTAGACGGAATTCTGGCGGTTGGCGTCCCAGGTGCCAGTGGCGGCGGCGAGGCCGCGTGTCCAGACGACGGGGGTGTTGGCGCCCATGGAGGTGCGCAGGCCGCTGAAGGCCTGGAAGCTGAGGATGGCGCCGTTGAAGGCGGGGATGTCGGCGGTGAAGGCTCGGGGTTGGGCGTTGTCGAGGATGTTACCGAGGCCCTGGGTGCCGGTGAGGTCGGCGGGGGAGACCCAGACGGCGCCGTTGTTGAGCCCGCCGGAGAGGGCGAGGGCCGCGGCGTAGGAGTAGAGCGTGGTGGTGGCGGAGGTACCGGAGGGGACGAACCCGGTGGTGCCGGCGGTGGCAGGCAGATTCGTGGCGGGGAGGCTGCCGTTGTGCTCCTGCGCGTAGACGAGCGCCGCCTGCCCGATGCTGCGAATGTTGGCGAGATCGGAGGCGCGCTGGGCGTTCTCGCGGACTTTGCCGACGACGGGAATCAGGATCGCGGCGAGGACGCCGATGATCGCGATGACGGTGAGCAGTTCGACGAGGGTGAAGCCCTCGGAGGAGGTAGTGCGCTGACGCATGACGTATCCTTCTGGTTACGGGTTTGCGTGGGGTTGATGGCGCAGGGGGCGAGCGGCAGCCTCCACACCGGAATGATCGCCGCAAGCGCGAATTCGTCTCGGGATGCAATTTGTAATGCGTGGCCGGATTCGACGCGGACCGGCCGGGCACAGGGTGCGGCGGCTGCGACAGCACGCTTTTCTGTTCCGACCGCGACAGAAAAGTGTGCTGTCGGGGTGCGCCTACGAGGGAAGGCGAGGGATGCGAGAGCACGGAATTTTGTTCCGATCGGGTCGGAATTTCGTGCTGTATGCCGCGGCACGGGCGGGATCGGCGGCGGTGGTTTGCCAGGGCGACTGCCGTGCTCGGGAGGCTTTGCGGCGGTGGCGACGAGGCGGAAGACGCTTCATCCGGAGCGCAATGGGCCGCCCTCGGATGGATACGATGGTCTTGTTGCGCCGGCCTCGGGCTGGTGGGCATGGCCGCGCGCCGATCAACTGCTCCAGTCAGAGAGCGGTCGGGCGTTGGCTACGGGCGGCGGCAAAGAGGTATTGCTGGGCGAGCCCGGCAAGGGGACCGAAGTGGGTGCGCCCGAATTGTGCGAGCTGAGCGGGGCGCCAACCATGCAGGCCGTAACGCTCGGCGAGTGTGCGCAGTATCCAGACGTCGACGGGGAACGCTTCAAGGCGACCGGCGCCGAAGAGCAGGGCGCAGTCGGCAACTTTCTCGCCGACGCCGGGCAGGGTGCAGAGCGCGGCTTTGGCTTCTGCATAGGGATCTGTCTCCACGCGTTGGAGCCAACGGGGGCGGGCGGCGAGGAATTGTGCGGTCTCGTACACGTAGGCGGCGCGGAAGCCGAGGGCGCAGGTGCGTAGCTCACGTTCACTGACGGTGGCTAGGTGCTCCCACGTGGGGAGGGCGTGGATGCCGGGGACGAGCTCGGCGCCGAAGCGGGTGGCGAGGGTCTCGCAGCACTGGCGGATCTGCGGGATGCGTTTGGTGGAGCTGAGGATGAAAGCGAGGATCGCCTCGGCGAAATTTTGGCGGAGGAGAATCAGGCCGGGGCAGGCGGCGACGGTGGAGGCGAGGACGGCGTCGCTGGACAGGGGGAGGCGGGCGAGGTGCGCGTCGAGTTCCGGTGCCATGGCGAGGTTGCGGTGCAGCGCCTCGCCTGCGGCGGTGGGCGCTGTGGCGGCGCGGAACTTGAGCGGGACGAGGTTTGCGGTGCGTTCGGTTGTCGCCTCGGTGGAGGGCACGGTGGCGGCGAGGCGAAGCTGGACGGCGTGTTGGCCGAAAACGCCCTCCCAAGCGGCGTGGTCGTTGCGCCAGCGCCAACGGAAGGCTTGGCCGCCGTCGAGCGTCTCGCGGAGGCTGGCGACGGTGAACCGGTGCGGCAGGTCGAGCGACTCCCACTGGGACCAGCGGGGCTGTGGGGCGTTGGCGATCCGGTGCACGGGAGCGACTGGGATGTGCAGCCGGTGCGCTGTGAACTGTGGCGGTGATTTACTTGGTAGCCGCAGCGGTGGCGGCTGGTGCGGTCCAGAGGAAGCTGGTGCGCTCGGCGAGGATGGTCCCGTCGGACGAGCGGACCGTCACGCGCCAAGCGGAGGGGCGGGTGGCCTTGCCGGGCCAGTCGGCGCCGGTGACGCCGAGCTGGTAGACCTGGTGGCCGGCGGGTAGGTCGGTGACGAAGGAGAAGCTGTGGACCGCGGGAGTACCGGGCAGAACGACTTCGAGAACGAGCGTGGCGCTGGGGGTGGCGGAGTCGTTCTTGAGGCGGGTGAGGAAATAGTAGCCGTCGCGAGAGTCGGCTTGGGTCCGCAGGACGATCTCACCGCCGGTGCTTTCGCGGCCGCCGATGTACTCGGAGATGCGGCGGAAGGAATCGGCGTCGCGGTAGGCGGGCCAGACGCGGACGATGCTGGTGGCCGCGTTGAGAAGCGCGGGGACGATGAGGAGAAGCGTGGCGGCGACGAGGCGCGGTGACATGGCAGAGCGGATAACGGTTGGCTGGGGTGCTGGCAAGGACGGCGGCGGGGAATGTGCGGGGACAGACAGGGCGCCTCGAAAGGGTCGAATTGGAGGTGGTGCGGCGTGCGCCGCGCCGATGAGGGTTCGCGGTGTCTGGGCACAAAAAAGCGCACCGCTTGTGACGGTGCGCTGGAGAGTGTTTCGAGGCTGGATCAGGCGACGGTGACCGTGCGGTGTTCCTTGTCGAAGGTCACCACGCCGTCGCGGATCGCGAAGAGGGTGTGGTCGCGGCCCATGTCGACGCCTTCACCGGCGTGGAAACGGGTGCCGCGCTGGCGGACGATTATGTTGCCCGCGATGGCCGGCTGGCCGCCGTAGATCTTGATGCCAAGATTCTTCGGCTTGCTGTCGCGACCGTTGGTGGATGTGCCCTGACCTTTCTTGTGAGCCATGACGATTCCTTAGGCAGAGATGGTTTTGATTTTGATGACCGAGAGGTCCTGACGGTGACCGGTGCGGCGGTCATAGCCCTTGCGCTTGGACTTCTTGAAGATGACGATCTTCTTGCCGCGCTTGTTCTCGAGGACCTCAGCGGAAACGGACGCGCCTGCCACCGTGGGGGTGCCGATTTTGATCTCGGCGCCTTCACCGACGGAAAGGATGTCGTTGATCTGGACTGTGGAGCCCTTTTCGGCCTGGGGATAACGATCGACGATCAGCACGTCGCCCTCGGTGACGACGAACTGCTTCCCCTGTGTCTTGATGGTGGCTTTCATTGGAAAAGTTCGCGAAGAAACGGGCCGGGCCTGCGAGAAGCAAGACCTTTTTCGGGCAACATGGCGCATGTTGCGTTTTCGGGGGTGGAACCGGGCTCTGCGCGCATCGCGACAGAGCGGTTGAGAACGCGGGGCTTCGGCGCGATCTTTTTCCGCGTTTCCCGGGCAAGCCGCTGATTTCGAAACCGTTCCCCGAGACGCCTGAACACCATGAAGGTCGTCAACCAAGTCCTGCCCCGCGGCGAGGTCCCCATCACGATCCTTCTGCCGCACGCCCCCATCCTGGTACCGGAAGTGGCCGGTGAACGCCTCGCGGACTGCCGCGCCTCGGTCGAGGCGATGCGGGTGGCGTCGCGCCGGATAGTCGCCGCCACGCCGGATGCCCTGGTGCTGGTATCGCCGCATGCCGCGCGCGAGATGCGGGCCTACGCGATGACGTCGGGTGGCGTGTCCGGCTCGCTGGCACGCTTCGGCGCCTCCCATGCCTCGGTGCGGCTGCCGGGCGACGCGGCACTCACGGCTATGTTGCGCGAGGCCACGTCGGCGCGAGGGATCGAGACGGCGAACTTGCCCGCCTCGCAGCTCGACCACGGCAGTGTTGTGCCGCTCTGGCATCTGGTGCAGGCCGGTTGGGACGGCCCGACGGTGGTGATCGCGCTTGCGATGGAGGACAACTCACGTGTGGGCGAGCTCGGCGAGTGTGTCGCTGCGGTGGCGACGCAGCTCGGGCGCCGCGTGGCGGTGGTCGCCAGCGGCGACATGAGCCATCGGCTCAAGCCCGGTGCGCCGTGCGGCTACGATCCGGAGGCGGCGAAGTTCGACCGGGAGTTCATTGCGCAACTGCGGCGCGGGGCGACGCGCGGGCTGGCCGCGGCCGTCGAACCTCTCCGGGAGACCGCGGCGGAGGACGCCGTCGAATCGACGCTCTTCGCCCTCGGCGCCGCCGGCTGGCGGGCCGACGGTCGCGAGGTGCTCGGCTACGAGGGGCCGTTCGGCGTGGGCTATGGCGTGGCGGTGCTGTTCGATGCGGCGGCGGGGCCACGGGGTGAGATTCTGGACACGACGGGTGCCGCGGTTGCGTCCGGCCACGCCGAGGATCGGCTTGGACACCTGCCGGCGCTCGCTCGCGCCTCGATCGCGGCGGCGTTGAACCTGCCGGCGGAGATGGCGGCGCCGCGGCCGGGCGACTGCCCGGGCGGCAACGGAGTGTTTGTCACCCTGCACGGTCCCGAGGGCCGGCTGCGCGGCTGCATCGGGACGATGGCGTCGCACACGAATGACCTCGCGGTGGAGACGTGGCGGATGGCGCGCGAGGCGGCGTTGCACGATCCGCGGTTCTCTCCGGTGCGCCCGGAGGAGCTGGCCGGCCTGCGCATCGAGGTGACGGTGCTGGAGCCGCTGGAGGACATCGAGTCGGCGGCGGCGCTCGATCCGCGGCGCTGGGGTGTGGTGGTGCGTGCGGCGGACGGACGGCGTGGACTGCTGCTGCCGGACATCCCGGAGGTGACGAGCGTCGCGCAGCAGATCTCCATCGCGCGGGCGAAGGCCGGCATCGGTTTGGACGAATCGGTGAAACTGCAGCGCTTTGCGGCGCGACGGATCGAGGAGGCGCGGCCGTGAATGCGACGACCGAGCTTCCACTGGCCCGCTGGTGGCGGGCGCGCGACGACGGCCGGCTCGAGTGCGAGCTGTGTCCGCGGGCGTGCAAGCTCGGCGAGGGGCAGGACGGTTTCTGCGGCTCGCGCGGCAACCGGAGCGGGACGATGCGGCTGCTGGCGTACGGGCGCAGCAGCGGGTTCGCCGTCGACCCGATCGAGAAGAAGCCGCTCGCGCAGTTCCTGCCCGGCTCGCGCGTGCTGTCGTTCGGCACGGCGGGGTGCAACCTCGCCTGCCGGTTTTGCCAGAACTGGCGGATCTCGCGCGCGGGGCCGGAGGCGTTGGCGGCGGAGGCCACGGCGCCGGAGACGGTTGCCGCCATGGCGGAGCGGGAGCGGTGTGCGTCGGTGGCGTTCACCTACAACGAGCCGGCGATTTTCGGCGAGTACGCGCTGGATGTGGCGGCGGCGTGCCATGCGGCGGGGCTGCGCACGGTGGCGGTGACGGCGGGCTACCTCTGGCTGGCGGCGCGGGAGGAGTTCTTCGCCGGGATGGATGCGGCCAACGTGGATCTGAAGGCGTTCGACGACGGTTTTTACCGGCAGCAGTGTGGTGCGCGGCTCGGCGCCGTGCTCGACACGCTGGCATGGCTGCACCGGGAGACGCCGGTGTGGCTGGAGGTGACGACGCTGCTCATCCCAGGCCTCAACGACAGCGACGCAGAGCTCGACCGCGCGAGCGACTGGTTCGCCGAGCACCTCGGCCCCGATGTGCCGTGGCACTTCTCGGCGTTCCATCCCGACTACGAGATGCTCGACCGCGACCCGACGCCGCTCTCGACGCTGGCCCGGGCGCGGCGTCTGGCGCTGGCGAAGGGGCTGCGGTACGTCTACACGGGCAACGTGCGCGACCGCGAGGGCGAGCGGACGTGGTGTCCGCACTGCGGCAAATGCGTGGTCGATCGCGACGGCTACCGGCTGCACGGCTGCTTCGTGCGCGGGGGCCGGTGCGAGTTCTGCGGCGGGGCGATCGCGGGTGTGTGGGAGCGTTGAGGCGACGCGGCGGCTTGCGCTCGGGGCGGGATCGGCTCCAGACTTTGCAGACAGCGGGTGCGTGGTGCTCCCGCACCCCAAAACAAGCCTGCTGCGATGAATCTCTCGAAGTACCCCTGTCGTCTCCTCCTCGTATCCCTGCTGGCCGCGGCGTGCCTGCCGTCGACCGTGTTGCGCGCCGGCGTGCCGGGCAGCGCGACCACGCCGCCGAAGGAGGTGAGGGCGCCGAATCCCCCGGCTCCGCGCGATGGGAAGACCGCCGGCATGCTGTTGCTGGTCTGGATCAAGGCCGACGGCACCGTCGACGAAGCCGAGCTGATCCGCGGTAGCAAGGAGTGGTACCCGGCAGTGGCGGAGGTGGTGAAACAATGGGTATTCGAACCGGTGATGGCGGACGGGAAGGCGGTCCCGGCGCGGACCGAGGTCGAGATCACCAGCCAGGGTGGCATGGTGACCGTCTCGATGTCCCCCTTGCCGAACCTGCCGGGCGAGTTGCACAGCGAGAAGGAACTCGGGCTGGTGGCGCCGGCGTTGGCGTACGATCCCGACGTGATCCTGCCGCTGGAGGGGCGGATCATGAAGGCGACGCCGCGCGCGCTCATCCGCTATGTGGTCGAAGACGACGGCAGCACGGGGCGTTTCGAGGTGGGTGAGGCGCCATCGGAACAGGCCTGCCGGGCGGCGCTGGATCTGGTGTCGGTGCAGAGGTTCCGTCCGGCGACGATCCGCGGCGTGCCGGTGCCGGTGGAGTACACGAGGACGGTCGCGTTCGTCGGCGGGGCGGAGGCGATCGCAGGGCTCGAGGGGGTGGCCTTCGTGGCGGATCCGGCGTATCCCTACGAGCGGCTGGTGGCCGGGGAGGGCGGGCGCGCGAAGGTGCGGTTCAAGCTGACGCCCGGGGGGGCGGTGGCGGAGGTCGCCGTGGCCGCGGCGCCGCATCCCGACATCGGAGCCGCGCTGGCGGCGGCGGTGGAGACTTGGGCGTTTACGGAGGAAGCGGCAGCGCAGAAGCCGGAGCGCGAGTTCGAATACGAGTTTTCGATGGAGCGGGTACCGTATGGGGCGCGACGACTGGCGGAGTTTCTCCGCGGCGGAGGGATCGTCTCCAACAAGGCGGCCGGGCTCGACGCGAAGCCGCAGGTGCTGGCGCGGCCTGGTCTGGTCTATCCGCGGGCGCTGCTGGCCGGCGGAGCGGTCGGCAAGGCCAAGGTGGAGTTTGTGATCGATCGCAGCGGACTGGCACAGTTGCCGCGGGTGGTGGAGGCGAGCGCACCGGAGTTTGGCTGGGCGGCGGTGACGTGTGTGAACGGCATGCGGTTCGCGCCGATCAGCCGCGGCGGCAAGCCGGCTGAGCTGCGGGTGTTGCTGCCGCTGCAGTTCGCAGCTCCTGCGCCGGCGAAAGCCGAGGAGCCGGTGGCTGCACCGGCGAAGTGAGCGGCGGCCGGTGCTTCGCTGCTGCCGGATGGGAATAAAACGAAACCGGCCCGTGATGGGCCGGTTTGGCGAAGGAAGAGAATGATGCGGTAAGGCGGCGCCTACTTCTTCTCGGTGGGGGCGATGAGGGGCTCGGGTGCGGCAAGGACGCCCTCGCGCATGAGGTCGATCGTCATATCGTAGTGGCGACGACGCTTGTAGTCCTCGGGGAAGATGATGCGGCCGATGGCCAATCGTTTCTGGAGGGCGGCGAGTGCCTCGAGTTCCTGCTGGCGCTTGAGGGCGGCGATGCGGGCGCGCTCGCGTTCCTCCTCGGCGAGCTTGCGGGCGGCTTCTTCGTCCTCGAGGGCCTTGATCGCGGCGAGTCGCTTGGCCTCGGCTTCGGCAGCCTCCTTTTCGCGCAGGGCGGCGAGGCGTTTGGCCTCGAGTTCGGCCTGTTCGGCGGCGAGGCGACGGGCCTCGGCTTCGGCGGCGAGGCGGCGGGCTTCGGCTTCGGCGGCGAGCCGGGCTTTCTCGGCGGCTTCGCGTTCGAGTCGTGCGGCCTCGGCGATGCGGGCTGCCTCCTCCGCGTCGCGTTTGGCTTTCAGATCGGCGAGGCGCTTGGCCTCGGCGTCGGCCTCGGCTTTGCGCTGAGCTTCGATGCGGGCACGTTCGGCCTCTTGGGCGAGTTGTTCCTGACGGGCTTTTTCCTGCTCACGCGCGACCTTGTCGGCGTGGAGCTTGTAGGCGAGGAAACCGCCGAGGGCGAGAAGCAGGATGACGATAGCGATGATGACGCCGCGTTTCATGGTGCGATGTAGGTGAGGGTCGGTGTGGGCGAGTGATGGCAACATGGCAGGTTGCCCACCCGAGGGCAAGGACCGCCATGGTCCACGGTGTTCAAGATACGGACTTTTTGCACACCGCGAACGAGAGAGTGCGATCTACGACCGGCGGTGTGGGGAAAGGTTGCGGGAAACTGTCCGCAGCCAAGGGCTACTTCGCCGCCGGCAACGGGAACTCGGCGATGCCTTCGTGGGCGGCGTTGGCGGAAGCCAGTGGGAGCGCGTAGGCGAGGGCATCGGGCCAAGACTGGCCGAGGTTGAAATGGGCGTGGAGGAGCGCGGCGAGAAGGACATCGCCGGAGCCGGTGGGCGAGACTTCGCGGACCGGCGGCGGGCGCAGCGTGGTTGTCGTGCCGTCTTTGAGCGCGCACCAGACGGGCTTCGGGCCGTCGGTGATGATCCAAGCGGCGACGGGGTAGCGGGCGACCGTCTCGGCGAGGCGCATGGTGAAGGCCAGCTCGGATTTGTCGCCGGAATCGGCGGGGATGAGGCGGTCGAACTCCTCGCGGTTGATCTTCACGAGGGCGAGCGGGCGCTCGACCAGCCATTTGAGCGGCGGGCCGTAGGTGTCGGCCACGAGGGGGCCGCGCCAGGACTCGAACAGTTTGCGGAAGGCGGCACCGGTGGCGCCTTCCCAGCCGGGGATGCTGCCGCAGACGGCGAGGACGGATTCGGGCGGCTCGACGGCGAGGATCGCGGCGGCGGAGCGGATGGCGGCCGGATCGAGCGGCTGGTCGGGGCCGAGGAAGGTCGTCTCGGTGCGCGTGCTGCGGATGACGACGCCGCTGCGTGTCTCGGGCGCGGCCGAGGGGAAGGTTTTCAGGACGAAGCCGCGCTCGCGCAGCCAGGCCTCGACAAGCGAGCCGGTGGCGCCGCCGGGGAAGCAGATCGCGGAGTTCGGGGCGCCGAGGCGCGTGAGCATCTTGGAGACGTTGATGCCCTTGCCGCCGACCTGGTGGGTGCTGCGCTGGGCGCGCTGGGTGCGGTTGGGCTGCCATTCCTTGAAGAGGAGAGTCTGCTCCCAGAGAAGGTTGGCGGTGAGGGTGAGGAGATGGGGCATGATGCGCGGAAAATTCGGTGGATTCGTCGGGTGGGGGAGGCAATTTGCGAGGGCATGCGCTCCGCGGCAAACGCGTTTCCTGAACCCGGCCGGGTGCTGCCACCGGAGCATTGGCGGGGGCGCGGCACGGTGCGGCTCGCGCGCGAGCTGCTGGGAAAATACCTCGTGCGGACGCGCGACGGCGCGGCCGAGGCGCGGCTGATCACCGAGGTCGAGGCGTACGACGGCGAACGCGATCTCGCCTGCCATGCGCGGGCGGGACGGACGGCGCGCACGGCGACGATGTACCGGGAGGGCGGATGCTGGTACGTGTACCTCTGTTATGGCGTGCACGAGATGCTCAACCTCGTGACCGGTCCGGAGCACTGGCCGGCGGCGGTGCTGATTCGCGGCGTGGCGGGTGCGGGTGGCCCGGGGCGGCTGACGCGCGCGCTGGGTATCGACCGGCGGCTCAACGGCGCGGAAGCGGCACCCGCGAGCGGGCTGCACATCGAGGATCGCGGCGTGCGTGTGCCCAGAAGCTGGGTGCTGGCGACGCCGCGGGTGGGCGTGGACTTCGCCGGGCCGGTGTGGGCGGCGAAACCGTGGCGCTTTCTGATCGAGCCGGCCCGGGTGGCAGAGCTGGAGAAACGGAGCCGGAGGTAGTGTGTGGAGCGGGGGATCGCCGCTCTCGCGAGCGGCGCCACGGAGGGCAGAGGTGAGTGGGGAACTGCGCGGGCATGCCGCCGAGTTTTGCGCGGGAAAATGGCGTGGTGCGGTGTTATGCCCGGGGCATGACTTCCCCGAGAACTCCGATTTCTGCGTCGTTGCGGTTCCGGCTGCCGGCAGCTGCGCTGACTCTGTGCGCCGCTTTGGCGGCGCGCGCGGCGGACGACGATTTCTTCGAGCCGTCGCCGTTCGTGCAGGCGACGGCGGCGTTCGAGTCGAAGGATGTGGCGCGGGCGGAGGCGCTGGTCACCCCGCTGGCCGAGGGTGATGGGGCAACGGCGGAAGCGTGTTCGCTGCTCGGGCAGATCCGCATGCGGCAGAAGCGTCCGGTGGAGGCGGTGGCTCAGTTCGAGCGTGCGGTGGCGAAGTCTCCCTCGAGCGCGCCGATGCACAGCCGGCTCGGCGAGGCGTTGCTCGCGCAGGCGGCCGGTGTCGGGGGAGCGGAGTGCGAGGCGTTGCTGCAGCGAGCGAGGGCGGAACTCGAGCGCGCTGCCGGAATGGATGCCGGCTGCATCGATGCACAGATGGGGCTGTTGCGCTACCACCTGATGGCACCGGCGGCAGGGCCGGCGGGTGCGGCGGAGCGGTATGCGGCTGCTGCGGCGAAGCTCGAGCCGCTCTCGGCGACGTACGATGTGGCCGCGATGGCGGAGGCGTTCAAACGGTACGATCTGGCCGAGCCGTACTATCGCGAATACGCGCGGCTCTTTCCCAATCCCTGGCTGAGCTGGAAGCACGGTTGCATGCTCGTGGCGCTCAAGCGCACGGAGGAGGCGCGCGCGGTGTTTACGGCGATCCTGGCGGCGGTGCCGGGGTTCGAACAGGCGCGCAAGTCGCTCGCGGCGTTGCCGGCGCAGTAGGCGGGCTGCGTCACGGGACGTTCGCGGTGGGTGCGGGCTGGGCCGGCTCCAGGGCTGGCACCGGTGCCGGCTGCTGAGCAGAGGCCGCAGGACTGGCCGTGGGCTGCGGTGCGGCAGGCGGCGGGAGCGTTTCCTCCTTGGTGAGGACGGCTGTGATGGTGCCGAACTTCAGCTTTGTATCCAGACGTACGATCTGCGGCCTGTCGCCCTTGGAGATCCAGACCTTTAGCGAGCCGCCCTTCTTGAAGAAGCCGACGGGCGTGCCGACGGGCTTGGGCTCGAGTACGACGGCGTCGAAGGTTCCGGCGGGGGTCTTCACGCGGTCCTCGCCGGTGGCGGCGACTTCGAGGGCGAAGAACTCGTCGTCGTTGACGCAGTGGATGCGGCGCGACTCGCCGGGCTTGAGGTGCCAGGCTCGGGTCTGGAGGAGGGCGACCATGAGATCGTAGGCGGGCTCGGCGGGGAGCGGGACGGTGGCGTTGTGCTTGGGACGGATGACGTTGACGTGGACGGCCTGGCCGGAGGCGTAGTCGAAGGTGGT
The DNA here is from genome assembly GCA_964640465.1 of uncultured Opitutaceae bacterium. Lineage (GTDB taxonomy): Bacteria > Verrucomicrobiota > Verrucomicrobiia > Opitutales > Opitutaceae > CAJCBL01. The sequence continues at coordinate 20,014 of CAZXHR010000022.1, forward strand.
CGTCTTCTCGGTGAGGCGGCGGCCGTTCTTGCCCTTGGTGGTGAGGACGAGGGGGCGGGCGGTGGCGGCGTCGAGGACGGACTCGGAGTCGTTGACGACGGTGTAGAAGGTGTCGATCAGACCGCCGCTCTTTGTGGCGACGCGGATACGGAAACGCGGGCCTTCGGCGGCGGTCTCGGAGAGCGTCTCGATGCGGGTGGTGCCGGCGGTGCCGAGCAGTCCGTAGCTCATGCGCAGTTCGAGGACTTCGCCGGGGCGGAGGAATCCGGCGGCTTGCGCCCCGCTCGGGGCGGCAGCCTGTACCGGAGTCTCAGGACTGGCTGGCGGCGTGGGGACGTCTCCTGCCAGAGCGGTGGCGGGGAGGATGACGGCCAGAAAGAAGGTGCGGCAGTGCATGGCGGCGACTCGGGTGTGGACCGTGGAAAGTCGAGCGGGTGCCGCGTGCGCTGGCGCAGCGGCGCTATTTCGCCGGTTTCTTGGCGGCGGCCTTGGTTTCCTTCTCGAGCTCCTTGAGCTCGGGCTTGATCTCGGCGACGACGCGCTTGGCCATGCGGTCGATGAAGAGCACGCCGTTGAGATGGTCGGTCTCGTGCTGGACGCAGCGGGCGAAGAGGCCGTTGCAGACGAGGGTGTGCGCGGTGCCGTCGAGATCCTGATACTCGACGCGGATGGCATCGGGGCGGACGACGTCGGCATGGATGCCGGGGAAGGAGAGGCAGCCCTCCTCGTAGGTGGTCTCCTTGCCGGGGAGCGCGGTGATCTTCGGGTTGGCGATGGCCAGCGGCATGCAGAGGTCGAGCGGCGGCTTGCGGCCGTCGAGCTCCCAGTCGAACTCGGCCTCTGAGGGGCGCATGTCGATGACGCAGAACTGGATCGCCTGGCCGATCTGCTGGGCGGCGAGCCCGATGCCGTCGCCGGTGCGCATGGTCTCGGCCATGTCGTCGGCGAGCTTGCGCAGGGCGGCATCGAAGGCGGTCACTTGCGCGCCTTTTTTACGGAGAACGGGCTGGTTGTAGCGAACAATCGGCAGAAGCATGGGTCCGATTTCGAGACGCTGCCGTCAGCGTTGGCTCTCGCAAATTAAAACTGTCCCGTACTTTGCTCCCGTGCCAACTTCCCGCCCCATGAAACACTCGGTCGCCGACTGGCTCGCGGGCAATCGCGGGGAGCCGATCTGGCTGATCGTCGCGGGCGCGGCGCTCGTGGCGGCAGGGTGGCTGCTGCCCGTGCAGGTGAAGTCGCTCAGCCCGCTGCTGCTGCGCGAGGCGGGCGCCGGTTCGCCCACGCTGGTGGAGTTCGGCGAGACGTTGCGCGAGTCCGACAAGCCCGGTCCGGCTGTGCTGGTGTGCGATGCCGCGAAGAAGCTCGCGCTGCGCGGCACGGATTCGCTCGGCGCCGCGCTCGCCGCCGATGCGCAGCGCCAGCCCGAGCTCGTCCCCTGGGGCGGGATCGATCCGTATCTCGAGCAGGTATTCGCCGGGAAGAACAAGCCGACCGCCGCGGCGGCGCCTGCGGTGGTGTCGCGACCGGCGATCCAAGAGTTTCTGCCGGCGAAGCAGCGCGAGACGGTGCGCAGCTATCTGGCGAACACGCGCTCGAGCGCGGTGAAGGCGTTGCTGGCCACCGCGGACATCGACCACACGAAGCGTTTCGTGCCTGCCAAGCGCGCGGGCGGCCAGCCGCTCGACGCCACGATCCTGATGACGGCGCTGCTCCACCAGGGCAACTGGCTCTCCAGCCCGCTCGCGAAGGAGGTGCGCAACCGCGCCGAACTGGCGGTGCAGAGCGGCGAGCTCGAGCCGATCGAGAATTTCTACTACGACCTGCTGTCGCTCTCGCGGCGGCTCAACTGGCTTCAGCTCGGCGAGTGGCTGCGCGCGTGTCCCGACGTGAAGACCGTGGGCGAGTTTGCGCAGCTCCTGCGCGTGGCGCCGGACATGATGCCCGCGCTCTACGCCGCCTCGCTCCAGAGCCGCGCGCCCGACGGCGTGACGCGCTACGCGCTGCGCTACGGCAAGGGCGGTGTGGCTGGCCTGGAGACGGCGCTGCGCGAGGGCGAGAATGCCGTGCGCCAGCTTGTGCAGCGACAGGTGCCCGTGAACCCCGATTCGCCCCTGGCCTGGGACTTTTTCGCCTCGTTAAGCCTCCGATACCCAACCGTCATGACCGTCCTCAAATACCTCTGCTTTTTCGCCGGAGTGTGGTTCGTCTTCCGCGCGCTCGACCGCGCGGTGGTCGGACCGGTGCTCTCGGCGGCCAACCGCACGTTGATGCACGCGAAGAGCGGCGTGATGGCGCTGGTGTTCTCCGGCGTGCTGTTCGTCCTCAGCGAGCCGTTCCTGCTGCGCGGCGCGCCGCCGGCGGATCTCGCGATGAAGGTGAGCATCCCGGCGCTGAGCATGGTCGGGCAGGTGCAGGCGTTGCCGGCGGCCGGCAAGTCGGTCGTGGATCTCTCGACGATCGTCACGATCCTGTTCTTCGCGACGGTGCAGGTGATGGTCTACTGGATCTGTCTGCTGAAGATGCGCGAGATCGAGCGCCAGCAGATCCCCAGCCTGCTCAAGTTGCGGCTGATGGAGAACGAGGAGAACCTTTTCGATTCCGGCCTGTACGTGGGCATCGCCGGCACGGCCACCGCGCTGGTGCTTCAGGTGCTCGGCGTCATCCAGCCGAACCTGCTCGCCGCTTATTCCTCGAACCTCTTTGGCATCACCTGTGTGGCGCTCGTGAAGATCCGCAATGTGAGGCCGTACAAGAAGAAGCTCATCCTCGAGAGCCAGAACGCCGTCCCCGCCAAGCCCGCCGCTTGAGCCCGCCGTAGCATGAACAAGACGCTACTGCTCATCATCTGCGACTTCCTCCTGCTCAACCTCCTCGCGCTCACGCGTTGGGAGCAGGTCGAGCCGCCGAAGACGCCCACGCCGCCCGCCGCCTCCGTGCCGATCCCCGGCGAGAGCGCCGGACCGGCCAACGAGCTCGTCGAGGTCATGCGCCTGTCGCTGGCCGACGAGCAGGCCGCGCGCGAGGAGCTGCGCAGCCAGCTTTCCACCACCGCCGAGAACCTTCAACAGCGCGAGCAGCAGGTCGCCTCTCTCGAAGGCGAGAAGGGCAAGCTTGCGCAGAGCCTCTCCGCCACCCAGGCGCAGGCTGCCGCACTTGCCCAGGAGTCTGCCGCCAGGGCCGCCGAGATCGAGGCCGGCAAGATCCGGCTCGCGCAACTCCAGCGTGATCTCGAGTTGCGCGAACAGCAGTCGCGAGAGCAGAAGGCGGCCTACGCTGCGCTCGAGCAGAAACATGCCGCCGCACGCGGCGAGATCGAGAGTCTCAACGTGGCCGTGAAGGTGGCCGAGCAGGAGAAGGGGCTCCTGCGCGAGAACATCGAGCAGATGCGCGAGACGGTCGTCGCCGAGCGCGAGGAGAAGGCGAAGATCCAGGCGCAGGCGGGAGTGCTCGCCGAGGGCGTGGGCAAGCTCGCGGAGAAATCCGGCGAGCTCACGCGCGAGATCCGCGAGAATCGCCCGATCAACCCGAACGTCCTCTTCGGCGATTTCGTGGCCAACCAGTTCTCCATCGATGGCGTTTCGCGCCGCACGGTGTTGCTTGGGCCGTATACGATCGAGCGCAGCGCCCGCACGGTGCTCGTCTCCGACGGCAACAAGGTCTTCGCGCTGCTACACGCCGCCGATGCGCCCTTCGACCTTGCCGGCACGCCGGTCGATTTCGACTTGGTACGCGGCACACTCAAGCGGCCCGGTGCTGAGATCGCCGTGAGCGAGTATGGTCTCCAAGCTCTGGACCCGCGCGTAGTCCTGATCCCGGTCGACGCCGCTCGCGCGGCGGCGCTCGGGGTGAAGATATACCCGCTGGCTGCCGATCCGTTCAAGTTCCCGGAGGCGGTGCTGGTGAGCAACAGCGGCCGCTACTACGGCGAGATCGCGTTCAAGCTCGACCCCACTGCTCCGCGCTATGTGCAGATGGACAACCGCTTTTTCAAACGTCTCTTCGGCGACTTCGCGCCGCACACCGGCGACATCGTCTTCAGCAAGACCGGCGAGCTGCTCGGCGTGATGGTGAACAACGACTACTGCTTCGTGCTGAACCAGCTCCGCACCGTCGCTGCGATCAAGACCGGCGAAAATCCGAAGGGGCTTGGTACGCGCGAGCCGTTGCAGAAGGCCAAGGACATCCTGCTCAAGCTGCCGCCGCAGCTGCAGTGAGACCGTGACGCATTGAGCGCGGGGTTGTGCGCGGCGGCGCAGAAGCGCCGCCCTCCAGAGAGGCAGGCGAGGGAGTGTTGCAGTATCCGCTGGAGGGTACCGTTTCGCTGTGCCGTTTGGACGATGGCCCTCCCACAGATTCTTTCTCGCAACGCGACGTCGACAGGTGTCCCGTTTCCCTCCACAAATTTCGGCAAAGCAAACCCCCGAGTCACGAACATGAATATTTGCTGCATCGGCGCCGGCTATGTCGGCGGTCCCACCATGGCGATGATCGCCCGCAAGTGCCCCGACATCCGCGTGACGGTTGTCGACATGAACGCTGCGCGCATCGCTGCCTGGAACTCCGACCACCTACCAGTCTTCGAGCCGGGGCTCGACGCAGTCGTGCGTGAGGCGCGCGGCCGGAACCTCTTCTTCTCGACCGATGTTGCCGGCGGCATCAAGGGCGCCGACATCGTCTTCGTCAGTGTCAACACCCCGACCAAGACCTACGGTCACGGTGCTGGAAGGGCGGCTGACCTGAAGTACATCGAGGGGGTGGCGCGCACGATCGCAGCGCATGCGGACAGCCCGAAGATCATCGTCGAGAAGTCGACGATCCCTGTGAAGACCGCTGAGTCGATTTCGACCATCCTCGCGGCGACTTCGCCGAACCTGAAGTTCCAGGTGCTCTCGAACCCCGAGTTCCTCGCCGAGGGCACGGCTGTGGCCGACCTCGAGGCGCCGGACCGCGTGCTCATCGGCGGCCAGCCGACGCCGGAAGGGCAGGCGGCGCTGCAGAAGCTCGTCGATGTCTATGCTCGCTGGGTGCCGCGCGAGCGGATCATCACGACCAACCTGTGGTCGTCGGAACTTTCCAAGCTCATCGCCAACGCGTTTCTCGCGCAGCGCATCTCCTCGATCAACTCGATCTCCGCGCTTTGCGAAGTGACCGGCGCCGATGTGGACGAGGTGGCCAACGCGATCGGCAAGGATTCGCGCATCGGGCCGAAGTTCCTGCGCGCCTCGGTCGGTTTCGGCGGCTCCTGTTTCCAGAAGGACATCCTCAACCTCGTCTACCTCTGCGAGCACTTCGGCCTGCCGGAGGTCTCCGCGTACTGGGAGAGCGTGGTGAAGATGAACGACTGGCAGAAGCACCGCTTCACCAAGCGCATCGTGCGCGAGCTCTTCAACACCGTCGCCGACAAGCGCATCGCCATCCTCGGCTTCGCGTTCAAGAAGGACACCAACGACACCCGCGAATCCGCCGCGATCACCGTCTGCAAGGACCTGCTTTCCGAGCAGGCGAGGCTGGCGATCTACGACCCGAAAGTTCCCGCCGAGGAGATCTATCGCGACCTCGGTGCCTCTCCGAAATTTCCCGACGGGAAGCCGAATCCCGCCATCACGATCTGTACTGATCCGTACACGGCCGCCGAGGGCGCGCATGCCGTCGTCGTGCTCACCGAGTGGGATGAGTTCAAGACGGTCGATTTCGAGCGCATGCACGGGCATATGATGAAGCCGGCGTCGGTATTCGACGGCCGGAACATCCTCGACCTGAAGAAGCTTCGCGCGCTCGGCTTCAAGGCTTCCGGCATCGGCAAGGGCTGAGCGGATAGAAACGAAGTCTCTGATAGCGCATGGCGCTGCTTCGGAATCGAACTGGCGCCTTCCCGGAAGCTGTGGCTGCTCAGCTGCGCACGGGCAGCCCGGCCATCCAATCGAGCAGGTGCGCGGCGCAGGCGTCCCACGTAGGCACGGGGCGGGCACGGGCTTCGGCGGCGAGGCGGGCGAGTTCGGCCGGATCGGTCAGCAGCCGGCGCATCGCGGCGGCGAAGGATGGCGCATCCGCCGGTTGGATGCCGATGGCGCCGCCGCCGGGGACCAACTCGCCGGTGGCACCGGTGCCGGCGCAGATGCAGGGTTTGCCGTGGGCGAGGCTCTCGGCGACGGGAAGACCGAAGCCTTCGATGAGCGACGGATAGACCGAGAACGCGCAGGTGCGCCAGGCTTCGGCCAGGGCGGAGTCGTCGAGCACGCCGTCGAAGCGCAGGGGGCGGCCGGCGGCGTGGAGGCGGCGGATTTCGGCCAGGGCGGCGGCGGCGGTTTCGGGGCGCGGGAGGCCGACGAGGCGCAGCTCGAAGCGCAGACCTTCGGCCCAGAGCGTCTCGGCGGCGCCGAGGAGCGCGAGGTGGTTCTTGCGGCCTTCGATCGTGCCGACGCAGAGGATCTGCGGGAGGGCGGAGCTGGTGGTTGCGAGTAGGCCGGCGGGCGTGGCGGGCAGGTCGACACCGAGGGGCAGCGCGGTGACGGGCGGCGGATTGGCGACGCCGAGCCAGCGCCAGTACCCGAGAAGCGAATCCGCAGTGGTGCGCGAGTTGGCGGCGATACCGTCGAACTGCAGCAGCTCCTGCATGTAGGAGGGGAAGCGGGCGACGGTCTTGGGCGGCGTGAACTCCGGGTGCGTGAGCGGGATGGTGTCGAAGAAGAAGGCGACGCGCGGACCGGTGACGCGGGCGAAGAGCTCGGGCAGACGTGCGGCGACCTGCGGCGAAAAGATCTCGGGGCAGACGAGGCCGGTGGCCGGCGGGGGTTCGGCAGTCGTGCCGGTGAGCCGGTTACACCAGCTGTGCAGTTTGCGGCCGAACGGCCAGAGCGTGCCGCGGCGGGAGCCGGACGACGGCGGGAGCGTGCCGCGGGCGAGGAGAAGTTCGCGTTCGTCGAGCGGGCGCCAGGCGGCGGCGAAGGGGTCGAGGCAGACAGCGGCGGTTTCGGTTTGCCGCTCGAGGGCGCAGAACACGCCGCGGGCCTGCCGCTGGATGCCGGTGCGGGCCGCGGTGTGGCTGGTGTGCGTGAGGTCGAGCAGCAGCATGCCGGGAACGGCGGATCAGCCTTGGGCTGGCTTCGGGGTGAGACGGTAGATCCGCACGCCGCCCCAGATCTCGATCTCGCGAAGGAGCTCCGCGGTGTTGGTGTCGAGCAGGGTGCGGACGGTCTCGTTGGTGCGGTTCCAAGGCTCGACGATCAGGAACACCGGGGCTTGGCGGGCGAGGAGATCGTGGACGAGCGCGGGGGCGTTGGTGTGGCAGGCGAGGAACGGCTGGTTGCGGCTGTACAGGCGGCATGTGCCGCAAAACTCGACGCTGCCGATAAAGGAGCCGGCGGGAGCGAGTTCGTCGACGGTGCGGACGACGTTGTAGTAGTCGCGCCCCTTGTTGGGAGTCCACAGCCCGGTGTGGGAGAAGGATTGGCCGAGCGAGATCTCAAAAACGAGCATGCCCGCGACAAGGGCTGCGAGTGCGGCGAACGAGGCGTTGCGCACCACTGTGGTGTCACGCCAGCGGCGGAGCCAGTCGGCGGTCTGTTGCAGGCCGTTGGCGGCGAGCAGGAACAGCGCGGGATAGCTGGGCAGGAGGAAACGCGTCCACCACCACATGTCGCCGCCCGAGATCCAGAAGCAGTAGAAGAACAGGTAGGCAGCGGCCCAGGCTGCCAGGAAGACGACCTCCGAACGGCGGCCGCGGCGCAGGCCGATCAAGACGAAGGGCACGAGCGCTGCGAGATGGAGGACGGTCTGCCAGATGTAGAACCCGAGGAACGGCCAGAAGACTCGGGTCGAGAGGTCGTTGGCGAAGTCGCCGTAGCCGGTATGCCACGGCGCGCCGAAGAGGAGGGTGTTGTAGGCGGCGTAGAGCGCGACGGTCGGCACGGTCCAGAGGACGTAGCGGATCAGTTGCTTGTCGCGCAGCAGCACTCCGGCGAACACGACGGCGTAGAGGACGTTGGTCGGGCGGACCCAGAACGCCGTGCCTAGGACGAGGGCGGAGGTGCGCAGCCAGCCCTTGCGGTAGAGCAGATAGGACCCGAGTAACGGGACGGCGGCGACGAGATCGCTCATCACCTCCGTGCTGCCGAAGATGACGATCGGGAAGAAGGCCCAGATCGCCGCCACGGCGAGCGCGATCCAGCGCTCGGCGAATTCGCGTGCGGCGAAGTAGATCAGGAGGATCGAGGCCAGGCCGATGACGGGGGTGACAAACAGCTCCGCGCCGAACCAGCTGGCGATGCCCAGGAGCAGCGGGTAGCCGGGTGGATACTGGGGCAGGACGTGGGTGCCGGCGACGGAGAAGCCGAGCGGGACAATGGACGGATAGATGTCGGGCGGCAGGGGAGTGTCGAGGAAGACGCGACCCTCGCCGAAGAGGCGGCCGAGTTGGAAGTAGCCGTACCAGTCGCAGGCGCCGATAAAGCGGCGGCGGTAGTAGGCGTAGACGCAGAACGCCGCCGCGAGCAGCACAAAGAAGCACAGGCGGAAGAGGCGGTTGCGATCCAAGGCGGGCCGGAGGTCCATCGGGTGATTGAAGCGAACGGCCGCGGCTTGTGAAGCCGCAAGGTGATGGCGAGGCAATGTCGCGCGCGGTTACCTCGGCTGCGGTGCGCTCAGTCGAGGGCCTTGTCGATCGCTTCGAAGAAACCGCAGCTGTCGAACTCGTACGCGATCTCGGTCCAGACGAGGACGATGGCGTCGTAGTCGCGCAGGTAGGTGGGCCAGTCGATCTCCTTAGTCTTGCGGCCGGTGGCGACCCCGCCGGGGATCTTCATCTCGGTTTCGAAGTAGTAGAGCGAGTTGGAGGGACGTGCGGAGTTCGACTCGTAGAGCTCCTCGATGAGGACCCAGCCGAAGCTGTCGTGGACCCAGAGGATGCGTGGGAGATCGGCGGTCTTTATCTCCTTCTGCGGGATCATCCTGGGCTTCGGCAGGGGGTGCTCGTAGGGCCATGAGACGAGGAGGTTCGCGAGGTCGAGCAGGTCGCGGTCGTTGCCCTGCGGGCGGTTCGGCCGCAATGGCGCGTACTTCAGTGGCGGAATGGGGCGGGCGAGGCGCGGGTTGAGCGAGGCGCGGATTTCGTCCCAGATCTTGAGTGCCGAGACGTAGCTCCAGTGGGTGCCCGAGCGGGCAAAGAGGTCGGGCACACCCTCCTTCTTCCAGCGATCGTACAGGGCCGGACCGTCGATGTAGCTGATGCCCGAATTCGGAAGGTAATCGCGGCTAAGCTCCCAACTGGTGACGATCTGGTCCGGCTTCTTTTCGCGGAAGAACTCGGCGGGGATGTGCTCGGGGTAGACGGAAGCCTTGCTCGGGGCGACGACGTAGAGCAGGGGGATGCCGCGGCGGGCGAGCTTGGCCTCGACACGGCGCATGCGCTCAATGCGACGGGCGCATTCCTCGGGGGAGAGAATGCTCTTGTTCGTGGCGAACTCGATGTACTGCCGCTCGTACAGCCAATCGCCCGGGGCGAGGACGAGGCGGGTGCCGTCGCCGCGTTGGGCGGTTTGGTGGAAGAGCGAGTAGTCGATCTGGTTGTCGAGGCGGACCCAGAAGCTGCGCAGGCCGACACGGGCGTCGAACCATTTGGAGATGGCCTTGACGGTGGCGCCGGAGCGCAGGGCTTCCATGCTCCACTGCGGTGGGGGGAGTTCCTCCTCGACACCCTTCAGCCGGGATAGGACGCGGGGCAGAGGCAGGAAGGTGTCGGCGACGACGAGTGCCCAGAAAACGGCGACCGTTGCGAGGATGGCGATCTTGAGCCTGCGACTGACGTTCGGGTGCTGCATGTCAGAAGCGGAAATAGATGAAGGGGTTGTAGCTCTGGTTGGCGAGTGCCGCGCAGGCCAGCAGGAACAGGGCGGTGCCGACGAGGAGGCGGCCGATGGCTTGCGCCTTCGTGCCCGGATGAGCCGAGGTCCAGCCGAGGCGGTCCCACCAGGACTCCGGCATGAAGGCGGTCACGGCCGCGATCGCGAGGGCGGCCCAGGTGCGGCTCGGCACGGAGAGGTCGAGGGCGGGGGCGGGGACCGCTATGAAGAGCCGGGCGATGTAGCGGGTGGCCAGCGGGAGCGTGTCGGCTCGGAAGAACACCCACCCGATCATCGCGAGTGCGAAGGTGACGGGCCAGGCGAGCAGGGCGGGGATGCGGCGGATGCGCTCGTGTCCGATCACCTTCTCTAGAGAGATGAAGAAACCGTGGTAGGCGCCCCAGGCCACGAAGGTCCAACTGGCGCCGTGCCAGAAACCGGAGACGAGGAAGACGAACCAGAGGTTGAACACCTGCCGGATGGAGCCGACGCGGTTGCCGCCGAGCGGGATGTAGAGGTAGTCCCGCATGAAGGTGGAGAGGGAGCAGTGCCAGCGGCGCCAGAACTCGGTGATGCTGCGGGAGGAGTAGGGGTGCTTGAAGTTCTCGCAGAACTCGAAGCCGAAAAGCCGGGCGAGGCCGACGGCCATGTCGGAGTAGGCGGCGAAGTCGCAGTAGATCTGGAGGGTGTAGCAGAAGATGCCCAGCCAGGCGTGCGGGGTGTCGAGCTTGCCCGGATCGACGGCAAAGATTTGGTCGGCGACGTGGCCGATGGGGTTGGCGAGAAGAACCTTGCGGCCGAGGCCGAGGGCGAAGCGCCAGAGGCCGGAGAGAAAGCGGTCGAGGGTGTGTTCGCGGCCGGTGATCTGGTCGGCGAGGTCGTGGAAGCGGATGATCGGGCCGGCGACGAGGTGCGGGAAAAGCGAGATGTAGAGCAGGTAGTCGCGGAGGTTGCGGGTGGGCTGGGCCTTGCCGCGGAAGACGTCGACCAAGTAGGTGATCTTTTGAAACGTGAAGAAGGAGATGCCGATGGGCAGGAGAATCTTCGTCCAAGGGATGGCGCCGGTGCCGAGCCAGCCGAGGAGGATGTTGAACTGCTCGACGAAGAAGTTGCTGTACTTGCAGTAGGCCAGCGCGCCGATGTTGTAGGCGAGGGCGAGTGTGAGCAGACTGTGGCGACGCTTGACGGCCTCGGGTGGCAGGGCAGCCATCGCGAGGCTGAGGGCGTAGTCGGCGGTACCGGAGGCGAGCAGCAGGATGGCAAACGCGGGCTCGCCCCAGGCGTAGAAGAGGAAGCTGCCGATCAGCGCCGTGGTGTTCCGCCATGCCTTCGGACCGACGTAGTACAGAAGGAGGAATGCGGGCAGGAAGCCGTAGAGAAAAACTAGGGAGCTGAAGAGCATGCCGGAGCGGGCAACAAGACCCGAGCGGGGCGGGGCTTGGCAACGCTACTTTTCGCGCGGTCGCCACACAGTACGGACGGGCGTGGCGGCTGGGCAGGCGGAGCAGAAGGGCCCGCGCAAGACGCGGTCCCTACGGCTGGAGTGGCGGCGGTGCGGGGTGTAGCTCGACGACGATGGCCGTGATGTTGTCGCGGGAGACGTCCTTGGCCTCCTCGACGAGGCGTTTGGCGGGAGGCTCGGCGGCGCGGGCGGGATCGGGCTCGCGGATGGCTTCCTCGATACGGCGGTCCCAGAGGCCGTCGACCAAGCCATCGGTGCAGAAAAGGAACCGGTCGCCGGGCTGGACGCCGACGGCGCCGATGTGCGGGTCGACGATCTGGTAGCCGGCGCCGAGGGCCTGCTGGAGCGAGACTCGGCCGGGGTGGTTGCGGGCCTCGCGCTCGTTGATCTTGCCGGTGCGGCGTTGCCAGCCGACGTGGGTGTGGTCGTGGGTGACTTGAGTGAGGCCGCCGGTGACGGGGAGGTAGTAGATGCGGCTGTCGCCGACGTGGGCGAAGTAGAGCCATCCAGGGGTGAGCCAGCCGAGGCTGAGGGTGGCACCCATGCCGGCGCATTCCTCGTAGCTGTTGCCGAGGTTGAGGAGGTCCTGGTGGATCTGGGAGACGAGCTCGGCGAGGATGTCGGCAAAGCCGGAGTCGAGGCCTTGGGCGGCGGTGTGGAACTGGCGAGCCATCAGGCGGGTGATGCGATCGACCGCGATGCGACTGGCGAATTCGCCGGCGTTGGCGCCGCCCATGCCATCGCTGACTGCGAAGATGAAATCGGACTGGGCGAGGGTGGATTCGCCGATCTTGCCGAGGTGGTGGACGCCGAGCTTGTCGATGGCGAGGGCGAGGAAGGCGTCCTCGTTGTTCTGGCGGATCCGGCCGCGGTCGGTGATGCCGGACCAGTGGACGGCGAGGAGCTGGTCGGTGTGATTCGTGAGGGTGGGGCCCATGATGGAGGCGGAGTGCGGGGGCGCGGAGATCAGTT
>CAZXHR010000023.1:0-31736 GCA_964640465.1 uncultured Opitutaceae bacterium
CGCTCGGGAAACCGAGCGCTTCAGCCGTTTCTGGGTCTCGCGTTTTCGCGCGGAGCTCCGCTGCAAACCACGGAAAACGCGTTTGCCAGCCGCCCGTCCCGCGCGCTGGCATCGTTGAATGCCTGACTTCCGCGTTTTCTGCACCCCGCCGAGTCGCGAACCGGCGGAAATCGTCCTCGACGAGACCGAGTCCCACCACCTCGTCTCCGTGAACCGTGCCCATGAAGGCGATACCGTTGTCGCCTTCGACGGTTCCGGCCACGAGTGGATCTGCGAGCTGGCCTCCATCGGCAAACGCGAGGCGCGCCTGAAGGTCCGCTTCCCACAGAAGATCAAGCCGCTGCCCTACGCCATCACCCTCGGCCAGGCCCTCCCGAAGGGAAAGTACATGGACGCCATCGTCCGCAAGGCCACCGAGATCGGCGTCGCCGGCATCGTCCCGCTCGTGAGCGAGCGCACCGAGGTCCAGCTCGAGGGCGACCGCGAGGAGAACAAGATCGAGAAATGGCGCACCGCCGCCGTCGAGGCCGCCAAGCAGTGCGGCAACTCCTTCCTGCCCGCGATCCAGCCGGTCCAGCGTGCCACGGATTTCATGGAGAACTCCAAGGGCTACGACCTGAAGCTGATCGCCAGCCTCCAGCCCGGAGCCAAGTCGCTCAAGTCCGTGCTCACCCGTTTCCGAGAGGAGAAGGGACGCCTGCCGCAGAAGGTTCTCTGGCTCGTCGGCCCCGAGGGCGATTTCACGCCGGCCGAGATGAGCATCTCCAAGAACACCGGTTTCGAGCCGATCACCCTCGGGCCGCTCGTCCTGCGCTGCGAGACCGCCGCCGTCTACGCTCTGAGCATCCTCAGCTACGAGCTGCAAAACGGCTGACCCCGCCTACAGCCGCCCCGCCATCTCCCCACGCCCTGCGCCGCTCAGCCGCGCAGGGCTTTTTGTTGCGCCACCAGGACACAACGACTCACGCCCCGCGCACACCGGGGAGGGCAACCCGTATCGTCCTCACTCCAAGAAGGGAGAAAGCGCGCGCGCTGTTGCGAGATTTGCCAGAATCTCGATCCGCGACGCCTGTCGAAAGCCCTGGCGGATTTCGCTGCGCGCGAATTTGCCGGGCTAATCGGAAAACCTCGCGTGCCACCGCGCCGTTTATGACCACCGGAGTCCCCGTTTTCCTCCTTCATCCCGCCGCGGACTTTCCCCATGCTCGCGGCCATGAGCTCCGCATCCGACTCTCAACCGCTCGTTGTCTGCTTCGGCGAAATCCTCTGGGACTTTCTCCCGGATGCCCTCTACCCCGGCGGCGCGCCATTCAACGTCGCGTACCACCTCTCTCGTCACGGCTGTTCCGTGCACCTCGCCTCCGCCGTCGGCACCGACGTGCTCGGCGACGAACTCCGCCGCCGTCTCCTCGCCTGGGGCATCGACACCTCCGGCATCCGCCGCCAGCCCCCCCGCCCCACCGGCTACGTCCGCGCCCAGCTCGGCGCCGAGGGCGCGCCGGCCTACGACATCGCCCGCAACGTCGCCTGGGACGGCATCGAGCCCGGCGGGCGCACCCTCTCCGCCACCCGCAAAGCCGACGCCTTCGTCTTTGGCTCCCTCGCGCTGCGCTCCTCGGCCAACCAGCAGTCGCTCGACCAGCTCTTCGCCGAGCTTCCCGAGACCGCCCTGCGCGTCTTCGACGTCAACCTCCGTCCGCCGCACATCGACCGCACCCAACTGCGCCGCCTCGCCCGCCAGGCCTCGATCCTCAAGCTCAACTCCGCCGAAGCCGCCTACCTCGCCGGCAACAGCGACGACTCCGCGGACGGTCGCGAGGAACGCAACGCCCGCGCCCTTTTCGAGCGCAACGGCTGCCGCTCCATTCTCGTCACCGCCGGCGCGCGCGGCGCCGGCTGGCTGCTCGACGGAGTCTGGCACTGGGAGCCCGCCAAGCCGGTCCGCGTCGTGGATACCGTTGGCTCCGGCGACGCTTTTCTCGCAGCGCTCCTCGCCGGCCTGCTGCTCACGCCCGGTGCCGCTCCCACGAAGCTCCTCGCCGCCGCCTGCCGTCGCGGCGAGTGGGTCGCCCGCCACCGCGGCGCCACCCCCGCCTACGTCTGAGCCGCCGATCTGTTCTCCTTGGCATGGCGTCGTCTTGCGATGCCCGCCGGTTACCGCGGGCCGACATGCCGTCGGCAGCAGACTGACACCGCGCCGCGGTGCACTTGCTCATCGCCGCCGCTTCGCGGGCTCGCGCCACCGCTTCGCTCGAAGGCATCCATGGTGCCGCCACTCGGGCCGTCCTCTCCCTTAACGCCCGCCGCCCGGCGGCGCATCCGCTTGGTGCGTATGCAACACCCCTATCGACCCATCCTTCTGGCCGCGTTTTGGGCGGCCGTCTCCGCAGCCGCCGCCACACCGCCGACCTTCGTCTCCCCCGAGATCACCGCCCAGAGCGTCACCTTGCGCTGCTACGCTCCCGAGGCGCAGGCCGTCTCGCTCGTCGGCCTGCGCCGCACCGCCCCGACTCCGATGACCAAGGACGCCGCCGGCGTCTGGTCCGTCACCGTCTCCGGCCTCGCGCCCGACATCTACAGCTACACCTTCGCCATCGACGGCGCCACCGCCCTCGATCCGCGCAACCGTTCCATCAAGAAGTGGATCACCAGCGAGAGCGCCTTCGAGTTCACCGGCGGCACCGCGCCCGTCTGGTCGCTCCAACCCGTGCCGCACGGCACCCTGCATCGCCACACCGTCGCCTCCGCCGTCGCCGGCCGCGAGTACTCATTCCAGCTCTACACCCCGCCCGGCTACGATCCGCGTGCGGCGCAGAGCTACCCCGTCGTCATCCTCTTCCACGGCTACGGCGACGACGAGACCGCCTGGGCCGAGAACGGCCGCGCCCACCTCATCGCCGACAATCTCATCGCCGCCGGCAAGATGAAGCCCGCCGTGATCGTGATGCCCCACGGCCACCCGATCCCGTTCCCGCTCGACCACGTCGAGGAGTATTTCCCCGATAATCTTGCCGCCATGGAGCGCGTCGTGACCGAGGAGCTGCTGCCCTTCGTCGAGCGCAACTACCGCGTGAGCACCGCACCGGCCGACCGCGCCATCGTCGGTCTCTCCATGGGCGGCGGCCACGCGCTCGGCATCGGGCTGAAGCACCCCGAGCTGTTCAGCCATGTCGGCGCCTTCAGCGCAGCCGTACCCGCCGGCGACCCGCTCGCCTTCTTCCCCGCCGCCGCGAAGTCCGGCGATCCGCTCCGCCCGCGCCTGCTCTGGATCGGCATCGGCCGCGACGACTTCCTGCTCCAGCGCAACGAGACCTTCCGCGCCTGGCTCGCGCAGCGCGATGTGAACTTCACCTACGCGCTCACCGACGGCGGCCACGAGTGGACGAACTGGCGAAACTACCTCGCCGACTTTTTCCCGCTCCTCTTCCGCTGAACCGTGGCTTTTAGCCGCGTTTTCGACCCTTGCCCACGGCGACGAACCGCCGAGAACGGAAGGATGAGTTCGAATCCGGTCGCGGCACTGATCGACCGTCTGCCGCCCGCCGCCCGTCCCATCCTCCGCTACGCTCTCTACGGGTTCGCCGCCGGTACCGCGGCGGTCGCCTTCCAAGCCGGTATCCACGCGCTCTATCGCCACGGGCTGGTCGGACTCGCGGACCTGAGCCGGGCGACGTTTCTCGTCGGCAGCCTGCTGCTTGTCGTCGGCACCGCCGCCTTCTCGAGCTGGCTGCTCACCCGTTTCTGTCCGGAGGCCGGCGGCGGCGGCATCCCGCGGTTGAAACTCTCATTCTGGAAGGACTTCGGCCAGGTCCGCCATCGCCTCGCCCCGCTCAAGTTTGTCGGCAGCGTCATCGCCGTGGGCGGAGGCTCCAGCCTCGGGCCCGAAGGCCCCGCGCTCCAGATCGGCGGCAGTCTCGCCTCCAGCCTCGCCGCCGCCACCGGTGAACCGGCCCACAACCGCCGCGCCGCGGCCGCCGCCGGCGCCGCCGCCGGCCTCGCCGCCGCCTTCAACGCCCCGCTGGCCGCCGTCACCTTCGTGCTCGAGGAGATCGTCGGCGATCTCAACAGCCGGCTCATCGGCGGCATCCTGCTCGCCTCCGTGCTGGGCGCGCTTGTGGCGCACGGGCTCGTGGGCGCACAACCCGCTTTCGCCCTCGGCGCGATCGACGACGTGCACTGGGCGACCTATCTCGCCGTGCCGCTCGTCGCGGCCACGGTGGCCGGCGTCGGCCACCTCTTCCAACGCGGCGCGCTGGCCCTGCGTGGCTGGAACCGCCGGCCGCATTCCCTCCCGCCCTGGGTTCGCGCCGGGATCGGCGGGCTCGCGGTCTGGGCGCTCGGCGTCGGCGTATTCGTTTTCACCGGCCGGCTGGGCGTCTTCAGCGGCGGCTACGACGATCTCGCCGCCTCCCTGCGCGGCGCCGTCCCGCTCGACGACGCCGCCCTGCTCCTCGCCGCCAAGGTCGTCGCCACCGCGATCTGCTTCGGCCTCGGCGGCAGCGGCGGCCTCTTCGCCCCCACGCTCTTCTTCGGCGGGCTCGCCGGCGCGTCCGTCGCCGGGCTCGTCAACCTCGTCCATCCGCTCGCGCCCAACGACATGGCGTTGCTGGCCGTCGTCGGCATGTCGAGCGGGCTGGCCTCCATCGGCGGCGCGCCCGTCACCAGCGTGCTCATCGTCTTTGAGATGACGCACGAGTTCGCCATCGTGCCGCCGCTGGTCATCGCCGCCCTCGTCGCCCGACCGCTCTCGCTGCTGCTCTCCCGCCACAACATCTACGACGCCATCCTCGCGCAGGACGGCCAGGACATCGAACGCATCATGCCCCCGCGCGACCTGCATTCCTGGCAACGCGCCCCGATCAGCCGCATCGCCAACTTCCGCCCGGTCCTCGTCCGCGACACCACGCCCGCCGCCCTCACCACGCTCCTCGCCGAGAGAAACTTCGCCTGTTTCCCCGTGGTCGATGCCGACGCCCGCCCGCTCGGCCTGCTCACCCGCACCGAGGCCCAGGCCGCGATCAAGGGCAACCGCGCTCCGCAGCTCCAGCCCGCCCCCACCGCCCGCCGCGAGACGTCCATCCACGACGTCCAGCAGCTCCTCATCGACGCCCCCGCCTGCATGATCCTCATCCAAGCCGGCGCCGACGATCGCATCATCGGCCTTGTGACGCTCCACGACCTCCTCCGCGTCGAGACCGCCTTCGATCGGGAAACGTAGGCCCGCTGCCCAAAGTTCGCCGCAATGCGGTTCTCCGGAGCGACCCGCGTTTTCCCAGCCCCACCGCAGCCATCCAGCCGCCCCGCGTTTCGCGCGTGCCACCGCGCCCGCGGTGCCTCCACACTCGCGCCCCGCGCCCCCCATGCTCACCTCCGAAACCAAGCGCCGCATCGACTCCTGCCGCGACATCCTCGTCGGCAAGCTCCCCCTGCCCACCGACCAAGTCGAGCTCATCACCCTCGCCCTGATCTACAAGTTCATGGACGACCTCGACGAGGAGTCCGTCGCCATGGGCGGCCAGCGCTCGTTCTTCACCGGCCCGCTCGCACCCTACCGCTGGCGCGCGCTCATGCCCCAGACCGTCTCCGCCGAGCAGCGCATGACCCTCTTCGCCGACGGCCTTGAACTCCTCGGCGGCAACAAGAAGCTCCGCCGCACGAAGAAGGGCGGCAAGCCGGGCGAGGAGGAGGAGATCGATCCCGCCGCCCACCTGCCCTCGCTCTTCCGCGACATCTTCCGCAACGCCTTCCTCAAGTTCCGCGACGGCCGCATCCTCACCCTCTTCCTCACCGAGCTCGGCGGCTTCGCCTACTCCCACAGCGAGGAGCTCGGCAACGCCTTCGAGTACATCCTCCAGTGCATGGGCGCCCAGGGCGACAACGGCCAGTTCCGCACGCCCCGCCACGTGATCGACTTCATGGTCGCCTGCCTCGACCCGCAGCCCACCGACCGCATCCTCGACCCCGCCTGCGGCACCGGCGGCTTCCTCGTCTCCGCCTTCAAACACATCCTCGCGCAGCACACCTCGCCCGGCTCCGCCGTGCCCGGCGACCGCCTCACGCACGACCAGCGCCGGCAGCTCTACCGCAACTTCACCGGCTACGACATCAACGACCAGATGGTGAAGCTCAGCCGCGTGAACCTCTTCCTCCACCAGTTCGCCACCCCCGCGATCCACATCTACGACACGCTCACCAACGACGCCCGCTGGGCCGAGACCGCCGACCTCATCCTCGCCAACCCGCCGTTCATGACGCCGAAGGGCGGCGTCGTGCCGCACACGAAGTTCCGCGTCCCCGCCAAGAAGTCCGAGGTTCTCTTCACCGACTACATCGCCGAGCACCTCTCGCCCGAGGGCCGCGCCGGCGTGATCGTGCCCAACGGCATCGTCGCCACCACCCAGCAGGCGTACGTGAAGCTCCGCCGCTTCCTCGTCGAGGACAGCCTCGTGGCCGTCGTGAGCCTGCCCGCCGGCTGCTTCAAGCCCTACAGCGGCGTGAAGACCAGCATCCTCTTCCTGGACAAACGCCTCGCCCGCCGCACCGACCAAGTCCTCTTCCTGAAGATCGCCGCCGACGGTTTTGATCTCGGCGACAAGCGCACGCCGACTCCGGAGAAAAACGATCTCCCCGCCGCCGAGCAGCTCCTCCGCGCCTGGCTCAAGGGGAAGGAGCTGCCGAGCGACGAGGGTCGAGAGACGAGCGCCGCCCCGCTCGCCTGGAAACACGTCGCGAAGAGCGAGCTGCTGGCGCACACGAACGCCACTCTTCAAGCCGAAGTCTTCTTCGGCGATCGAGCCGTGAGCGACGCCGGCGAACTGGTTGCACTCGGCGAAGTAGCGAGCTTCTGCAACGGAGGGACTCCGGCGAAGTCCAACCCTGCCTTCTGGCAGGGAGATATTCCTTGGGTGTCTCCGAAGGACATGAAGACGCTGATCATCACCGACACCGAAGATCACGTCTCACCGGACGCGGTTGAGAGCAGCGCCACAAAGCTACTGCCCGCTGGAACCGTGCTCTGTGTCGTTCGCTCGGGCATTCTTCAGCACACGCTTCCGGTCGCCATCACGGCACGGCCGATGTGCACCAACCAAGACATCCTCGCGATCACTCCTGACACTAGCCGACTCGACCCGAAGTTCCTCCTTTTCGTCCTCAAAGGGCGGAGTGCTGAGATCCTGCGAGAAGGCATCAAGACTGGCGTCACAGTCCAGAGCTTCCACAACGGGTTCTTCAAAACCTACGAAATCCCCCTGCCGCCGCTGGAGGAGCAGCGGCGGATCGTGGCGGAGATCGAGGGCTACCAGCAGGTCATCGACGGCGCCCGCCAAATCCTCGCCGCCTACAAGCCCCGCTTCGCAGCCATGCCAGAGTGGGAATTCGTTCCGCTGGGAGACGTTCTACATTTCATGCGAAACGGCTCCGATGTGGAGCAACGCGATGAACTAGGAAGATTCCGTGTCTCCCGCATCCAGTCGATCGCCGACGGCACCTTCAACTCCGAGAAAACCAAGTGGACAGACGATACCGTCGCCCCAGATCGTCTGCTACAGACTGGCGATATCCTGTTGAGCCATATCAACAGTGTTCCTCATCTGGCGAAGACGGCGATTTTTCGTGGATGCGATGAACCGGTCATCCACGGGATCAATCTGCTCTGCCTTCGCCCGAATCGAGAGATCGTGGTTCCGGAGTTTCTGGCATACTGGCTTAAGCAAGATGCGTTCGTCGCAAAGGCAGTCACTTTCGCAAAACGAGCCGTCAACCAAGCCAGCATAACTACCGCGGATCTCAAGAGCATCGAAATCCCCCTGCCGCCGCTGGCGGAGCAGGAGCGGATCGTGGCGGAGCTGGACGCGGAGGCGGCGAAGCTGGAGGCCGTGCGCGGGTTGATCCCCGCCTTCGAGGCCAAGATCCACCGCACCCTCTCCCGCCTCTGGGGCACCAGCTAAGCCTCGCCAACCCTCTCCATCCTTCCCAAGCTTCCGCACGGCATGATCACCCGCATCAAGATCGACAACTTCAAGTCGCTCGTCGATTTCGAGCTCCCAGACGCCGAACATGAGCTCAGCAGCTTCACCTGCTTCATCGGCCTCAATGGTTCGGGGAAATCCACGCTCCTGCAGGCCTTCGACTTCATTGCTCACGTTGCCTCGGGCGAGGTGCGGGAGTGGCTGACGAGTCGCGACTGGCAGCCGGGAGATCTCGCGTGGAATCTCGGCCCGAAGAAGAATTCGCTGATCAATTTCTCCGTGCGTGTCCGTACGAACGCGGGAGCACTCGTCGAGTGGCAAGCGCGCTACAACATCAACCAGCTCAAATGCACGTGGGAGTTGATCGAAACCGATGGCACTCCGTTGCTGAAACTCGACAACGGCTGGGTTGCCTTCGCACGCGAATCCACCGGCACACTCGGTAAGGCGGAGAAGCTCCAGTTCGACTACCAAGGCTCCGTTGTGTCGCGCCTTCTGCTGGGTGAAGCGCATCCGTTGATTGGGCAGATCAAACAGGAACTCCTAGGCCTACGTTCGCTCGAACTACTTTCCCCTCGGGAAATGCGCCGGCGTGCCAAACAAGCGGACGACATCGGTGCCGGCGGGGAAAAGCTCTCGGCGTTTCTCTCTGGTTTCGATACCGCACAGAAAAACGCCCTCGTCGAGCAGTTGAGCCGTTTCTACCCGAGTTTCCAGAACTTCCACGTCAACACGCTGCGCTATGGTTGGAAGAACCTTCGGGTTTGGGAACGATACCAAGGGCATTCCGGCGTCGATGCCACCCATCTCAACGACGGGCTGCTTCGCGTAATCGCCATCTTGGCGCAGGCCCAGACCAGACATGGGATCGTGCTGTTCGATGAGATCGAAAACGGCATCAACCCCGCGCTGGTCGAAAAGTTGATGGACTTCCTCGTCGGGCTTGGAGCGCAGGGGAAGCAGGTGATCGTCACGACCCACAGCCCCGTCATCCTGAACTTCCTCGAAGACAAGGTGGCGCGCGACGGCGTGCTTCTGCTCTACAAGACGACTGACGGCCGGACCCGTGCCTGCCGCTATTTCGACCAACCAGAAACTGGCTACAAACTCAAGGCGCTCGGTCCTGGCGAAGTGTTCGTCGATACCGATCTCACCAAGCTCGTCGAGAGACTGGCCGAGAATACACCGGCGGTGCCGCAGGGAGCGGAGGGAAAGAAATGATTTTCGTCGTCTCTGGCGAAGGCCCGAGCGACATGGGCGAGTGTGCCAACGCCACAGGTGAATGCTCCAACAACGATTTCACGCGCGGTCCAATGGCGGTGGTGATCGAGAAGCTTGCCGACACAACTGCTGGTTTCGATTTCGCACACGAAGCCCTCGAGTTCGTCTCCGAGGCGCGCAGATGCGAAGTGGCCAAGAACGACGTCCAACGATCTTACATCGCCGGCAAGAAGCGGGGGTTTGAGGAAGCCTATTTCTTCAAGGAAGCCCGAGCACTCGCCCTTCTCGCGAAGAAGAAGAAAGTGGAGCGGCAGTGTCCTGTTGCTGCAATTTTGTTCCATGACGCGGATGGGACACGAAGCACCGAGCGAGGACTTTTCGAGACCAAGCTCAAATCGATCCGCGACGGCTTCGAAGCCGAGGATTTCGAACTCGGCGTTCCAATGGTGCCCAAGCCCAAGAGCGAAGCTTGGCTCATTTGTGCGCTGAAGAGCGACCGTTACCAGAACTGCTCGAGCCTCGAAGAACGCTTGTCGGGAAACGACAACGCGCCGAACTCCGCAAAGACCGAACTGGAGGCCCTGCTGACTGCGTGTCGCAAAACAGTCCGCGACCTAGCCGACATGGTTGCCGATGGTACGATCGATCCATTGCAAATCAGCATGCCCAGTTTCACCACATTCCGGGATCGGCTCGAAGAAGTGACGATCCGGATGCTGGGAAAGCCGGCCACGACCAAGCGTTCCGGAACCCCGTGATCGAGATTGTCCAAGGCGACCTGCTCGCCGCCGGTGGACGAACTGTCTTGGACTGAAGTGCCGCCGCGTATCGAGGCTTCTTTTGCAGGCTTGGCGGAAGTGCGTGTGCTGATCTACGCTCCGGTTTCTCCACCGTAGCCCCATATGCCCTCCGAAGCCCAGGCCCGGATTGCCATCAACCATCTCCTCGAGGCGGCGGGCTGGCGGTTTCTCCCCGAGGCGCAGGGCCGGCCGGCCAACGTCGTCTGCGAACACCGGGTGACGAAGAAGACCTTCGCGCCGGGCTCCGACCTCGGCCCCGACTTCGAGCACGCGCCACAGGGCTTCGTCGACTACGTGCTGCTCGGCGACGACCGCCGCCCGGTCGCCGTGGTCGAGGCGAAGCGGGAAAGCATCGAGCCGCTCGCCGCCAAGGAACAGGCCCGCGCCTACGCCGCCGGGCTGGGCGTAAACCACATCTTCCTCAGCAACGGCCTCGCCCACTACTACTGGGACCTGCGGCAGGGAAACCCCGTGCGCCTGTCGCGCTTCCTCTCGCTCGCCGAGCTGGGCTCCTCCGTCGAGTGGCGGCCCGACAGCGCGCGCCTCGCCGGCGCCGCCGTGGATGAGCACTACATCGCCGTGTCGCAGGACGCCGGCTGGCTCGCCTACGCTCCGGCCGAACGCGCCGAGGTGGCGGTGAACAAAAAGATCCGGCTGCTGCGCGACTACCAGCTCGACGCCGTGCGCGCGCTCCAGCGCGCGGCGCTCCCGGGCAAGCACCGGTTCCTCTTCGAGATGGCCACCGGCACGGGCAAGACGCTCCTCAGCGCCGCCATCGCCAAGCTCTACCTGCGCACCGGCAACGCCACGCGCGTCCTCTTCCTCGTCGACCGCCTCGAACTGGAGACGCAGGCGCAGAAGAACTTCCGCCTCTACCTCGCCAACGACGGCATCGAGACCGTCGTCTACAAGCAGAAGCGCCGCGATTGGGCGAACGCGCAGGTCGTCGTCACCACAATCCAGAGCCTCGCCGCGCAGAACCGCTACCTCACCGACTTCGCGCCGACAGATTTCCAGCTCATCATCAGCGACGAGGCGCACCGCACCATCTCCGGCAACAACCGCGCGATCTTCGAGTACTTCGTCGGCGCCAAGCTCGGCCTCACCGCCACGCCCAAGGACTACCTCAAGGGCGTCGACGACCACGCCCGCGACGACAACCCCGCCGCCTTCGAGCGCCGCCTGCTCCTCGACACCTACCGCACCTTCGGCTGCGACGACGGCACACCAACTTTCCGGTACAGCCTGACGGACGCCGTCACCCACGCTCCGCCCTACCTCGTCAACCCGGTCGCCCTCGACGCCCGCACCGAGATCACGACCCAGCTGCTCTCCGAGGGTGGCTACAAGGTGAAGGTCGAGCGCGACGAGGACGGCGAGGAGACCGAGCTCACGTTCGCCGGAAGCGACTTCGAACGCCGTTTCTTTTCCGAGGAGACCAACCTCAGCTTCGTCCGCTGTTTTCTCGACCACGCCCGGTGCGACCCGCTCACCGGCGAGATCGGCAAGACGATCTGCTTCGCCGTGAGCCGCCGCCACGCCACCAAGCTCGTCGCCGCCCTTAACATCGAGGCCGCCCGCCGCTGGCCCGCGGCCTACGGCGCCGGCTCGGCCTTCGCCGTGCAAGTGACCAGCGACCAGCCCGGCGCGCAGCAGATGACGCTCGATTTCGCCAACAACAACCTCAACGGGAAGTCCCGCTGGCGCGACGAGGAGTTCCGCGTCTACGACACCAGCCGTACCCGAGTCTGCGTGACAGTCGGCATGATGACCACCGGCTACGACTGCGAGGACGTGCTCAACGTCGTGCTCGCGCGCCCCATCTTCTCGCCCACCGACTTCATCCAGATCAAGGGCCGCGGCACCCGCCTCTTCACGTTCACCCACGCCGCCACCGGCCGCTCCGCGGCGAAGGCCGGCTTCGCGCTCTTCGACTTCTTCGCCAACTGCGAGTTCTTCGAGAAGAAGTTCAACTACGACGCCAAGCTCGAGCTCCCCAAGGGCACCGCCGGCCCCACGCCGAGTCCTGGAGGTCAGACCGGCGGCGAGCAACCGAAGCGCTACACCAACACCTCGCCCGACCCGGTCGCTCACCTCGTGAGCGAGCCCGTCGGTCCCGAGGGTATGCGCATCGATCGCGAGATGTACCGCGACCGTTTCGCCGCACAAGCCGAGCAGGCCGCACAAGCCAACGCCGACCTGCGCGCTGCCGTGGAGGCCGAGGACTGGTCCGCCGCCGAAGCGCTGCTCCAGCGCCTGCTCTTCGACAAGCCCGAGGAGTTCTGGAATCTCCCGAAGCTGCGCGAGCTCTACCGCACCGACCGCACGCCTTCGTTCCGCGAGATTCTCGAAGTTGCCTTCGGCCTACGCCGCGAGATCGAGAGCCGCGCCCAGCTCGCCGCGCGGCACTTCGAGCGCTTCGTCTGCGCCCAGCCGGTGGACGCGACAAAACTCCGCGAGCTGCGCCAAGTCTTCCACGCCTGCGTGCTCGATCCGGTGCAGCGCGCACAGATCGAGACCGGCAACTTCGCCACCCTCCGCGCCAGCGACCCCGCGCTCTTCCGCGCAATCCAGCAGCTCGGCGGTCAAGCGGTCGAATCGTTGCGCACCTACATCAGGACTGAGCTACCGGTGCCGGACTCGGAACACGAAGTGGCCTAACACTGGGGAATTCTGGCTGAACATGTCCCTCGTCCCGCCAAACTCCGCTCTCCTTGTGATCGACATCCAGTGTGGCTGGTACTGCGCCACCCCCGGCCCGCACGACGCCGCCGGCACGCTGGCCCGGATCAACGACCTGATCGACCGCGCGCGCGCCGCCGGCCGGCCCATTCTCTTCGTCCAGCATGCCGAAACGCCCGAGTACGAGCCCGGCACGCCCGGCTGGGAGCTGCACCCCGGCCTCCACCGCCGGCCCGGCGATCCGGTGGTCGCCAAGACCACCTGCGACGCGTTCCACCGCACCGAGCTCGCCGCCGAGCTGCGTCGCCGCGGTATCGGCACGCTGGTCGTCTGCGGCGCAGCCACCGAGTTCTGCGTCGACACCACGATCCGGCGCGCCGTCAGCGAGGGCTTTCACGTCATCGTCGCAGCCGACGCTCACACGACCAAGGGCCGTCCCGTCCTTTCCGCCACACAGATCATCGCCCACCACAACTGGATCTGGGCCGAGCTCTCCGCGCCACAGCCTCCAATCGTCATTCCCGCCGCCGAGATCGTTTTCGGCTGACTGGCAGATCAGACCGAGGTTCGCCCCCTGCCCAAAACAGAACCCGCGCCGGCGAGATGCCTTGCGCGGGTCTTGTTGCGAAGGTCGGCCCGGTGGGCCGGTCTCCCGCGGCTGAACGCGTGCGCATTCCGCCGCAGACATTCAGAATCACCGGCCGTTGCTGAAGCGGCGTCGGCCGAGGCCGAGTGCAGCGAGTGCGGCGACAAACCACAGGCCGAACGCACCGCCACCGCCGCCGCCTGACGAGCTGCCACCGGTCGAACCGCCGCCGGTGCTGCCACCGCCGGTGGAACCGCCACCGTTGTTGGTGCTCGTGCCGAGTGTAACGGTAAACGGCGTGCTCACGATGCTCGGACCCGAGGCCTGCGACACGACGACCGTGTAGATTCCGGCGCGCGTGCTGTCCATGGTGGCCGTGAAGGTCGCCGCAGTCTGGCCGGCGACATCGACATTGTTCATGCGCCACTGGTAACCGGTGGGCGTCACGCCGCTGACCGAGGCGGTCAGCGTCAACGTGGCGTTCGGTGCGACGGCGGCCGCTGGCCCGGTGATCGAGGCCGTGCCGGACGTCGCCTCGGTGTAGCCCACGCCGGCGTTGTTGCCGGCCCCGAGAGCGACCAAGTCCGCCACATCGGCCGCGGTGTGCAGCGCGTACGAGTACGACGGCACGAACACGGAGTCGGTACCGGCATCGGGCGCGGTGCCGGTGCAGGCGGTGTAGAGCGTGCCCAGAGTCTGGATCTTCCCGGCGGCGAGCGCGGTGTTGGTCTGCTGCTTGGTGAGCGGGCTGTTCACGCCCTCGTAGGCGTTGCGCTCGTTGAGCAGCTGCGTCTGGTTGTCGGCGACGGTGCCCGAGGTGTTGGCGGCTGCCTCGACGAAGTTGTTGTAGAAGTGCACCTGCCCGTAGACGGCGAGCGGCATGCGCTGGTCGATGTGGCTGGTCCACCAGTTGTGGTGCAGCGAGATCTTCATCGCCTGCGACTCGGAGCCGGCCACACCGATCAGGACGCTGTACCGGTGGGCGACGGAGGCGGAGCTCGCGGCGAACTCGCACCAGGAGACGGTCACGTTGTTGGCGGCGTTGGAGATCCGGATCTGGTGGTCGGCGCTGTCGAGGAACGTGCAGCGGGTGACGAAGACGTTCGAGGCGCCGGCGATCTCGAGCGCGTTGCCGCTGGCGCTGGAGAGCGTGAGGCCGCGCACCACGACATTGGAGACGCCGCTGCCGATGCGCACCGTGCCGATGAGCGCGGCGTTGGCGTCGGCGCCCTGGAGCGTGGTGTTCGAGGCGAGGGCGAGCGTGCCGATGTCGAGCGTGCCGGCGACGGTGATCGTGCGAGAGCCGCTGGCGACAGCCGCCTGGAGCTCGGCAGCGGTGGTCGCGGTAAGCGCCTGCGCACCGGTGCCGCCGCCGGTGGCGGAAGCGCCGTAGCCGTCGGCGCGCAGCGTGGCGACAGTGCCGGGAAGGACCGCCAGCGATGCGGCCGCGCTGGTGGCCGAGCCGTAGGAGTTGGTCGCCACGACACGGTAGTAGCCGGAGGCCGAGTACGCGGCGCCGGAGATTGTGTACGTGGCGGCATTGGCGCCGGCGATGTCGGCGAAGGTCGCGTTGTCGTGGCTGTACTGCCACTGGAACGTGGGCGAACCGCTGGCGGCGGCGGTGAATGTCACGTTGCCGCCCAGGGCGACGGTGGTCGCGGCGGGCGATGTGGTGAAGGCGGGCTGGTTGCCGGCGGAGATCGTGACCGCGGCGGCGACGCTGTGACCGATGCCGTCGCCGACCTTGACCTGGACGGTGTAGGTCGGATTGGCGGTGAAGTTGAGCGAGGCGCCGTTGGCGACAGTCAGCACGCCGGTGCCGGCGTTGATGGCGAACACGGAAGCGCCGTTGCCGCCGACGATGCTCCAGTCCTGGAGGACGGCGCCGGAGTCGGCGTCGGTCGCGAGCACGGTGCCGACGGTCGCGCCGGTGGCGGAGGTCGGGGAGATTGCGAAGCTCTGCCCGGCGGTGACGACGGGGAGGTTGTTGCGCACGTATTCTTTCAGCCAGACCATCGCGGGTTTCTCGGTGCCGTCGGCATTGACGAGGTTCGCCCCCTGGTCGCCGCGCCACATGCCGGGGCGGAAACCCCAAAGGGTGATGCCGGTCACGGAGGGATGTTCCCACAAGAGTGGGAAGATGCGCTGGTAATCGGCGAGCTGCGGCGCAGCGGTCGTGTCGTCGATGTCCATCTCGGTGATCATGATGGGCAGGCCGGTCGCCGCGAGGGTCTCGAGATTGGCCGCGAGAGTGGAAGTTGCGTAGGACTTGGTCTCGAAGGAGTGGGCCTGGACGGCGACAACGTCTACGAGGTTCTGCGCCTTCAGCAGGTTCACGATGGCGACATACTTCGCCATGTTGGCGGCGTCGTTGAGGACGCCGTACTCGTTGAGGACGAGTTTCTTCCCGGGGAAATACTGGCGGGCGAGTTTGAAAGCCTCGATCACCCAGTCCCAGCCGCTCGTGCCGGCGCCGCCAAGGGCATCGGCATAGTTAGCGGCCGCGGTCGTCGAGAAGGCGATGGTCTCGCCGTTCGGCGGAGCGTGCAGCGGCTCATTAACGACCTCCAGATAGTCGATGTCGGGATAACGCGCAGCTACGGCAGCGTACCACTCCTTGATCTCGTCGAGCTTCTCCGCGGTGGAGAGCGAGCTGATCCACGAGGGCTGCTGGCTGCCCCAGACGAGGATGTGGAAGCGGAACTTGAGGTTGTTGGTCTTCGCGAGCTGGTACGCAGTGTCGAGCTCGGTCCAGTTCATCACATCGCGGGTGGCCTCGACACTGCCCCACTTGCCGGCGTTCTCCGGCGTGACCTGGTTGAAGTAGGCGAGAAAGTCGGTGGCCTGCGCGGCGCTGTAGCAGGAACCGAGAAACTTCGTTTTACCCTGCGCCAACGGCGGATGGGTGGGGGTGTAAGCATCGCCGGCGGCGAGTCGGAGCGCGGCGGCAACGGTCAGGGAGACAAGGGCAAGCTTCGGTAGGCGGAGCATGGGAGTTCGGGTGGGGTGGGATTACGCGTCGGGCCTCCGGCGTGACGAACGAGGGCTGTGTTCCACGACCGGACTCGTCGCGGTCCCTCGCACATCAACGCCGGAGGGGCCGGCGCGAGTATGAGAACGGACGGCGCAATCCAGACCGGTCCGGGAACGAACCGTCAGCACTCGCCTCGCTCTAATATTAGGGTGGAGCTGCTGCGGATGGCGCCGCGCTGTATCCTGAAAACAGACCGCCCCGGCGTGTGGGGCACCGGGGCGGTCGAGGATATCACTGCAGGGAAATGCTCAGAGCAAATCGGCAGCGAGCTCGGCGAGCTTGGAGCGCTCGCCCTTCGAGAGCTTCACGTGGGCGGCGATGGCGTGGCCGCGCATCTTGTTGCGGCAATAGACCAGGCCGTTGGAGCGGGAGTCCACGTAAGGGTTGTCGATCTGCGCCGGATCGCCGATGAGGACGATCTTCGAGCCTTCGGAAATGCGGGTGATGATCGTCTTCACCTCGTGCGGCGTGAGCTGCTGCGCCTCGTCGAGGATGAAGAACCGGCGCGCGATCGAACGCCCGCGGATGAAGCACAGAGCCTCGATCTCGACCATGCCGGAGCGGATGAGACGCTCGTATGGCTTCATCGGCGCGAGCTGGGAGTTCGCCCCGGCGCCGGCGGCGACGGGAATCACGCCGGGGGCGGCAAAGGTCGACTCCTTGCGCATCTTCTTGCCCACCTTCTTGGCGGCGAACTGCGCCTCCTTCGGCGGCTTGGAGGGGACGAGCACCTCAAGCGCGTCGTAATAGGGCTGTAACCACGGCTTCATCTTCTCGTCGATCGTGCCGGGCAGGAAACCGATGTCCTTGCCGAGCGCGATGACGGGACGGGAGATCGAGACGCCGTCGTAGCGGTTCGCCTCGTCGCGGATCTGCTGGAGCGCGCAGGCGGTGGAGAGGAGCGTCTTGCCCGTGCCGGCCTTGCCGTAGCAGGTGACAAGCGAGATCGAGTCGTCGAGCAGCGCGTCCATGAAGAACTGCTGCTCGAGGTTGCGCGGGCGGATCGGGATGCCGCCGGGGGCCGACACGTGGTCGGGGATGCGCAGCCGGCGCACGACTCCGGCGCCGAAATACCGGCCGGGCATCGTCTTCCCCTCGGGGGTCTTCAGGAGAACGTAGTCGTTGAGCGCGAGTTCCTTCACCCCCGCCCCTTCGAACTCGATCTGCCCCTCGGAGGCGAAGCGCTGCATCTCGTAGATGGAGAGCGGTATGGTGTGGTAGCCGGTGTCCTCGTCGTCGACCGGCACCTTGTCGTTGAGATAATCCTGCGCCTCCAGACCGACGGCGCGCGCCTTGAGCGCGACGTTCACATCCTTCGTCACCAGAATCGTGGGCGGCGGGAAGGTGTCCTTCACGAAGAGCGCGCAGGCGATGATGCGGTTATCCTTCTTGAGGAGGTCCGGCAGCACCGAGCGGAAACGCTGGATCGTGGGCGAAGTCTCGCCGTCGAGCAGGTAGCGGTTGATGATGACCGAGAGCGTGCCGCCTGTGGGCAAGTCGACGCCTTCGAGCATCGCCCGGCTGTCGGGCAGAAGCTGCGACAGGATGCGGTGCACGGTGCGAGCGTTGCGGCCGCGCTCCGTGGACTGCTCCGATTTGATGGCGTCGAGTTCCTCGAGAACCTCGACGGGGATGACGAGGTTGTTGTCGTCGAACTTGAAGATCGACTGGGGGTCGTGCAGGAGCACGTTCGTGTCGAGGACGAAGGTTTTCGCCTTCGTTGAAACTCTGAGCCGCGGTTTGGGTTGGAGGGTCCCTTGGGGGGTACTCATCGGCTGTGAGTAAGTTGTGAGCAAGTCAGCGCACCCGCGCCACCGTGTCCATGCAATTCCCCGCGGCTAGGGTGAAAATCCTGCATCAATCTCCCGCTGCTGTCGCGAAGCATCGCGGACCGTCGCCGGGCGCGATTCGCGCCTTGCGCGTCCAAACGCGGCCCGCTTGCCTCGCCGGCCATGTCGTCCACCACCACCAAGGAATACGCCGTGATCAGCACCGACCATGGCGACATCAAGATCGAGTTCTGGCCCGAGGTCGCGCCGAAGACCGTCGAAAACTTCAAGAAGCTCGCCACCGAGGGCTTCTACGTCGGCAACGCCTTCCACCGCGTCATCCCGGGCTTCATGATCCAGGGCGGCTGCCCGAACACCAAGGCCGGCGCCAAGGGCATCCCCGGCACCGGCGACCCGGGCTACAAGGTGAAGGCCGAGTTCAACGACCGCTCGCACACCCGCGGCGTGATCTCCATGGCGCGTGCCCAGCATCCGGATTCGGCCGGCTGCCAGTTCTTCATCTGCCACGGCAACGCCTCCTTCCTCGACCGCCAGTACACCGCCTTCGGCAAGCTCGTCGCCGGCGACGACGTTCTCGAGAAGATCGCCACCTGCGCCACCTCCGGTCCCGAACGCAGCACCCCCAACACCCGCCAGGGCGTGAAGTCCGTCAAGATCGTTGCCGAGTAACGCAACCAAGGTCCGGCGACAACGCGTCGCCTTCCGTTTCCCGGGCGCCGCCTCCGAAAGGAGGCGGCGCTTTTTTTGCACGTGGGTCGTCCCTTCAGGGCGACCCGACCGACGGGATTCTCGCACTCGACGCGAGCTCAGTGCCGGGCGGGTCGTGCTGAAGCAACGCCCTACCCACACGCCACCGCGCAGAACCGCCGCGCCGCCTCGCGCAGCTCGGGCTCGCCGAGCACGCCGAAGGACAACCGCGCGGTGTTCCGCGCCGGCACATCGCCGAAGCACAGCTCGCCGGGCACGTAGAGCACGCCGGCAGCCAGGCACGCACGGCAAAACGCCGAGTCGATCCCGAGGTCTAGCCCCTCGGGCGCCGTGAGCCAAAGATACAGCCCGCCGCGCGGCATCGTCCACCGCCAGCCGCGAGCAGCCAGTCCGCCGGCAAGCAACGCCTCGTGCAGCACGCGCATCTTGCGCTCATAGGAAGGCCGAAGCAGCGCGAGGTGCGCGTCGAAGGTCCCGTCGCCGAGCACGCGCTCAAGCACCGCCTGGTTGAAGTTCGCCGTGCCAAAATCGTGGTGACCCTTCAAGTGCAGCATCCGGCCGAGCCACTCGGCGTCGGTGCAGCAGCCGTAGCCGACCTTCAGCCCCGTCGCGAACGGCTTGGTGAGCGTGCCGGCGTAGAGCCGCGGGAACGCCTCCCACTCGTTCAGCGCGAGGATGCTCGGTGCTCCGGCCGAGCCGTCGAACGCCATCTGCCGGTACGCTGCGTCCTCGATCGTCGGCAACCGCAGCCCATGCACCGCCAGCGTCCGCGCGAGTCCGCGTTTCTCCTCCACACCGAGCGAGCGCCCGGAAGGATTGGCGAAGTAGCCGATGAGATAGACCGCCTTGAGGCGGCCGATCGTACCGTCGCACCGCATCGCCGCCAGCAGCCGGTCCAGCGCGGGCAGATCGAGCGCACCGTCGGCCGCCACCGGTAGGGAGCGAGCCTGGATGCCGAGACCTGTCAGCAGCTCCAGGAAGACGAAATAGCTCGGCCGCTCGACGAGGATGATGTCTCCAGGATCGCACAACGCTTGCATCGCCAGATAGAGCGCCTGCTGCGAGCCGTTGGTGACGAAGAAACGCTCCGGATCGGCGCGCCCAGCCGGCCAACCCTCCTCGCGCTCCAGCCGCGCCGCCAGCAGCCGCCGCAGACCCGGCCGCCCCTGGTTCGTGCCATACTGGAGCACCTCGGGCGACGCTCCCGCGCCCGTCAGAGCCGCCACCGCCGCCGCGAACGGCGCAACCGGCAGCGTGGCGTTGTCGGTGAACCCCACCGCCAGCGAGAGCAGATCCCGCGACTCCAGCGCCGCATTCATCAACCGCGCGATGATCGGCGGCGAGGCGCGACGGCCGAGCTCGGAGAATGCGATGGTACGAGGCGATTCGCTCATGGGAAACGACTAGGAATGCCCCGCTCCGCCGCACCGGACAATGCGAAGTTTCGTCCCGCCGCGCCCGCCAGCCCTCGCCGGGCGCCTCACTGCAGCGGCCTCGCCGCCCGCCTAAAACGGTTCCTCATTCGCAAAACTTACGACGTTTTCAAGCGGGGGCGGGCCCACCAAGCCAACCTCCGCTTGCGGCCTCCCCGCGTTTCCTTTTCACTGCGAGCTCCCTTCCAGCCGCCTCCCCGAAATGCCGAAACCCAAGATCCTCGTCGTCGACGACCAGCCCGTTAACGTCCAGCTCCTGCGCCGCAAGCTCGAGCGCGAGGGCATGGAGGTGCTGTCGACCAGCCGCGGCACCGAGGCGCTCCAGATCTCCCTCGAGCAGATGCCCGACCTCATCCTGCTCGACGTGATGATGCCCGACATGAACGGCTTCGAGGTCTGCCACCGCCTCAAGCAATCGGTCGCCACCCGCTCGATACCCGTCATCTTCATCACCGCCCGCACCTCGAAGGAGAGCAAGCTCGAGGGGCTCAACGTCGGTGCCGTCGACTATATCACCAAGCCCATCGACCTCGACGAGACCGTCGCCCGCGTCCAGACCCAGCTGCGCTTCGTCTCGATGAACCGCGAACTGCTCGTCCTCCAGCGTCGCCTCGCCGAGGCCCGCCGCTCCGCCAGCGTCGGCGCCATCACCCAGGGTATCTCGCACAATCTCAACAACCTCCTCGGCGTCGTCATCGGCTACCTCGACCTCATCAAGACCTACTACGACAAGCCCGAGCTGGTGAAGAAGAACGCCGAGGCCGTCGACCAAGCGATCAACCGCATCGTCAACATCCTCCGCCAGCTCTCCACCGTCGCCATCAAGGCGCGCGTTTCCCTCTCCCAGACGCAGCTCCAGAAGCTCCTTGAGGATGTTGTCAAACGCTACCAGGCCGAGTTCAAGATCACGGAGCCCGTCACCATCGACAACCCGCTCGGCGATCTCGAGCTGACCACCAGCGTCGAAGTCATGGAGGAGGCGATCTCCAAGCTCCTCATCAACGCCTGGGAATCCTACGGCGACGACCACAAGGGCCCGCGCCCGATCATCATCCAGACCGAGCTCAACCTCGACCATCCCGATGGCGAGATGATCGAGCTCCATATCTTGGATAAAGGCCGCGGCATCGATCCCAAGATCCGCGACCACATGTTCGAGCCCTTCCCCAGCACCAAGCACACCGTCGGTGTCGGCATGGGCCTGACCGTTGCCCGCCACTCGCTGCGCAGCATCGGCGGCAACGTCGAGCTCATCGACCGCCCCGATGGCGGCGTCTGCGCCACCATCCTGCACCCCCGCAAGGCCGAGCCCGCCGCGTAGAACACCGCTGCGCAGCACTCGCCAGTGGCGCCGCTCACGAGAGCGGCGATCGCCACCACTCCACACGGCCGGTCGCGCCTCGGAACAAGACCCGCGACACGCTCCTGCCATTCGTCGTTCTCGCGCCGCGCCGCCACCCCTTCCGCCGGAACAACGCTCGCACACTGTCGGTCCCCATCGCGTGCCCAGCCATCCCGACTGTCTCCGCAAACACCGCACCACCGCGCTTGCCCGCCCCGCCCGCCCGCGCGTCAATCCGCGCATGCTTCCCGGCATTCCCTTGCTCCGCCGGCTCACGACCACCGCCTGCGCAGTGCTCGCCGTCTCCCTCGCGTCGCCACTCGCCGCCGAATCGCCCTCAGCCGCACCCGCCCCTGCGCCCGCGAGCATCGCCAGCGACACCAGCACCGCCCCAGCCGCGAAGCAGTCCCTCGCCGTCGTCTTCGTCACCCCCAACACGATCCTCGCCGAAAACTTTCCCCACGCCGCAACGCTCGCCGACTGGCTCAAGCCCGTGCTCGCCGCTGCCGAGGCCGCGCTCACCGAGCACCCCGATGTCCCGTCGCTGCTGATTCAGATCACCCTCAGCCCCGACACCCCGCCCCGCTACGAACTCGCCGGCCAGCCGGTGCTGCCCGGCACCTTCGCCACCGCACTGCAAGCCCGGCTCGCCCCCCTGCCCGATCTGCGCGCCCCGCTCTGCAAGGTCTGCGTTCGCGTCCAGACACCCGGCGGCACCGCCAGTCCGCTCACCGAGGCAGCCACCTTCATCCCGCGGCTCCACCCGCCCGAGGAGGCATCCCTCAACACCTACATCGCCGCCGATCTGGCCACGCAGTACCGCGAGCTCCGCACCTGGGCCCGCACCTATGCGCTACCGCTCCTCGCCCACCGCGCCGCCGCCTCCGACCCGCAGTACGCCGGCGTCGTCGCCACCGGCCGCGCCGTCGCCGCCCTCGCGCCCGACGCGCCGATCGACGTCGACCGCCTTGCGTACCGCAATCCTGACTACTGGCGCGGCGTCATGGAGATGGCCCCCGGCGACCAGCTCATGGCCGCCCTGCCCGCCTTTCTCCATGCCGCCGCCGGCGACATCGACCGCGCCAGCACCCTGCTCGGGCTCGTCTTCTCCTTCAGCCGCGACGGCACGCTCGCCCACCAGTTGCTCAACGAATTCGCCGCCCGCCTCGGCCCCTTCCGCCGCCAGCTCACGTCCGAAGTCCAGAGCGGCATCGCCTTCCACGACGAAGGCCAGTTCGCCGAGGCCATCGCCCGACACCAACGCACCCTCGTCGCCTACCCCAACTCCGCCTGGGCCCGCTACGAGCTCTTCTTCTCCACCGTCACCCGCGATGGACTCGACACCAAGAAGAAGGTCAAACGCGCCAACAAGCTCTGGGACGAGACCGCCCCCGAGATTTTCCGCTGCAACCCGCTCTACACCTCCCAATTCGGCGCCACCCACGGCAAGACCGTCGGCGCCATGCTCGATCGACTCGTCCTCCACCGCCTCGCCAACAAGCCGCCGGAGGACTTCGGCGAACGCATCGGCTCCTTTGCCGACGCCGCCCTGCGTCTCGAGGACTACGGCACAGCCGCCCTGCTCTATTGGTCCGCCCTCGGCACATCCCACCAGCTCAAGGGGCTCTCCTTTCTCAACGACCAACCCGTCGACCTCGCCAAGGACGACGTCCTCGCCCGTTACCTCTACTGCCTCGAGAAGCTCGGCGTGCCCCAGTGGAAGGGCGAGTTCGAGGGCGATTTCACCGGCTCCTTCCGCCAGCTCGACGCCGCCCTCGCCGCCCACCGCGGGCAGTAACCCGCCACGATCCGCAATTTCGATTCGCCAGCGTCGCAGCCCGGCCACCACTCTCGTGCCATGAAGCGACAGGCCGCGCTGATCTCCCTCGGTCTCATCGCCGGCCTCGGCCTCGGCTACGCCCTCGGTGTGCGTCGCGCTCCGGCCGTCGGCCCCGCGCCCGAGCTCGAGGCCAAGACCGCCGCAACAACGCCACGCCCCGTCGCCCGCCTAGACCGTCGTACACCCGGCATCCAGACCGCCATCGACCAGGCGCAGCCATCGCTAGAGGAAGCCAAACATCAGCTCGCCGACTGGGTCGCCGCCGGTGCGCCCGAAGACGGTGGAGCCGAAGTCTTCACTTGTCTGGAAACCTGGTCCACTTCCGACCCGCAAGCCGCGCTCGCCTTCATCGCATCCGCGCCGCGTTTTCCCCGCCGTAACTTTGCGTTCACCATCCCGCTTTCCGCGATCGGCCGCCGCGACCCAAACCAAGTCATCGCCTGGCTACACGCCAATCTTCCCGAGCAGGAGCGTGGTAATGTTGCCGAAGGCGTGATCCGGCGAATCTGCCAGGAGAATCCGCGCGAGGCGCTCGTGCTCGCCGAGGCCGACCAGACACCGGTCGACCGGTACACCTTCGGCCGGATCTTCCGGCAACTCGCACGCACCGCCCCCCTCGAAGCCGTCGCCGCCTTTAACCGACTCTCCGACGGCGGACGCGAGGCGACCGCACAGTCCATCGCCAGCGTCTGGGCCGCGAACGATCCGGCCGCCGCACTACGCTGGGTCGATAGCCTCGGAGGCAAACCCGGCGAAAGCGGCGCTCGCAACGCCGTCATATCACAGCTTCTGGGCACAGACATCGACCAAGCTCTTGTCTGCATGCGCCAATGGAATCTGCCCGAGGACGAAGCAAGCGTGCTAATCCGGATGGCCGCCAATGACAACCCGGAGGCGATGCTCAGCCGACTCGACGCGCTATCGCCAAGCCAGCGCACCTCTGTCCTCGGCATCGCGCTACGCCAACGGCTCGCCTCCGATCCGGAGCAGATGGTTGCGCTCACGCGTGCAAGCCTCCCCTCGGACCAAGCCGCCAGCCTCATCGGCGAGAGCTGGGGGCACTGGCTTGCAGAAGACCGACCGGCCGCCGAAGCCTGGGCCTCGACTGTCCAGGACAGCAGCATCCGCTCCAGCATCGAGCTCGCGAAGCTGCGCGACACGGCAAACACCGACCCCAGTCTCTTTCTCTCCTCGATCGACAACTACCCCGCAGCGCTGGCTGGCGAGAAGCCGCTCATTCTCGCCGCACTCGGCCAGCTCAATGCGGACGTTGTCGCCTCATGGATCGCACGCCATCCCGGCATCGTCACCCCGGAATATGTCTCCGCCACCGCCGCCGGTTACTTCGAGTGGAACCGCGCCGAGGCGCTCGTATGGGCACACTCGCTTGCCCCGGGGAATGAACAGAATCTAGCCCTCGCCAGCATCGCCCGGCAATGGACGAACGCCGGCGACTCCGCACAAGCCGCCTCCACCATCGCCGCGATCACCGACCCGCAGCTCCAAACCGGCACACGGTTCCAAGTCTTCCGAACCCTCTATACCAAGGACCACGCCGCCGCCACCCAGTGGCTCGCCGCACAGCCCGTCACGCCCGAGATCCGCGCCAACTGGGAAACGCTCGCCGCGACTATCCCCGACAACGACAGCTCGAGTATCGTCCACCTCGACTGATCGAGCCAGCAGGCTAGGCCCCCACCACCACCTGCAACGCTACTCTGCTCCCTCGCATCGCCGATGCGCCGCCACGGGGCGCTGGCACGAATCTGGGGCCCGTTTTGCCCCCCCGACGATTCCCCTTTCCCCTCCGGCACGAGCCGCTTTCAATCGCCGCTCCGATGGAAACCGATCTCGCTACCACCGTCCGCCAGCTCGCCGAGTCCGCCCGCGCCGCCTCGTTGAAACTGGCCGTCACTTCGACCGAGGCCAAGAACCGCGCGCTCACCGCGCTCGCCGAGAAGATCGAGTCCTCCATCCCGGCGCTCATCGCCGCCAACGCCAA
Source organism: uncultured Opitutaceae bacterium (assembly GCA_964640465.1). GTDB lineage: Bacteria > Verrucomicrobiota > Verrucomicrobiia > Opitutales > Opitutaceae > CAJCBL01. Next base: position 25,409 of record CAZXHR010000023.1, read on the forward strand.
GGACCTCGAAGCCGGCCGCGCCGCCGGGCTCTCCTCGGCCATGCTCGACCGGCTCACGCTCAACGAATCGCGCATCCGCCAGATGGCCCAAGGCGTCCGCGAGATCGTCGCCCTGCCCGACCCCGTCGGCACCGAGCTCGAGCGCACCATCCGCCCCAACGGCCTTGTCATCCGCAAGGTCCGCGTACCCATCGGCGTGATCGCCATCATCTATGAGTCGCGTCCCAACGTCACCGTCGACTGCGCGGCGCTGTGCCTGAAAGCCGGCGACGCCACGATTCTGCGCGGCGGCAAGGAGGCCTTCCACAGCAACACCGCGCTCGCCTCCCTCATCGCCGAGGCGCTCGCCGTCGCAGGTCTGCCCGCCACCGCCGTCCAGCTCATCCCCACGACCGACCGCGCCGCGCTTAACACACTCCTCAAACTCAACGACCTCGTCCACTGCATCATCCCCCGCGGCGGCGAGGCGCTCATCCGGTTCGTCACGGAGAATTCCTCGATCCCGGTCATCAAGCACTACAAGGGCGTCTGCTTCGTCTACGTCGACCGCGCCGCCGACCTCGCGCTCGCCGAGCCCCTGCTGGTCAACGCCAAGGTTCAGCGCCCCAGCGCCTGCAACGCCGCCGAGCAGCTCCTCGTCCACCGCGACATCGCCACCGCCGCCCTGCCCCGCCTCGCGAAGGCCCTCCAGACCGCGCGTACCGGCGGAGTGGAGCTACGCTGCGACGCCGCCTCGGCCGCCATCCTCGCCGCCGCCGGCATCGCCACCAAGCCCGCCACCGCCGAGGACTACCGCACCGAGTTTCTCGACTACGTCCTATGCGTGCGCGTCGTCGATTCGCTCGACGCCGCCATCGCCACCATCAACCGCGACAGCTCCAACCACAGCGACGCCATCGTCACCGCCGACGAGTCCGCCGCCCGCCGTTTCCAGGCCGAGGTCGACTCTGCCACCGTGTACTGGAACGCCAGCACCCGTTTCACCGACGGCTTCGAATTCGGCCTCGGCGCCGAGATCGGCATCTCCACCGACCGCCTCCACGCCCGCGGCCCGATGGGTCTGGCCGAACTTTGCAGCTACAAATTCGTTATCGACGGCACCGGCCAGATTCGGCGCTAATGCCGCGGTAAACCCCACGCAACTTCGGGCATGGATTGGAAAATTCCATTCATTGGTCTGGCCATCGGCTTCGGCATGTCCGTGCCCGTCGGTCCGGTCGGCCTGCTCGTCTTCCGCCGCTCGCTCCTCCACCACGCCCGCGCCGGCATCGTCACCGGACTCGGCGCCGCCCTGGCGGACTCGCTCCTCTGCTCCATCCTGGCCTTCGGCATCTCGGCGGTATCCGACTTCTTCGCCAAGCACACCGCGACACTGGAGAACGTCGGCGGTTTTGTCCTGCTCCTGATCGGCTACATCGTCTGGCGCACCTCGCCGCCAAAGGAGATGCCCAAGACGCCCACCGCGCGTCCCGGCTGGTTCGGCGCCTTCTCGACCTCGCTGCTAATCACCATCGGCAACCCGATGACGCTTGTCGGCGCCACGGCCATCTTCGCCGGCTTCGCCATCGCCGCGCGCCTCGGCAGCCATTTCGATGCCCTCATGCTCGTCACCGGCATCTTCTGCGGTTCGAGCCTCTGGTGGGTCATCCTGAGTGTTCTAGCCAGCAGCCTGCGCGACAAAGCCAGCGGCTACTGGATGCGCCGGCTCAACCAGGGCTGCGGCATCGCCGTCGCCGTCTTCGGTCTGGTCCAGATCGCCCGCGTCGTCATCTCCTGGTGCAGCGACTGACGTGAGGCGTCGCGAAGCCGAGCGGCAGCTCTCGCCGCCTGGCTTCGCGATTTCGGTTCAGCGCACCGCCTTGAGCGCCTCGGCCACGTTCACCCGTCCCTCGTAGATCGCCTTGCCGACGATCACCCCCTCGAGGTGCGCGTGCTTTTTGGCCAGCGCGGCAAGCTTCGTGATGTCTTCGAGTTTCGAGACGCCACCCGAGGCAATCACCTGGCAACGCACCGCGCCAAGCAGCTCGGTGAGTGCGGCGAAGTTCGGCCCGACGAGCATGCCGTCGGTCGCGATGTCGGTGTAGATGATCGTGCGCACGCCGAGCGCCTCGGCCTTCTTCGCCAACTCCACGGCGCGCGTGGCGGTCTTTTCGACCCAGCCCTTGATCGTCACGAAACCGTCGCGGGCGTCGATGCCCACGGCGATCTTGTCGCCGTGCGTCTTCACGACCTCGCGCAGAAACGCCTCGTCCTCCCAGGCCTTGGTGCCGATCACCACGCGGCTCACGCCAGCGCCGAGCGCCGAGGCCACCGCCTCGCGCGTGCGCATCCCGCCGCCCAGCTGCATGCGCGGGGCGACCTTCGCGATCGCGGCCACGGCAGCGGCGTTCTGGGGAGCTCCGGTGAAGGCGCCGTCGAGATCGACGACATGGATCCACGAGGCCCCGGCGGCGGCGAACTCCCCGGCCACTTCGGCCGGGTTGTCGCGATAGATCGTGGCCGCATCGGCGCGGCCCTGCGTCAGCCGCACGCAGCGGCCGCCCTTGAGGTCGATGGCAGGATAGAGAGTGAACACGCCGCCATTGGCACGGCCTAGCCGCCCCGGCGCAAGCCGGTTGTGCAAACCTCCCGCCAACCCGGTGCCACCATACCCGAGAGCACGGAATTCTGTTCCGATCGGAACAAGATTCCGTGCTCTCGCCACGCCGCACGCCGCCGTCTCAGGCGGTTTGCCCGTTGAAACACCCCGCAGGCACCGCTTTGCTCCACCCATGCCGAAAAAGGAATTCGTCCCGCCCGCCTTCCTCACCGAGCTGCTCGCCGCGCATTCGCCCTCCGGTTACGAGTTCGAGGCACAGGCCGTCTTCGACCGCCACGTCAAACCCGCGGCCGACCGCTACGAGAAGGACCGCGTGGGCAATCGCATCGCCACGCTCAACCCCGCCGGCTCCCCCGTCCTCATGCTCGCCGGCCACATCGACGAGCTCGGCCTCCTCGTCACCTACGTCAACAAGGACGGCTTCCTCTATTTCGACACCATCGGCGGCCACGACCGGAGCATGATCCCCGGCCGCCGCGTCATCATCCAGACCGCCAACGGCCCCGTCAAAGGAGTGACCGGCAAGCGCGCGATCCACCTCATGACCGAGGAGGATCGCAAGAAGGTCCCCGAACGCCACGACCTCTGGATCGACATTGGCGCCCGTTCCAAGAAGGAGGCGCTCGCGCGCGTGTCTATCGGCGACGCCGCCACCTACGACCACGAGTTCGAACTCATCCACGGGACCATCGCCACCGCCCGCGCGTTCGACGACAAGGTCGGCGCCTACATCGCCGGCGAAACGCTGCGCCGCCTCGCCGCGCACAAGAAGAGGCTCGCCGCCCGGGTCGTCGCCGTCGCCACCGCGCAGGAGGAGGTCGGCACCCGCGGCGCCACCGTGGCAGCCTACTCGGTCGACCCGCACCTCGCCGTCGCCATCGATGTGGGACACGCCACCGACCATCCCGACTGCGACAACCGCAAGTTCGGCGAGACCAAGCTCGGCGGCGGCCCCATCCTCTGCCGCGGCGCCAACATCAACCCGCTCGTCTTCAAGAAGCTCCTCGCCGCCGCCAAGGCCGCGAAGATCCCGCACCAGCTAGAGGCCGACCCGCGCCCCACCGGCACCGACGCCCGCGCGCTCCAGACCACCCGCGGCGGCGTGGCCACCGGGCTGATCTCGGTCCCCCTGCGCTACATGCACACGCCCAGCGAGGTCGTCGACCTCGAGGACGTGGAGAACTGCGTGAAGCTCCTGGTCGAGTTCGCCCTGAGCCTCGAGAAGACCGACACCGGCGAGTGGTGAGGCGCGTTCGAGATAGCGGCGCCCTCCAAAACCAGAGGGGACAAGGGTCGGAAGTTCAAAAGCTGGCGGCGCCCCCAACTTCGGTCGCCATCCCCCGAAGCCGCCCCCTCAGCACCGCCGGTAGTGCAGGATCGTGAACTCCGGCGTGTCGCGCACCACTTCGGGCGCGGCAAACGCCACCTCGAACTCGGGAAAAAACGCGTCGCCACCCTCAACGGTGCGCTTCACCCGCGTCACGAAAACTTCCTGCCAGCGCGGTTGCGTGAGCGCGTAGATTTCCGCGCCGCCGCAGACCATGATCTCGGCCGCGTTCGGTGCGGCGGTGGCGATCTCGTCGAGAGAGCGGATGACCATCACTCCGGGGATGGGCGCCCCGCCGCGGCTGAGCACGAGCGTGGTGCGGCTAGGCAACGGTTTGCCGATGGAGGCGAATGTCTTGCGGCCCATGAGCAGCGTCTTGCCCAGCGTCTGCTGCTTGAACCACTTGAAGTCCTCGGGCAGGTGCCACGGCAGCTTGTTGCCCGCGCCAATCACGCGATTCTCCGCCATCGCGACGATCGCCACGAAGCGCGGCGTGTCTGATTGCGGATTGCGGACTGCGGATTGCGGATTGGCAGGCTCGGGACTCACGGAAGCAGTAACGCCGGCCGGCCGGCACAAGTCCAGCCGTCCGGTGCGTCTTCGTTCGACACACCCGCTTCAGCTCGTAGCGATGCGCGTGAGCGCATCGATGCCTGAGCACCGACTGCAAGTCCCCGGCGTTCCCACGAACGCCGCTACGATCACGCGAGCCGCCAGTCGGCTTCGCAGGAGCCGGCGCCAACCGGCCTCAGTCGCGCACGCCCGGGGTGAGCCCCCGCTCGCTCTTCTGGACAAACTCGATGAAGGCAGCCACTTCGCTGGCGCCGGCGACATCGCTGGCCACGAGTTTCTCCAGCGCCTGGGTGCGATTGAGCCCCTCGCGGAAGAAGATCCGGAAGATCGTCTTCACGTGGTCCATCTGCTCCTCGGTGAAACCGGCACGCTCGAGCCCGACCTTGTTGATCGCACGCACGACGGCCGGCGAGCCCTCGACGATCATGAACGGCGGTACATCCTGCGAGATGCGGCTCATGCCACCGACCATCGCACGGTCGCCGATCCGGCAGAACTGGTGCACGCCGGCGAATCCGCCCATCACCACGTGGCTGCCCATGACGACATGGCCGGCCAGCGAGGCGTTGTTGCTCATCACCACATCGTCGCCGACCTGGCAGTCGTGGGCGATGTGAGTGTAGGCGAGGAAGTTGTTGTCGGAGCCGATGACCGTGAAGTCGCCGTCGAACGTGGCGGCGTGCACCGTGCAGAACTCGCGGAAGACGTTGCGGTCGCCGATGCGCGTGCCGGGGTTGCCTCCCTTGTACTTGAGATCCTGGGTCTTCAGGCCGACGCAGGCGAAGGGGAAAACCTCGTTGCCGCGACCGAAGGTGGTGTTGCCCTCGACGGTGGCGTGGTGGTGCAGGACGGTACCGTCGCCGAGCTGCACGCCGGCGCCGACAAACGCGTACGGGCCGACGACAACATCGGTGCCCAGCTTCGCGGCGGGATCAACAATGGCGGAAGGATGAATCTGCGTAGGCATCGGACTCTGTGGGGAGAAACGAAACGCGGGCGGCAAGCCGCCCGCGAAGCCACTAGCTCAATCGATTTCGCTGTTGTCGACCAGCGCGAACATCAGCTCTGCGGAGGAGACCGGCTGGCCGTCGACGGTGCAGGTCGCCTCGGCGGTACAGATCTTGTTGCCGCGGTTCTTGGTCATCTTCACGGCGATGACGAGCTGGTCGCCGGGGCGTACGGCCTTGCGGAACTTCACCTTGTCGGCGCTCATGAAGAGCGCGGTCTTCCCCTCGGCGGACACACGGCGCAGCAGGAGGATGCCGGCCGACTGCGCCATGGCCTCGATCTGGAGCACTCCGGGCATCACGGGATTGCCGGGATAGTGCCCCTGGAAATAAGGTTCGTTGGCAGAGACGTTCTTGAGCGCTACCAGCTCGTCCGGTTTCTTCATCTCGACGACTCGGTCGATCATCACGAACGGATAGCGGTGCGGCACCATGTCGAGGATGCGGCGGATATCCAGCGACGTCTCCGTCTCGAGGATCGTCTTGCTGACAGGCTTCTCGGCCTTCGGCTTGCCCTTCTTTTGCTCCTCGATCCGGGCAGCGATGGCCTTCGTGAGCTCGGAGTTGATGGCGTGGCCGGGGCGGATGGCGATGATGTGCGCCTTGAGCGGGCGGCCGAGCAGCGTGATGTCGCCGACAATGTCCAAAATCTTGTGGCGGACGAACTCGTCTTTGAAGCGCAACGGCTCCTTCGAGATGATCTTGTCGCCGCGGATAACGACGGCGCAGTCGAGGCTGCCGCCGCGGATCTTGCCCATCTTGAGCAGCTCCTCGATGTCCTCGTAGATCGTGAACGTGCGGGCGGCGGCGACCTGCGCGGTG
>CAZXHR010000024.1:0-31689 GCA_964640465.1 uncultured Opitutaceae bacterium
TACCGCAGCGCGACTGTGGCCGATTCACACGGCCTTCCCCGCGCCGGAGAAGAAAGGAAAGAACGCCGCCATGACTGCGCCGCGCCGCGGTCGCGTCAATCCGACAAATGCGCGTTCGGCGGTCTGCGATCTGGTCTCGATGGAGCGGGACTCCGTGTGGCGCGCTGAGGTCGTTTAGCCACGGTCGTGGCGGAGCGGATTAACCGCAGAGAACGCAAAGAGCGCAGAGGAACGGAAGCGGAAGTGGAACCGCTGATTCACGCTGATGAACGCTGATCCGGAGCGGGAGGGATCGGAGAGATCTGGAACTCATGGACTCAGGAACGGAGAGGCTCGACGCCGGTGCCGACGGACTCCTGCATCCTAACTCCTGTCTTCTGAATCCTCTCCACCGCCCAACTCCTCCCTTGCTTGCATCGGATCCGCCGGTACGCGGCCCGACTGTGACCCCTGCCTCCGCGGTTTCCGCGGCCCAAGCCCGAACTCACTCTAGTTGCTTGGCTTGTCCCCGCGGCTGATGGGTGGTCGGAGTGGGATCGCGAGAATCCATGTTTGATCCGCTTCTCCGGCGTTGGAGTGCCGCAGGGCGGGTGGTGCCACTTCGGCGGAAATTGCGACATGAGCCCCTGTTGCCTTCACTTAGTGGATTCTCAGCCGAGATCGACAATGTCCCAAGTCTGACCTGCTACAGCGGCGAGACTGGCGTCGAATCGCTTCTTGTGGACAGCGAAGCAAAGCAAATGCGTTGGTCGGGAGAATCCAACATAGACCATTTTCGCCGACTGTTGCACGCGGGCTTTGGGCGCAGAGAAGGGTTGGCCGAGAAATTGTGGGGCCAAGCGCTGCGATTCGTAACACTTCGCGTCATCGCCTCTTCCATCGGCTTGAAATGCCGATTCGAAATAGAGGGTCGCCGTGTGTGTCTGCCCTTTGACCGCATGCACACTGGCGAGCTCGATATTAAATCCATGGAGGCGAACTGTGTTTCCGAGAAACTCAGGATGTGATTCCTGAGTGATGGCAGGTGCGGAAACGTAGCTGGCGGCGTTCTTCAGTGTTTGATCGAAATGGGAGAGAAACTCGGGGACGTGTCTGCGGATCTCTGCGATTACTGCGTCTGGCGTTCCAGTTGTCGCTGCCATCGCCCAACGCAGACGATGGAGGCTGAACTGGCTGTAATACTCAGGGTGGTTTTCGTGGAGGTGTTTGAGCAGCGATGTCGGCGTGAAGTGGGTGCTGAAGATGGGATTGCGAACCTCTTGGAGACGAAGGATGCGAAGGAAGACCTTCAGCATGCCCGCTTCGCGCGTCCGCATTGAGGCGGCGGGACGTAAGCAATCACGGAGGGCTGTGTCTAGGCTCGAGGCTTCGGCGCGTCCGACGACCGGGGATCGCGAGAATTGTGGGCAGAAGTCCACAAGCCGCAGTTTCCCCGCACTCCCCACTCCCTCTGGCCAAGTGGTGTTCCATGCAACGGCGCGGAATTTTGTACGATCGTTCAACGGGATTCGCCCGGCGTCGATCTCGGCACGGACAATCTCAGAGAAGCGGGGTAGGACCGTTTGGGTAGTTTGGTCCTGATAGAGTATCATCCGGGGCTTCAAGGTCGGGGAGTTCGTGCCCTCGATCTTCAGGCCGGGAGAGTGAAGGGCGAAGCAAGACACCACGGCGGCCGTGGCCGGTGAGAGGCGCAGACTCTTGGTCAGTGTCAGGGATGGGTTACGGGCAACCCAGTGGTCAGCGCCGCCGGCATCGCCTTCACCATGGATCGATTGGTTGCGGTCGCCAATCCGCTGGTAGTAGCAAGCAGGATCGAAGAACAGGCGCTCCAGTAAGTCGTGTTGGCGCGCGTTCATATCCTGCATCTCGTCAATGAACACGAGAGGAAACCGGCGGCGGATGATTGTCGCGATACGCGGTGCCAGTCCGATGTATCGCTCGGCCAGCAGATAGGCATCGTCGAAACAAAGGATACCGTCTTTCATGATCTGCAGCTTGAACTTGCGGAGCCACGCGGCGACACCGGCGACCTCCTCCTGAGTCCAACATGTGCCTCTGCTGGGCTTTTTGATCGCGAGAGGTTTCCCGGTGCGGTTGACCACGGTCCATTGGTTATCGGCGTAAGCTAGGCGGAGGTCGGTGGCAGACCGGGTGGCAGAGAGAAAATACTTGGCGTTCTTTGTCTCGGGCTCTGGGAAGTCGCAGAAACTGCACTTCATGAACTGTTCGGCCCGCTCGTTGTGCAAATCGTCGTTGATGCGGATCGGACGGTGGTGGAATCGACTGGTGTAGAATGGTAGTGCGAAGAACTGGTCCACAAAGGACTGGATCGTGCCGACGAAGTTCGGGGCACCGAAGAGCCGTGGGCAGTGTTCTGCAATTCTGGTGCGGATCTCGTCGACGGCTGCGTTGGTGTGCGAGACAACGAGGATGCCAGCGCCGTTTGCCAGCGGCAGACGATGCTCGAGGGCGATCAGCTTGGCGAGTAGCGCCGTGGTCTTGCCGCTGCCGGGCACGGCGTGCAGGTCGAGAGTGTCCAGGCGGCGGATGAATGCGCGTCGCTCTTCGTCAAACGTACCGGAGCCGCCGAGTAGCAACTGGGCTGCGCGGGAGATCTCCTCCTCGGTGATCTCATTCACGACAGGCATACTTGATTGCGCGCACAAGGTAGCCGGCGGAGTCGTCCACCTGGGGAATATACTTCGCAGTGGGCCGGCTTACGTCAGCTTCCAGCTCCTTAGCCAGTCGGTGGGCAATCTCTACCTTGTCCAGACTTTGGTTAAGGAGCTTTCTCGCCAATTCTTCCTCGAGATTGTCGGTTTCGATCTGCGGATGTGCGCCCATAATCGCAGTTTCGATGGCTGTCTTGAATACCAGCGAGTCGAACAACGAATACTCCAAGGTCCATTGTGGAGCGACGAAGACTTTTACGGACTGCTGGTCGAATCTCTTGGTGAGCTCGCTTAAGCGGGTCATGGCATCGGCAGCAACGACGTCGGCTGCAAGCTTGGTCACTCGATAGACGAGCGTATTGTGTTTCTTCACTGGCTTGCCGTCGGCGGTGATTTCAGGGGTTCGTTCCCAGGCGGGTGCGTCGATGTCAGCGACAACGGCGACCGGAATCTTGAGTTCTGGTTGTTGTGCGCGAAGAAAGATCTTCGCGTAGCGCAGTTGTGAGGTGCCGCCGACGTTGATCACTGAGACCCTCGCTTCGGAAAGGTCAGAATGGATCATTCCGGCCCTTTTCATCACCTTGGCTAACGCGGGTACCAGCAGTTCCTCGGCCCACCCCTCCACTAGAATTACACCGCGGGCGAAGAAGAGATTGGCTTTGGTGACATCGAGGAATCGCTCGAGGAACTCATGGTCGCCTACGGCGAGTTTACTGTAGGAGCTTCCGTCGGGTGCCGTGCCCATTGGGAAAGCATGGCTACCGGCGCAGATGATGAGGCTGTTTAGGCGAACCTTTGATGCGAGGTTTGGACTGTGGGTCGTGAGGATGAACTGGATTTCGGCTTTCCGCTGAAGTGCCTCTATGACCTGCATCTGGGCCTGCGGATGCAGGTGGGCCTCGAGTTCCTCGATCAGGCAGAGGCGCAGACCGTCCCAGCCGGTCTTGTTGAGGTGGACCAACTCGGAGGCCATAAACAGGCGGTTGAGTGTACCAAGGCCGGGGTTGATCGTCTCCTTGAGGGAGATCTCAAGCTTTTCGAGGATCGCCTTAAGCGAACCTTTGGCTGCGTTGATTTCGCTCTTTCGCTCCTCGCCATAAAATGCGGTCAAGTAGCCATCGATTTCTTGCTTTAGCTGCTCGCCGGCAGCGTGTGCGGTTCCGCTGCCGGTGCCCAGCGTCTCGAAGTAGGCTTCTATGTCCGCGTTGAATCTGTCGTGCAGCTTTGTCAGCTCGTGACTCTCTGACTTCCCTTTGAAAAGCTCATGCCCGAGCAGGATTTGGGAGAGCCGGGAATTCTTGCGAGGGACCAGTTCGTTGCGCGCATCACGTAGCGGTCGGAGGTATGTTGTGCGCAGGTATTCGCGGGCTTCGGCCGTGAGTGCGTGGCCTTCGCTATCGGCTCCTGCCTTTACGTCGCTGGGGAAGATGCGGTCTTTGTTCCGCTTAACGTCGTAATTTACGTGCAAAGTGATCTGGCAGTCCGGAGCCTTCCCTTCAGCTGATAGCCATTCAATAAAGTGCTTTGCTTCATCGTCTGAGAGGTCTGTGAAAACGAGTTCGATGCGTAAGTGCGTGGAGTCTCCGTAGAAGTCCTCGTCGGCAATCCGAGTCCACTCGGTGCTGTATGTGCCGAGTGTGAGTCGGATCGCATCGATGATGGCCGACTTGCCGGAGTCGTTTTCTCCGATGAGCACATTTAGGCCTTTCTGAAAAGGGACGACCAAGTTGGGGCTTCCGAGGTCGATGACGCCGTCTGCACCGAAACGACGGAAATTCCAGAGCTTAAGGCAGGATAGGATCATGGGGCCGAGGTAGGAAGGCAGGCATAGACTATGGAATACCATACTCGTGACCAGCCTGTAGAGCGGATCGCCGGGGCATGTCGCAAATCTCAACACGACTGATCCCGTGCCCTCATGTCCCCGACCAAACGGGCACTTACCCCGCCCGGCCTATTGGTACGATCCGGGCGATCTGTCGAGGGCAGGGCCGGAGTGCTGACATCCCGCCGATTCCTCGCCGCTCGGCCGGCTGCGCGCCGCTCAGGCGTTGAGCTTCTCCTACAGGGCGGAAGCGGGTCAGAGCGCGGCTTCGATGAAGATCTCCTCGGGGGTTTCGATCCAGTTGCGGAGGGCGAAACCGTGGCGGACGAAGGCGGACTCGAGGTGCGCGCGGGGCGGAAAGACGTCGGCGGCGACGGAGTGGTGCGACGCGTGGATGGCGGCGAGTTTCTCGCGGCCGTCCCAGTGCACGATGAAGAGCCGGCCGCCGGGCTTGAGCCAGCGGGCGACGACGGCCAGCGCGGCATCGTCGTCGTCGAAATGGGGCCACACGCGGAAGCAGACGACGGCGTCGAACGCGGCGGCGGGCAGGTCGAGCGTCTCGAGCGTCGCTTGGTGGGTGGTGACCTGCGCGAGGGCCGCGGTGCGGGCGCGGGTACGCTCGATCATGCCGGCACTGGGGTCGAAGGCGGTCACCTGGCCGAGCGGGCCGACCCAGTCGGCGAGTTGCGCGGTGAGGTGGCCGGAGCCGCAGCCGGGCTCGACGAGGTGCTGGCCACGGATGTCCCCGAGGCGGCCGCGGAGGGCGGCGAGTTTCGGGGCGTCCTCGGGGGTGAAGGCGAAACCGTCGTGCTCGCGCGCGATGTGGTCGAAGAGCTCGCCCTTGTTCAGGCCAGCAGGCGCGGGGACGACAGGGGCGAGGACGGAGGCGGGGCGCGGTAGCGGGCGGAAGGTGGAGTCGGAGGACATGGCGAGGATTTTGGATCGCCTGCAAGCAGGCTCCTACAGGGCTGGATCAGAACGGAGAGCGGCGGAGTTTCACGGCGGTGGCGCCGGCGAAGATGATACTGGAGACGAGCACGATGCTCGCGCCCGCCGGCCATTCGCAGACGATGGCGAGGCCGAGCCCGCCGATGGCGCTGGCGACTGAGAGCGCGACGGAGAGCAGCAGCGCGGGCACGAAGCGTTCGCTGAGCTGGCGCGCGGCGGCGGCGGGGTTGATCAGCAGGCTGTAGAGCATGAGCCCGCCGACGGCCTGGAGGTTCACGGCGACGGCGAGCCCGCTCCACGCGAGCAGCGCGTAGGTGAAGGCCGCGGCCGGCAACCCGCTCGCGCGCGCGATGCGGCGGTCGAAGAGCACGGCGCGCAACTGCGGGAGCCAGCGCCACGCGGCGAACGCGCCCACGAGCGCGACGGCGTCCAGTGCGGCGACATCGCCCCAGCGCAACAGGAGCAGGTTGCCCCACATCAGCCCGAGCGCCTCGCCGCGGTGTGTCGCCATGATCCCGATGCCGAGGAAGGCCAGCCCGAGCGAGAGTGAGAACAGCACGCCCGACATCGCCTCGCGCGAGAGGCGCGAGCGGTCGGCGAGCGGGCCGAGCAGCGCGGCGGCGAGCAACGCGCCCGCGAACGCGCAGGCCGGCGGCGACCAGCCGACCGCGAGCCCGAGCACGGCGCCCGCGAGCGCCGCGTGGGCGAGGCAGACGGCGAGAAACGGCACCTGGAGCGCGAGCAGGAAGAAGCCCGCGAGCCCGCAGCCCGCGCCGCCGGCGAGCGCCGCGAGCCACCATTTCAGCTCGAGTTCATTCATCGCCCACCTCCGCCGTGGCGGTCCAGCGTCCGCGGTGACGATCCACCGCGACCGGCTGACCGAAGGTTTCGCCGAGCGCCTCGGCGGTGAGCGTATCTTCCGGCGAGCCCTGCTTCACGATACGGCCCTCGCGCAGGAGCACGACGTGCGAGAGGCCGGGCGGCAGGTGGCGGAGATCGTGGGTCACGAGCACGATGGTGGCGCCGGTCTCGCGCCAGAGTTCCTGAAGCAGGCGAACGAGCGATTCCTGCGCGGGAAAGTCGAGGTGGCCGGCCGGTTCGTCGAGGAGCACGAGCTCCGGTTCCTGGGCGAAGACGCGGGCGAGGTGGGTGCGGCGTTGCTCGCCGCCGGAGAGCCGGCCGAAGGGGCGGTCAGCGAGCGCGGCGAGGCCGAGCCGCTCGATCCAGCGCGCGCAGCGGGCGGAGTCGTCGGGCGCGGGCTGGGCGACGCGGGCGATGGCGACGACCTCGCGCATCGAGAGCGGCACGGGCGAGGAGTGGTTGGCGAGCTGGGGCATCACGCCGATGCGGCGGCGCCACGCGGCGGCGGCGCGCCAGTCGAGCGCGGCCGGATCGGAGCCGAGGATACGGCGCGTGCCGGCGGTGGGCGCGAGCTCGCCGTCGAGCACGCGGAGCAGGGTGGTCTTGCCGGCGCCGTTGGGGCCGAGGATGGCGGTGAAACTGCCGGCGGGGAGCGCGAGCGAGACGTCGTCGAGCAGCGCCCGGCCGGAGTGGCGGACGGAGACGCTGGCGAGTTCGACGAGGTTGGGCGCGGCGGGGTTCACTCGGGCAGGGCGCCGAGCAGGGCGTCGAGGTTTCGGTCGAGCATGGCCCAGTAGTCGGCCGGGGCGCATGAGGACGGGAAGTTGTCGAACATCACCAGCGGCAGGCCCGCGGCCTCGGCTAGCGCGGCCGGCAGTCGCCGGCCGCTGGGGACGTTGCCCACGACGGCGACGGCGCCGGTGGCGCGGATCGCGTCGAGCGAGCGGGAGACGACGCTCGGCGCCGGGTCGTCGCTGCCGGGGAGCACGCAACGCACTTCGAGCCCGAGCCAGCGGAGGAACGCGGCCTGATGCTGTGCGGCGGCGACGGGTTTGCCGCGCAGGCGAGCGGCGCGGGCATAGAGCGTTTCACCTCGCAACTGGGCCGTGCGGGCAAGTGCATCGGCACGGGCGAGCATCGCCTCGGCCTCGCCGGGCAGGCGAGCGGCGAGCTCCTTGGCGGCGGCGCGGCCGAGAGCTACGAATGTACTCGGAACGCAAAGTCCGCCCGGAGCTGGCAGGATGGCGATGCGGTCGGGCGCGACGCCGTTGGCGAGCAGGCGCTCGTCGAGGAAGCCCTGGAACTCGTGGCGGAAGAACGCGGTGGCCGCGAGCAGGCGGCGGACCTGCGCGGGTTCGAGGTCGAAGTGGCCGGGGCAACTGCCCGGCGGCAGGATCGTCTCGACTGTCACGCTGTCGCCGCCGACCGCTTGCGCCGCTGCGCCGAGCACGGAGGTCGTGGTGACGACGATGGGGCGCTCAGCGGCGTGGGCGAACGGCGTGAGAAGCGCGAGTGCGGTGAAGAGCAGAGCGGCGGCGGGGCGGAGGAGCGGGAGCATGGGTATGATCGGCGAGTGAGAGCCGGCTCGTGTCGGCGACCGCGTTGAGGGCAACGCGGTCCACCTTGTTTGTGGCTCAGAACTTCAGGCTGATGCCGACGGTGCCGTTGATGCCGGGCATCGGGTAGCCGTAGCGTTGTTCGTAGTCGGTGTCGCCGAGGTTCTCGCCGGCCACGAAGCATTCGCCGGCGAGCTTCCATTCGGGGAGCGAGAACTCGTAGGCGAGACGGGCGTTGAGGAGCACGTAGGTGTCGAGCTCGACGGTGTTGAGGGCGTTGATGGTGCGGGCGCGCGAGGTGACGTAGCGCGAGCCGACGTACTGGCCGTCGACGCTCAGGCGGAATTTTTGCGCGAAGCGCCAGTTGAAGCCGGCGCTGGCGGACCACTCGGGCGCGTAGGGCAGATCGTCGGGCGTGGTGTTCATCACGGTGACGCCGCCGAAGACGGAGAAATCGCGTGCCGGAGTAATGGTGACGGCGGCCTCGGCGCCCTCGGTGCGGTAGCGGGCGATGTTCTTCCACACGGCCGGGTATGGCGGGAAGGAGGTGACGATGCGGTCGGTGCCGCGGTCGCGGAAGTAGGTGAACTCCGCCTTCACGAGGGAGCCGAAGCGGCGGCTGACGCCCGCCTCGAAATGGTCGACCTTCTCGGCCTCGAGATCCCGGTACAGGTTGTTGCCCGGAGGATAGGCCATGACGTAGAAGCCGGGATAGTTCACGCCGCGCGCGGCGGAGGTGTGGAACTCGAACCCGGCGCCGTCGACGACGAGGCCGGCCTGCGGGGCGAACTCGTCGGCGAAGAGGTTGTGGTCGAACCAGCGCGCGCCGACGGAGGGTTTCACGGACCAGCCGGAGCCGAGTTCCCAGAGCTGGGCGAAGGAGGCGTAGGGCTGGACGAGGCGGGCGAACTTGCGCGGGAAGGCGGCGGAGACGCCGTTGGTGACGGTGCGGTACTTGCCGGTGATGAAGTCGAGGTCGAAGCCACCGAGCAGCTCGGCGCCGGTCCAGGGGCGCACGGTCTCGCGGGCCTTCACGCCGTAGTTGGCGTAGTCGGTGATGGTGTCGTCGGTGTTGCGCTTGGTGGTGCTGTTGTACTGGCCGGTCCAGTTCATCGTGCCGCTGGAGTAGTAGGGCTTCACGTAGCCCTCGGCCGAATCGTACTGGTTGGCGACGGTGGCGACGAGGAGGTCGTTCTCGTCGGCGAAACGGCCGTTGGCGTAGAGCAGCGCGGCGGGGACGAGGGCGGCGTCGGGGCCGGGATCGTCGGCGTAGTTGTCGGTGCGGTTGTAGATGACGTGGGCGTTCCAGTGCGGGGAGAAGGTCCAGCCGAGGCGCGCGTAGTAGGAGCGGAGGCGACCGTCGGAGTTGTCGCGGTCGCCGTCGGACTCGCGGGTGCTGACGAGCGCGTAGGCGTCGAGGTCGCCGGTGCGGGTGCCGCCCTCGGCGAGGGCGGACCAGGTGCCGAAGGAGCCGGCGGTGAGGGCGAGGCGGCCGGAGGAGCCGGGCTGTTCCTGGGACTTCGGGTCGAGGTCGACGACGGCGAAGGCCATGTTGCCGTAGAGGACGGGCTGGGCGCCCTTGTAGACGGAGATGTCGCGCGCGATGTCGACGCTGAGCATGTCGAGTATCGGGTGCGTCCAGACGCTGTTGTAGCTGGGGATGCCGTCGATGGAGAGCTGGATCTCGGCGCCCGGGCGGGCGGTGCCCATGCCGCGGATGAAGACGCCGCCGCCCTCGCCGCCGCCGAAGCTGCCGATGACGTTGTGGTGGGTGACGATCACGCCGGGCGTCTCGCGCAGGGCGGACTGGAGATCGGTGGCGTTGAGCGTCGCGAGCTGGGCGGCGGAGATGGTGGTGACCTTGCTGCCGAGGGAGTCGACGGCGGTGGCGGCGACGATCGGGCTCTCGACGACGGGGAAGGGATCGAGTTTCACGACCTCGTCGGAGGCGGCGGGCGACTGCGCGAGCGCGGCGGCCGGGATGAGGAGCAGGACGGGAAGGTGGAGCGTTCTCATGCGGGGGAATCGACTCAAGCACTGATAATACGAAGAAAACAAACGTAATACCAATAGTATGAAAATGCTTCGTTTTGCGGGTGGCGAGGGGTGGGCCCTCGGGCGGAACGAAGCGGGGCGCTGCTGCGGCGCGGCGCCACGAGGCTAGTCGCTGGGGTTCACGAAGCTCAGGTCGCCTGCAAGCAGGCTCCTACAACTGAGGACGCGGCATTCCTCAGGCCGGCAGGTCGCGGCCGGTGCTGGTGATGGCGAGCTTGCCGTGCTTCACGCCGCGCGCGCCGATGAGCTCGTCGGCGATCCGGCGGATCGTGCCGGCGGGGCCGCGAACGGCGATGATCTCGAGGCAGTTGTCGTGGTCGAGGTGGCAGTGGAGCGTGGAGATGATGTGCTCGCCGTGGTCGTGCTGGACGTCGTTGAGCAGGTGCTGGAGTCC
This sequence comes from uncultured Opitutaceae bacterium, assembly GCA_964640465.1. GTDB lineage: Bacteria > Verrucomicrobiota > Verrucomicrobiia > Opitutales > Opitutaceae > CAJCBL01. Next base: position 10,312 of record CAZXHR010000024.1, read on the forward strand.
GTGGCTGTGGTGGTCGTAGACGAGCGTGATGCTGCCGGCGATCTCGGCCGAGTCGCTCTGCTGCGTGGCGTGCTCGACGAGCTGGGCGCGGATCATGTCGGCGATGGCGAGCGAGCGGTTGTCGTAGCCCTTGGCATGGACCATGGCGTCGAGCTGGCGCATGAGCTGCGGCGGGAGCGAGGCGCTGAAGCGCGTGGCGAATTCCTTACGTGGCTTTTTCGGCATGGACGGCGGAGTTGGCGGCGAGGCTGACGCGTGCCTGTGCCGCGACGAGTCCCAACATTGGAACAATGTGTTATGCTGGGTCGCTGGGCGATGCGCTTGGGTTGCATGCCGGTGCGTGCGATTGCAGTGATCCGCCTGTGTGTGCATTGGCCGAAGAGCGCTCTTCGAGTGCGTAGGGTTGTCGGAGGCCGACGCGGCGAAGCAGCTCGGCTTCGGCGAAGATCTCGCTGGCGGGACCGCGGGCGGCGATGCGGCCGGCGTCCATCACGACGACCTCGGAGGCCCAGCGGTGGGCAAAGTCGATGTCGTGGGTGGTGAGCACGATGGCGAGTCCCTGCGCGTGGAGCGTATCGAGCTGGCGGTGGAGCGCGTCGATGCCGCGTGGGTCGAGGCCGGCGGTGGGCTCGTCGAGCGCGAGCAGCTGGGGGCGCATCGCGAGCGCGCCGGCGAGGGCGGCGCGCTTGCGTTGGCCGTGGCTGAGCTGGTGCGGCGGCAGATCGGCGAGGGCGATGAGGTCGAGCGCGACGAGGGCTTCGTCGACGCGGGCGCGCACCTCGGCTTCGGGCAGGCCGAGGTTCATCGGCCCAAAGGATACATCCTGCCGCACCGTGCCGGCGAAGAGCTGGTCGTCGGGTTCCTGGGCGACGAGCGCCACGCGGCGTCGCAGTTCGGTGAGTTCGGAGCGGGAGTGGTGGATGAGATTACCGGAAAGCAGGATGTCGCCGGAGGTCGGGCTCAGGGTGCCGTTGCAATGCCAGAGCAGGGTGGACTTGCCCGCGCCGTTGGAGCCCAGCAGGGCGAAGCGCGCGCCGGGAGCGATGGCGAGCGAGATGTCCGCCAGCGCCGGAGGGCGCGCCGCCGAACCGGCGGACGGATAGACGTAGTGGAGCCGACGCAGTTCGAGCAGGGGCGTCATGGTGTGGGGAGAATAGCGAGTGCGGCGACGAGCGCGGGCACGGCGAGGGCGAGTGCGAGATGGCGCGCGCGGGTGCGGGAGGGCGGCAGCAGCACGGTGAGGCGGCCGGAGTAGTTGCGTGCGGCCAGCCCGCGTTCGAGGCGGCGCGCCTGATTGAGCGAACGGAGAAAGAGCGCGCCGGCGGCGAGCGAGACGGACCGGTGGGCGCGACGGACGTCGCGGTAGCCTAGCCGGCCGGTCTGGGCGCGGACGATGGAGGCGAGGCCCTCGTCGAGCAGGAAGATCGTGCGGTAGGTGACGAGGATGAGGTCGAGCAGTGCCTCGGGGGCATGGAGACGCCGCAGCAGCGTCAGCCACTGTGCGAACGGCACGGTGAAGGCGAAGAGCATGGTGACGGCGATGCAGCCGAAGGCGCGCAGACCGGCCTCGAGCGCGGTGCGCGCGCCGACGGCGCTGTAGGCGAGGCGGAGCCCGTCGGTCCAGGTTACGGATATGCTCAGCGCGGCGGCGCTGGTGGCGATGAAGAAGACGGGAACGAGCAGTGCGCGCAGGTAGTCGCGCGGCGGGACGCGGGCGCCGGCCAGGGTGGCGCCCGCCGCGACGCCCGCCACCGCCGGGGCGGCGCGCAACGGCGGGGCGAGCAGGGCGCAGAGCATCAGACCGCCGCAAAAGACGGCGACGGCCTCGCTGTGATGACGCCAGCGGTTGGTGCAGGCGGAGGTGTCAACTTGCCGCAGCATTCGTCTCCTTGGCGGAGCTCCGCCGACCGCGGTAGTAGCCGAGGCAGTAGGCAACGGCGCCGGCGCCGAGCGCGGCCTGCAGGCCGAAGAGCAGGCTGGCGATCTCGCCGCTGGGCGGCTCCCAGAACGGGGCGAACCACGGCTCGTAGTCGGGGCGGATCTCGGTAATGGCCTTTCCGGCCTTGTCGTCGGCCCCGAGGAAGATCTCGTCGCCCTCGTGGGCGGGCTTGATGGTGAGCAGCGGAATCAGTGCGAGCACGATCACGCCGAGGAGCAGGAGCCAGTTTTGGCGTTTCATTTGGCGGCTCCTTTCAGCGTCGGTACGAGTGCCGTGATCTGTTCGCTGGCATGGCTACGCAGGAGGTTGAGCACGAGGACGGTCAGCAGCCCCTCGCTGATCGCCAGCGGGATCTGGGTGACGGCGAAGATGCCGAGGAACTTCGCAGCCGAGGCGGAGAAGCCGCCGACGGGATCGGGGAACGCCAGCGCGAGCTGGATCGAGGTGGTGATGTAGGTCGCGAGGTCGCCCAGCGCGGCAGCGAGGAAGACGGCGACGTTGAACGGCAACTTCACAGCCCGCGCACCGTGGAACAGTCCGTAGGCGACGAAGCTGCCGACGATGGCCATCGAGAACGTGTTGGCGCCGAGGGTGGTGAGCCCTCCGTGCGCGAGCAGGAGCGCCTGGAAGAGCAGCACGACGAAGCCGAGCACGCACATGGTCGCGGGGCCGAAGAGGATGGCGCCGAGACCGATGCCGGTCGGGTGCGAGCAGCTGCCGGTGACCGAGGGGATCTTCAGCGCCGAGAGCACGAAGGCGAAGCCGCCACTCGCGCCGAGCACGAGGCGGGACTCGGGCTGCTCGCGTAGTTGCTTGGTGAGGTTGCGAATGCCCCACGCCAGGAACGGCGCGGAGGCGAGACCCCAGCCGACCGCGTGGCCGACGGGGAGGTATCCTTCCATGATGTGCATAGTGGGTGAGGTTGGGTTTGCGTTATGCGGAAACGGCAACGCGCAGGCGCTCGACCAGGCGGGCGGCGAGCGCGGGGTTCTGGGCGAAGGGGAGGTGTAGGTAGCTGGCGAGCAGGCCTCGCTCGGCGTAACCGGCGTACTGCTCCGGCGAATCGTCGCGAACTCCGCGCAGGCGCCAGGCGGCGTGGGCGAGCACGCGGTCGGGTGCGTCCCACGTGCTGTAGTGGAACTCATGGCCGCGCAGCGTGGTGCCGGCGGGGACGAGCAGGTTGTCGGCGAGCGCGGTGGCGTGGCGGTAGCCGAGTGCGGCGAGCTTGTCGGCCATGCGGGCGGCGCCGGGAATGAGGCCGGACATGGGCCAGCGTTTGCCGGCCAGATCGACGAGTTCTTCGGTGAGCGCCATGAATCCGCCGCACTCGGCGAAGAGCGGCGCACCGCGCGCATGCAGGGCGCGGAGGGCCTCGCGGAAGCCCGCGTTGGCCGAGAGCGCCTCGGCGTGCAGTTCCGGATAACCACCGCCCAGATACACGCCGGCAGCGTCTGGAGGCGGGGCCTCGCCGCGGATCGGACTGAAGAACGCGAGCTGCGCGCCGGCCTCGACGAGCAGGTCGAGGTTATCCGGATAGTAGAAGCAGAACGCCTCGTCGCGCGCGACGGCGAGGGTCGGACGGACGGCAGAGGACGGAGGACTGACGGCAGAGGACGGAGGGCGGAGGGCGGATGCGGACGAATGCGGATTGCGGAATGCGGATTGCGGAATGGCGGAGGGGGCGGAGGACGGAGGAGTGATGACGGAGGGCGAAGAACGGAGGCCGGAGGGTGGCGCGGAGTGTGAGCTGGGGGCGGCCGAATCGGCGAAATCGGGGGACGCAGGCAGGGACGCCTGCGCCACGCTTGTGGTAAGGGCGCCGCTTGCCGGCGGACCGCTTGGCGTTGTGGCGGTACGGGCGATTGCGAGGATGGCCTCAAGGTCGAACTGGCGCTCGACGGTGTCGGCGAGGATTTCGAGGCGCTGGAGCTCGGCGAGGGTGTCGCCAGCGGGCACGAGGCCGAGGTGGCGCTCGGGCGCGCGTAATGAGTCCTGTTTCTGGAGCCAGCCGAGCACGGGAAGTTTCGTGGCGGCTTCGATGGCGCGGGAGCAGCCGCGGGCGTGGTTCTCGGAGCCGGCGCGGTTGAGGACGAAGGCGCCGACGCGCAACACGGGGTCGAATTGTGCGAAACCCTGGGCCGTGGCGGCGGCGCTGCGGGCGGCACCGGAGATGTCGAGCACGAGCAGCACGGGCGCACCGAGCAGTTTCGCGATCTGGGCGGCGGCGGCGCGATCTCCGTCGTAGTCGCTGCCGTCGAAGAGGCCCATCACGCCCTCGACCACGGCGAGGTCCGCATCGGTGCAGGCGCGTTGGAAGGTGGCGACGACTTGTTCGTCGGCGAGCATCCACGAGTCGAGGTTGCGGCAGGGGCGGCCGGCGGCGCGAGTGTGGTGGGTCGGGTCGAGGTAGTCGGGCCCGCACTTGAACGGCTGCACGACGAGCCCACGCCGGCGCAGCGCGGCGAGCAGGCCGGTGACGACGGTCGTCTTGCCGACGCCGGAGGACGTGCCGGCGACGACGAGCGTGGGGATGGACGGTTGCGACATGGCGAGAGCGTTAGGAACGGAATTCCAGGCACGTCACAGAGGGCACAGAGAGGGAGGAGGGCACGGAGGAATGCTTGGTGCCGCGATACGAGGGGCCGGACCTCGCGTCCGTGCCGTTCCCAGCGCAGACGGCACGCAGGCAAGCTGCGGCCCTACATGGCTTCCGGTGGCGCGCGCGACATACGCGGTGCTGTGGCGTGTGTTTTGAAACGGGTAACATTGTGTTCAAAACTCCAGGCCTGGCTGGGCCGGGATGTGTTGGGTGCGGTACGGGTGTTTCACGGCGCGCATTTCGGTGACGAGGTCGGCGCGTTCGAGGAGTTCGGGCGGGGCGTCGCGACCGGTGAGCACGACGTGGGTGCAGGGCGGGCGGAGCTCGAGGCCGGCGAGCACGTCGGCTACGGGCAGGAAGCCGAGCGAGAGGGCGATGTTGATCTCGTCGAGGACGACGAGCTGCACGGCCGGATCGGCGAGGTGCTGTAGTGCAACATCCCAGCCGGCGCGGGCGAGTTCGGCGTGGGACGGACCTTCGTTCTTCTTCCAGGTGAAGCCGTCGCCGCAGACGTGGTACGCGAGCCGGTCGGCCCAATGGACGAGCGCGCGCCGCTCGGCGGGATCGTCGTCGCTCTTGACGAACTGCACGACGGCGACGCGCTGGCCGTGGGCGAGCGCACGCAGGACCATGCCGAAAGCGGCGGTGGTCTTGCCCTTGCCCTCGCCGGTGTGGACGAGGACGAGCCCATGTGTGGTCTTGCGGTCGGCCTTCATGCGGCGGAATTGCGGCCTTGGCGCCACCAGCCGAAGGCGATGAGCGCGAGGACGGCGGCGAGCCCGGCGAGCGTGCCGAGGGCGATATGAGCGGCGGTGGCGCCGGCGGCTGGTTGTTTGGTCTTGGGTGCGACCTCTTCGAGGACTTTGCCCTGCACCTGTGCGGGTTGGTTTGCGGACTTGGGATTGGCCGGTTCGGCGGCAGGTTTCGCAACTGGCGGCGGCTTGGTCGCGGCGGGCGAAGTCTTCGCGGCAGCTGGCGGCGGCGCGGAAGGTTTCGGCGCCGCCTGCGGGGCCGGTGCGGCCTGGGCTGCGGCGGTAGCGGGTACTGGAACAAGGGCGACGGCCGGAGCTGGGGCGAGAAGTTTGGCGGTGTCGGGCAGAGGCAGCTTGGCGAGCGCCACCTTTTCGACGGCCTCCTCGGCGGCGATCTCCTGCGAGGCTGCAACGGAGGCTTCGCGGAGGCCTTGGATCGTTTCGGGGGCGGCCTTCCAGTAGCCTTTGTCGACGGCGACGAGCATGCGGTCGACCATCGCCTGATACGCGCGGAGGTTGCCGGAGGCCTCGAACTTTTTGCGGATGTCGAGCTGGTAGCGGTCCTGCACGTAAACCTCGTAGAGCTCCTGCCACTTGGCGCCGTCGACGGCCTCGGGCACGGTGACCTGCCAGCCCCAGAGGTTGTCGGTCATGCGCATGAGGAAGCGCGAGCCGGCGTAGCCCTCGTCGAGCATGGCCTTGATCCACTTCGGATTCAGATATCGGGCACGCAACTCGCGCCCCATGTAGCGTTCGAGAGTGACGGTCTCGGCGGCACGCGGGTCGGAGAGGTCGGAGATGAGGGCCTCGGGCGTGGTGCCATTGACCTGGCGGACGGCCATCGCGGCGCCGCCGAGGTGCTGGTAGACATCGTCGATATCGATGGCGCCGTAGACGTTGCTGGAACGGCTGTGGACGACTCCCTGCGCGCCTTTGAGCGCAAGCTTGAAGACGTCCTGCGCGAGCACGGGACCCTGCGGCCCCTCGCGTGGCGATTCGCCCCAGAACCCCTGGCCGAAAAGGTTGCCGACCCGGTTGAAGTAGACGTCGGCGACCTGTTTCTCCTGCGACCAGGTCTTGTCGGCCGTGATGACGCGTTCGAGGCCGACGCCGTAGGCGCCGGGCGGAGAACTGAAGAGACGCACGCCGGCGAGACGTTCGGCCAGCGCCGGCTCGACACCGCGCTCGACCAGCGAGGCTCTGGTCTCGGCGACGTGGCGGGCGATGGGGTTGTCCGCCTCGGGCGATTTCTTTGCGAGGTCGACGGCCCGGTCGATGAGGTGCATGAGCGCCGGGAATGCGTCGCGATAGAGTCCGGACGGGGCGACGGTGACGTCGACGCGCGGGCGGCCGAGTTCCTCGCGGGGGATTAGGGCGACGCCGTCGACACGGCCCCGGGCGTTCCAGACCGGGCGCACGCCGAGGAGGGAGAGCACCTGGGCCTCCATCACGCCCTCGTGGCGGTTGGTCTCGGTGCTCCAGAGCGTGTAGACGAGCCGTTCGGGATAGGCGCCGTGTTTGGTTCGGTAGGTTTCGACGGTGCCGTTGGCGAGCTTGACGCCGGTGGCGTAGCTGGCCGGGGTGGGCAGGCGGGTGGGATCGAAGCCGTAGAAGTTGCGGCCGGTGGGGAGCGAGTCGGGCGCGCGCACGGGGTCGTTGCCCGGACCGGCGGGGATGTAGCGGCCGGCGAGGCCGGCGGAGAGGGCATCGAGCTCGGCGCGGCCGGAGATCTCGATGCGGTGCATGAGATCGGCGTGGCGACTGGCGCGCTCGTCCGGGGCGAGGTCGGTCTCGACCGCGAGTATCGCATCGGCGGTGGCGCGGCGGGCCTTCTCGTTGGGCGAGACGCCGAAGGTGTGCATGCCGAAGGGGGTGAGCTTCTCTCCGATCTTGGTGAGGTGGTCCTCGATCTCCTCAAGCTGGCGGTCGTCGAGGAGCCGGTCGGGGGCGAGGGCGATGCCGAGGTCGGTGAAGACGCCGGCCTTGGCGGCGCGCTTCGCGATTTCGCGACGGGTCTCGTCGCCGACGACGGAACCCTTCTCGCGGGCGACGCGGAAGTCGCCGATGCGGCTCATGAGTTCGCGTATCTCGGGGTTGAGGCTGGCCTTGTCGAGCGGCGGGGTGAGGTGGTCGATGATGGTGGCCATGCCGCGGCGCTTGGCCTGCAGGCCTTCGCCGATGCCGTCGACGATGTACAAGTACAGTTGCGGCACGGCGCCCACGAGCACCTCGCCCGGATCGGCGGCGGTGAACCCGACCTCCTTGCCCGACTGCCATTCGTGGGTGGCGTGACGGCCGACGTGGACCATCGCATCGGCGGCGAACTCGTGCTGGAGCCAGAGGTAGAACGCGAGGTACTGGTGGTGCAGCGGCAGCTTGAGGTCGTGGTAGGAGGCGGCGACGTCCTCCTCCCAGCCGCGGGTGGGCTGCGGTGCGAAGAGCACGTTGCCCCAGCGGTGGACGGGGAAGACGAAGAACGGCCGACCCTCGTTGTCGCGCCAGACCATCGTGCGGGAGGTCTCGGGCTCGCCCCACTTGGCGACGATGGAGTCGCGCAGCTCGACGGGCAGGCTGTCGAAATGCTTCCGGTACGCCGCGACGGGCCAGAGGACGGCATGGCCGCCGCGCACGAGGCGGTCGAGATCGGCGGCATCGTTGGCGCGGGCGTTGGAGCCGTAGTCGCGCACGGCGGCGAAGAGCGACTCGGGCGAGTCGGGCGCGCCGGAGGGGGCGTAGCCGTCGGCACGGAGGCGGCCGAGAATCTGCCAGAGGGAGCCGGGGAGGACGTTGAGGTAGGAGGCGCCGACGTTTTCGCGGCCGGGAGGGTAGTTGTAGTAAATGACGGCGACGCGGCGCTCGGCCGGGGCGGCGTGACGGAGGCGCACGAAGCCGGCGACGCGATCGGCGAGGCGCTCGATGCGCTCGGGGATGGGCACCTGGACGACATAGGAGGCACCGGCGAAGCCGGCTGCGACGCGCTCCTTGGCGGCGACGACGGTGGGTGCGACGGCGCCGGCGAGTTCGGGGCCGCCGACCTGCCAGGAGCGTTCGAGAATAGCGATGCCGGTGGGCGATGCTTCCCATTCGGCGCGGCTCTGGGCACCGAGACCGATGCCGTTGAGGACGGGGGCGCCGAGCGCGGCGAGCGCGGGGACGACCATCTCGGGCGCGAAGCCCATCTTGAGGGAGAACGAGGCCAACGCCTCGACGCGAGGCGAGCCGTCGGCAGCGAGAAATGCGCGGCGCAGGGCGCGTTCCTGCGAAGGGGTGTAGGCGAGGAGGACGTTGAGGCCACGCCGCTCCAGCGAGGCGGCGAGGGACTCGATCACGCCGGTGGCACCGGACTCGATGTGGGCGCGCGGCAGATGGATGCCGACCCACGGGCGGTCGCGCCACTCGGGGCGATCTCGCAGGTAGGCGGCGCGGTAGTCGTCGTACTCGGCGAAGACGCGAGCGCTGCGCAATTCGTAGAAGCCGATCTCGGGGAGCGGAACGGGCGGTTCGTAGGCGAGGCCCGGACGCGCGCCGCGGGAGAGCAGGGCGCGAAGCATCCGGACGAGGTTGTCGCGCCCGCCGGCCTCGAAGTAGGCGGCGAGCTCCTTGTCGTACGTGAAGCCGGCGCGCGCGAGGTCGTCGTCGAACACCGGGCACACCATGTAGGCGGTACCGCCGTGCGCGCGGATCGCGGCGGCATGCGGGGCGAGAGCGATTGCCCGCTCCTTGCCGCGCACGTAGACGACCGCGAGGTCGGCGGCCCGGAGGCGGGCGATGTCGGATTCGCTCTGGCCGAGTTCGGGGACGACCGAGATCTCGACGCCGGACAGGGCCGGGTCGGTGCGCAAGGACTCCACAGCTCCGACCGCGGCCGGGGAAAGCGAGTCGCTCGGCATCAGGCAGACCGAGACCGGGGCGGGCGCGGCGGCGAGAAGTGCGAGCGGGAGCGCGAGACCGGCGATGAAGAAGGCGCGGAGGGGGCGTGGCATGGCGTGGTGCGGGCTAGAAGTACTTCTCGAAGCCCACGCGCACGGCGCGCGGGGTGGCGTAGTAGGCGCTGGCGGTGTGGGTGGTGACGTCGCGGCGGTTGAAGACGTTATCCACGGAGACGCTCACCTTGCCGAAGCGGCCGAGATCGACGGCCGCGCGGAATGTGCTCAGATACTGGTCGCGCCAGTAGGGGCGGTCGCCGAGGTAGGAGAGGCCGAAGGAGGCGGACCAGATCTTGTGCTGCCAGCGCAGCATGGTGTTGGCCTGCCAGCGGCCGTACTTCTGACTCCAGACACCGGCGGTCTTCTGCTCCTCGGGGTTGCCGTAGGAGAGACCGGTGTCGACCGCCCAGTCGCTGCCGAACTTCTGGCGCCAGGAGAGCTCGACGCCGGTATTCTGGAACGGGAGGTTCTGCGGGTAGTTGCGATCCTCGGCGGCGACGTAGACGTAGCTGATCGACTCGAAGTCCATGTGGAAGACGGAGAGGCGCGCGAGACTGGTCTCTCCCTCCCACTTCAGGCCGGTCTCGTAGTTCCAGCCGTGCTCGGGCTGAAGGTTTGCGTTGCCGCCGGTGAAGATGCCGGACTCGTCGTAGAGCTGCTTGAGCGAGGGCATGTTGAACGAGCGGCCGACGTTGGCGTAGGCGCTGAAACGCCCGGTGAGCTTCTTGACGAGCTGAACCTGCGGGGTGAAGGCGTTGAGGTCGCCGCTGGAGACATAGCTCTCGCGGGCTCCGGCGCTGAGTATCCAAGTGTCGGCGAAGGTGCGCTGGGCACGGACGAAGACCGAGGCGCTGTCGCGGTCGGCCACGTCGTGGCCGCCGTTCATCTTGTTCTCGTTGTCGTAGCGTTCGTGCTCGTAGGTGCCACCGGCGAGCAGCTCGAACCAGTCGAGGTCGAAATGGTACTGGGCGTCGGCGCCGTAGGTGCTGGCGAGGTAGTCCTCGTCGCGGTCGAGCGTGGGTTTGGTGTTGGCCTTGGAGGTGCGCAGGTAGTCGCGCTGCTGGAGGTTGACGTAGGCGTTCGCGCGCCAGTGCTCGCCGGAGCCGGAGAGGCGCACGTGGTCCTTGACGTCCTCGTAGTCGGATTTCTGGGTGACGGAGGTGCGTGCCCAGTCGACGAGGTCGGTGTATTTCCAGTAGGCGTAGTCGTTTTCCACGTGCTGGTGCCAGAGGCGCCAGCCGCCCTGGTTGAGCGCCCAGCGGACGCTGCGCTTGATGCCGCCGCCGAAGCCGTTGCCGGTGGAGGAGAGCCCCGTGGTCTCGCCCTGGTTCTGGTAGCTGCCGATCACGCCGAGGCTGCCGGGTGTGCCTTCGAGCGTCCAATCGACATGGGCGGAGACCGAGTAGCTCTGGTAGTCGTCGCTGCCGGCGCGGACGGAGACGCCGTTGCGGGTGCTGTCGTCGGTGATGATGTTGATGACGCCGCCCACGGCCTCGCTGCCGTAGAGCACGGAGGAGGCGCCGCGTACCGTCTCGATGCGGGAGACGATGTCGAGCGGCACGTCCTCGAGGTTGTAGTAGCCGTTCACGTTCATCGGCACGCCGTCGAGCAGGACGAGTGTGCCGCGCTCCGAGCCGCGCATGATGGCCTTCGAGGTCATGCCGCCCCAGGCTTGGCCTCCGGGGCCCATGGAGTTGGTGAGAACACCCTCGCCGAAGCGGAGGGCGTCGAATGGGTTGGCCGCTCCGGTGGCCTGGATTGCGGGCCGGTCGAGCGCCGCGGTGGCGGCGGCGATGTCGACCACGCGCGCCTTCTCGCGTGTGGCGGTGACGTCGAATGGATCGAGCACGATCACTTCGGAGTCGGCGGCGAGCGCGGGCTGGGCTGCGCCCGTCGAAATTGCGACGAGTGGGAGTACGATGGCGGCTGCGAGCCGCAGTGGAGTTGTCATGGGTGACTGGATCTGTGGGACTGGCGGAAGAGGGCTGGGCACGGGGTTAGGGTGCGGGGGTGGCGTCGCCCTCGGGCACGTAGACGACTTGGCCGTTGGCGAGGCGGTAGGCGGTGCCGAGGCGGGTGCCCTGGCCGGAGAGGGTCTTGTCGGTGACCTTCTGCACTTTGATCTCGGCGCCCTTCTTGGTGATGATCTCGGTCTCGCCTGCGGCGGTCTGCTTCACGAGCGTGACGGATGAACTCGGGTCGAGCATCGTGCCGGCGGAGAAGAGGGCGAAGAGTGCGATGAGCAGCGCGACGATGAAGGCGACGGAGACGTCGAAGAGGTTGGCGATGCCGGCCAGAGGATCCTCGTCCTCTCCGGGGACGGGACCGTGGGCGGGGAGACGGCGGTGGCGGACGAAACGCATGGGTCAGGCCTCCGTCTCGACGTTCTCGGACTTCGCGGCTGGCTGGCGCTGCATCAACCGCTCGGCGTGGAATGCGAGCTCCTCGGTGTCGGCTCGTACCCATGTTTCGCGGGCGGCGGAGACGAGGTAGGCGACGACGCTGACGGTGAGGCCGATGACGGTGGCGGCGAAGGCGGTAACCATGTTACTGGCCAGCGCGGGGAGGTTGCCGGTGGCGAGGCCTTGGAGTGCGTTGGCCATCGGGATCAAGGTGCCCATGAGGCCGAGCGAGGGACCGACGCGCACGGCTAGGCGTAGGCGGCCGAGCGAACGCCAACGGCGGCGTTCGGAGGATTGGAGCACGCGTTCGAGTCGCAGCTCCAGGGCGTCGACGGATTCGTGGGCGGCGGCTTTGTCGAGCGCACGGCGGTCGTGGTCGAGGGAGGCGCGGTGGCCGCGGCGGCGGTCCCAGGCCTCGCGGGCGAAGGCACCGAGGGCGACAAGCATGGCGGCGATCAGGCCGATGAGGCCGAGCAGCACGGGCCAGACGAGGATGCCGGCGATGTGGTGGAAGAGTTCGCGGATTTGGTCGATAGAGGTCATGGGAGCAGCGGACGGAGCAGAAGGGGCGGAATCACTAGCGTGTGGTGACGGCGCGGGTGCCGGCGGCGTCGTGGACAAGCCAGCCGGAGGTGTCGGTGTGGAGGCGGAGTTCGAGCGGAATGGCGGGGACGAGCGGCTGGCAGACGGCGTGGCAGCGCGCGGCGATGGCGCGGTAGAGCGGCTCGTCGGCGGAAAACGGGAAGAGCTCGGCGAGCTGGCGGGCGAGGCTGAGGCCCCCGATGCGGGCGACTTGCAGCTCGGCGTAGCCGCACTCGCGGGCGAGCCCGGCGACGAAGCTGCGGTCCCAGAGCCCTTCGCGGCTGTGGGTGTCGAGTCGACCTGCGGCGAGCTTCACGGCCTTGCCGAGCATGAGCCCGATGGTGGCGGACGGGATCGCGGTGGTGCGCAGATGAGCGAGCGCCTCGCCGATCCAGTTGCCGTATTGGACGAACGCCTGTGGGGGCAGCTCCGGGAACTGCGCGCGCAGCATCGCTTCGGAGCGTCCGCCGGAGTTGAGCACCGCACGCGGGCAGCCGGTGGCGGCGGCCACGGCGAGCGCACTGTTGATGGAGGCGATGTATGCCTCGGTCGAAAACGGACGCACGCGGCCGGTCGTGCCGATGATCGAGATGCCGCCTACGATGCCCAGGCGCGGGTTGAGCGTGCGTGCGGCGATCTCCGCGCCGCCGGGGACGAACACCTCGACGGTGGCGCCGCCGCCCATGCCGAACTCGGCGAGTGTCTCAAGGATAATGGCCTCGATCATGCGTCGCGGCGCGGGATTGATGGCGGGCTCGCCGACGAGGAGCGGTAGCCCGGGGAGTGTGACGGTGCCGACGCCTTCGCCGGCGCGGAACTCGACTCCGCTTTCCGGATGCCAGGAAACGCGCGCACCGACGATGGCTCCGTGCGTCGCGTCGGGATCGTCGCCGCCGTCCTTTCGCACCGTGCAGGCGGCGCCGCGTGCGGCGATCTCGCAGCTTTCGACGGCGAACTCGACCGGTTCGCCGTCGGGCAGACGCACGGTGGCGACGGGTATCGGATGCCCGCTGAGCCAAGCCAGGAGCGCCGCGCGGGTGCAGGCGGTGGCGCACAGGCCGGTGGTGAAACCGGTGCGCAACGGCGGAGTCGGCCGGTCGGTTATCGCGCTCATTCGGACACCTCCGGCCCGACGGCGGCGAGCAGCTCGGCTTCCTCGTGGACGGGGACGAAATTCGACGGCATTGCCGGACGCTCGACGACGAGCAGAGGGATCTGCGTGATCGTGGCAGTGCGCTCCTTGACGGACTGAAATCCCGATTCGCCGCTCTCCTTCGTGATCAGCACACGAATGCCAAGCTTGTGGACACGGGTCACCAACTCGTCGGGTTCGGTGGCGGGCGCGTGCGCGAAAAGCTGCTCCCGCGGGATGCCCTGTGCCTGGGCCAGGGCGAACGAGTGCGGCAGGTCGAGGATCTGGAAGAAGGTGAGGTGCCGCATCCACCACGGGCGGAGCTTGGCGATGGTCTGCACTCCCGTGAACGCCAGCAGCGGCTCGCGGCCGAGCTCCTCGAGCGTGGCGATGGCCCCCGGAAAATCGGGCACATAGCGCAGCCAAGGGGATGAAAGATCGCGCTCGGGATAATGGCGTTCAAAACGCCAAACCGGCAGGCCGAGCACCGTAGCGACCTCGGCGACGGTGGCGTGCAGCACCTCGGCGAAGGGGTGGCTGGCGTTTACAATCCCGCGGATACGCCCGGTTCGGCACAACGCGGTGAGAGCCTCGGCCGTGAGCGGCCCGTGGCGCAGCGTCATGCCCGGCAGACCGGGCATGACGACGGGGAGCTTCGTCGAGTAGATGAAACGACGGCCGGCCGCAGCGAGTGCGGTGGCGACGCGCTTTCCCTCGGTGGTGCCGCCGAAGACGAGGAGCATGTCAGCTCGCCTCCTTTCGCGGCGCGCGGAAGCCGTGACCCTTGATCGGATCGTAGAGGTGAGAGCGCCCGCCGCGCGCGCCCAGCGCGGGACTGACAACGATGAGAGTGGTTCGTGTGAACTGCTGCTCGCGGACGAGAGTCGCGAGTTCGACGAGCCGACCGGTGACGACGCGTTCGTCGGGCCACGTCACGCGGTGGAGCAGAGCGAGCGGCGTCTCCGGCGGATAGTGTTCGAGGAGCTGGCGCTGCACGTCGTCGGCGAGGGCGACACTGAGATAGACGCAGAGCGTGGCGCGGTGGCGGGCGAGGTCGGCGAGCTTCTCGCGTGCGGGCATGGGGGTAGTGCCCTCGCCGCGCGTGAGGATGATCGTCTGCACGACCTCGGGCAGCGTGAACTCGGTGCGCAGGCGCGCGGCGGCGGCCTGGAAGGCGGAGATGCCCGGCACGACGAAGTAGTCCCAGCCGCGCGCGTCGAACTCGGCCATCTGTTCCTGGATCGCGCCGTAGAGACACGGGTCGCCGGTGTGCAGGCGCACGATCCGATGGCCCAGCGTGTAGTGCTCGGCGATGGCCTCGATCTGCTGTTCGAGGTCCATGCCGGCCGAGCTTCGTACCTCTGCGCCGGGTCTCGCGCAACGGGTGAGCGCTTCCGGCACGAGACTCCCGGCGTAGAGGACGAAGTCGGCGGATTCCAACAACTGGCGACCGCGCACGCTGATCAGATCCGGATCGCCCGGACCGGCGCCGACGATGGCGATCTGCGCGCGGCGTTGGAGACGGCGGTCGAGTGCGACTGCGAAGGTGTGATGGTGCCCGCCGTCCAGCGCGGCTTTCCGCTTCGGGACGAGCAATGGCCCCCGGGCCGCAGCGGCGAGTGCGGCGGCCTCGGCGACTCCCGGCAGACCGATCTTCTCCTGGACGATGGCCGAAGGAGTGGTGATTGGCTGAGCGGCGAGCGTGGCGTCATCGAATGTGAGGAACGCGGCGCCGAGCGCCGCGGCCCAGTCGCGCAGGGCGGGTTCGTCGGCCTTCAGCTTGGACGAGGCGACGCAGCGCACGGCTGCGGCGGGAATGTCGTGAGTGGCGAGGAGTTTGTCGGCCGAGGTGGCGAGCGCGGCGGAGGGGGCCCCGCGCGTGCAACCGATTCCGACGCACAGCGCGCGCGCCCAGAGTTGCAGGCAAGGTACGGGCGGCGCGAGATGCCGGTAGGTGACGGCGACCAGCAGCTCGAAGCGTGAGAAGTCGATCTCCTCGTAGCGCTGGAAGATGGCGACGTGATCGGGCCTGGTGCGCTCAAGGAAGTCGGTACCGCGGTCGCGCACTTCGAGCAGAAGGGCGGTCGGGCGGCGGTTGACGAAGCGCGCGATGACGGCGTTGAAGTCCGGCGACGCGGAAGGAGTCCAGCCGTGGCTACGGCCAAGCAGATCCAGCGGCCAGAGCTCCTGCGCGTCGCTGGCCGTTGTTATGACCGGCTCGGCCCCGAGCGCGTGGGCGAGGCGGCGGGCGAGGGCGTTGGCTCCGCCGAGGTGGCCGGAGAGAACGGCCTGCACGTGGCGGCCGGCCTCGTCGAGGTTCACGACGGCGGGATCGGTGCGCTTGTCGACCAAGTGGGGCGCGAGGCTGCGCACGCAGATGCCGAGGGCGCCGATGAAGGCGAAGGCGTCGAACGCCGCGAAAGACTCGCCGAGGAATTCGCGGATGCTGGCGATCCGGCGCACGCGCGGGTCGGCGTGCTCGCGGGTTGAGACGATCACGGCCTCCGGCTCCGCTTCGAGGAGACGGATCGCGAGGGCGATGGCGGCATCGGTGCCGGCGACGATGGCGAGTTTCATGGGCGAACCTCCGGAGCGGGCGCGGCCGGCTTCTCGGCGGCGAGCACGGCGATGGGGTTGTGGTCGTCGACTTGCAGGCGGAGCGGGGGCAGCGCGCGGTAGCCGAGGCGTGCTACGGCGGCTTCGAAGTCGGCGCGGCTGGTGTCCAGCACGGCGTTGAGCACGACGCGGCCGCTGGGTGCGAGCACGGTGTCGACGCGCGCGAGCAGTTCGGCCAGACGGCCGCCGTGCCCGCCGACGAAGACGGCGTCGGGCGCGGGCAGCGTGGCGAGCGGCTGTTCGAAGAAGTCGCCCATCACCGCTTGGATGCCCGGAGCGCCGAAGGTGCGGGCGTTGCGTTCGAGGAGCGTGGCGCACGCGTGGCGCTTCTCGAAGGCGACGACGCGCAGAAGCGGATTCTGACGACGCGCCTCGATGGCGACCGAGCCGGTGCAGAAGCCGATGTCCCAGAGGCAGTGCCGGCCGGCGAGGTCGAGCCGCGCGAGCGTGGCGAGGCGCACCGGCATCTTGGTGACCATGTCGGGCCGGCCGGGCAGCCCGGCGAAGGCGGCCTCGTCGAGGCCGAGGGCCGAGGGTCGACGGGCAGGCGCGGCGAGAAGGAGGCAGTTGAGCGGATCGAAATGTTCGCGCGTGGTCTGCTCGGCGGTGAGCGAGACGATGCGCTCGGCGTGCGATTCGAGCGCCTCGCCGATGTGGACGGTGTACTGCGTGAAACCGTGGTCCAGGAGCCGGCGGGCGACGACGGCGGGTGTGCGTTCGGCATCGGTCAACACTCCGATAAGGCGCTCGCCGCGGATGAGGGCGGCGTCGAGCTCGGTCCAGCCGCGGCCGTGGACTGAGGTGGCGACGAGCTCCTCGTAAGGCAGCGCGAGCCGGTGGCAGAGGAGCTGGAGGCTGTTGAACCACGGCAGCACGCGCACGCGGGCGGCGGGCGCGGCCCGGCGCAGCGAGCCGGCGATGCCATAGAAGAGCGGATCGCCCGAGGCGAAGACGACGATCGGCTGCGCCAGTGTACGCGCCTCGGCGAGCAGAGTGCTCGAACAGTGAAACGGCAGCCAGCGGTGGCCGGTCGGCAGCCAGCGTGCCACGATCTCGCGGTGACGTTCGGCACCGCAGAAGACGGTGTGCGCATCCAGGGCGCGCCGGACAGTGCCGCGCGGCTGGAAGTCGGCGCGGTTTGGCAGGCCGACGACCGTGAACTCTGGAACGAAGTCGCTCATGAGACGGGCGCGGCGAGGACCGACGGTGCTTCCCAGGCGCAGGCGGCGTTGATGATGGCGGCGGCGACGCCGCTGCCGCCCTTGTTGCCCTCGATGATGACTGCCGGCACGGCGGTTCCGAGGTGGCGTAGCCGGAGCTTGGACTCGACGACGTTCACGAAGCCGACCGGGGCGGCGACGATGCCGGCGGGAAGGAACGTGTCGGCGGCGAGGCCGTCGCAGAGCTCGTTGAGGGCGGTGGGAGCGTTGCCGACGGCGAAGAGCGCACGGGGATAACGCGCCATCGCCAGGCGCATGCCCGCCTGCGCGCGGGTGATGCCCTCGGCCTTGGCGAGCTCGACGGCCTCGGGCTCGTTGAGGCAGCAGTGGACCTCCAGACCGAAGCGGCGGACGAATTCCTTGGAGACGCCGGACTGGACCATCGTGACGTCGGAGACGACCATGCCGCCGTGCGCGAGGTAGTCGTGCCAGCGCGGGAGCGGGTCGCCCAGCGCGCGGTAGAGGCGTTCGTACTCGAAGTCGGCGGTGGTGTGGATGCAGCGCACGACGGCGCTGCGGTCGGCGGGCGGGAGGTCGGTGCGGGTGAGGCGTTCGGCGATCTGGCGGAAGCTCTCCGTCTGGATCGCGGGCCCGGTGGTGGGTTTGCGCGAGGAGAATCCGCGCGGGGTGACGAGGAAGTCGCGGTAGCGGAATGTCTCGGCGTTGGCGACGACGACGACGGTGAACATGTCGACCTCGGCGGCGGGGCAGGTTGCGAGCGTGGCGTGGAAGATGCGTTCCTCGGGTCGCGTCACGTGGCGGACGAGGGCGACCGGAGTGTCCGGCGAGCGGTGACGCAGGAAGAGCTCGCGGGCGCGCTCGAGCTGCCAGGTGCGTTTCTGGCTGCGGGGGTTGTAGAGCGTGGTGACGAAGTCTCCTTGCGCGGCGGCCTCGAGCCGGCGCTCGATGGTGCGCCAGGGCGTCATGAGGTCGGAGAGGGAGATGCAGCAGAAGTCGTGGCCGAGCACGGCGCCGAGTTTGCCGCCGGCGGCGAGGAAGGCGCTGATGCCGGGGACGGTCTGGAGTTCGATGGCGGCGCCGCGTTCGCCGAGGGCGGAAACGTGCTCGTAGACGAGCGCGGCCATGGCGTAGATGCCGGCATCGCCCGAGCTGACGACGACCACATGGCGATCCGGCGCGCAGGCGGCGACGGCCAGGCGCGCGCGCTCCTCCTCCTCCATCATGGCGTTGCCGACGACCTCGCAGCCGGGGCGGAGCAGGTGCTGCACGAACTGCAGGTAGTACTTGTAGCCGATGACGGTGTCGGCCTCGCCGAGCACACGCGCGGCGAGCGGTAGGATGTAGTCGGCCCCGCCGGGACCGATGCCAACGACGCTCAGTTTCATGACGATTTCCTCCGGACGATCAGGAGCGAGAGATAGGGCAGGAGCCGCGTGCGCAGATCCTCGGGCTGGGTTGAGACGAACTGCTCGGGTGCGCCGAGGTGTTCGCACAGCAGAAGCGACCAGCCGTGGCGTTCGGCGAGGTCGGCGACCTGCGTGGCGACGCCGCGGATCTTGATGAGCACGGCGACGTCGAAAGTTTCGAGGCAGCGCGTGAGCTCGGCGGCGTTGCGAAGTCGCGGGAGTATGGCGACACGTTCCGGCCCGGTGGCCAGCGGCTGCGCCTGCACGGCGGCACCGAGCAGGAAGGCCGGCACGCCGGCGACGATCTCGACGGGCAGCGCGGCCTCGTGCGCGAAGGCGAGCAGCCGAGAAAAGGTGCTGTAGAACGAGATGTCGCCCTCGCAGGCGAAGGCGACGCGGAGGCCGGCGCGGCAGTCGGCGACGATTTTGTCGAAGGCGGCGCGGTAGGCGGAGTCGGCCACGGCGCGCTCCTCCGCCATCGGCACGAAGACGCCGCGGAGACGGGCTGAATCGAGACCGAGCGAACCGAGGATGGCTCGGGCGTAGCTGGTCTCGACGCCGTCGCCGGACAGTGAGCCGGCGTAGTAGATACGGTCAGCGGCACGCAGGAGCGCGAGGCCCTTGACGGTGATCAGACCCGGATCGCCGGGGCCGAGCGAGATGCCGTGGAACGTACCCGGTTTCATTCGCGGTGGTGAGAGGGGACGTATCCGCAGGCCATGCCGTGGTGCGGATGGCCGGGCTCGTTGTGATGGTCGTTGGCCGTGGCGGCGACGGAGTCGTCGATTTCGTGGCAATGGTAGCCGGACTCGGTTTCGGCGAGGCGTTCGAGAAAGGTCCCGAGCCAAGTGGCGTCGGTGGCGAGTGGGGCTGTGAGTCGCCACTGTTTGGCGGAATGCGGCTGGAGCGCGGCGAGCTCGGCGGCGAGCTGCTTGTAGAGCATGCCGTCGAAAAGCACGACGGGCATGAACAAGCCGTGCCGGAAGGGCAGGTGCTCGACGAGCGCGAAGGACTCGGCGGGTTTCGGCGCGGTGACGGCGATGTAGGCGGTCGTTGAGAAACCGAGACCGAGACGTTCGGCGACGAGGCGGGCGAGCTTGGCGGCATCCGCGTTGGCGAAGGGATCGGAGGTGCCGCGGCCGACGAGGAGGAGAGCGGTGTCGGCTCGGTCCTGGGTCGCGGGCAGGGCGGCCTCGGCGACGCGGCAGGCGGTCTCGACGACGGCGGGCGAGAGGCCGAGCGGGCGGGCGAGTCGCACGCGGAGTCCCGGCAGCGCGGTGCGTGCGGCGGCGAGCGCGGCGGGGATGTCGCGCTTGATGTGGCCGGCGGTGAAGAGGAGGACGGGCAGTGCGATCACGTCGCGCACGCCGTCGCGATGGAGAGCGGCGAGAGCGTCGGCGAAGGAGGGCTGGGCGAGCTCGAGGAAGGCGTGGGCGACGCGGCGGCCGGGGAGCTTGGCGCGCAGCGCCTCGACGAATTGGACGAAGCCGGCGAGGGCGTCGACATCGGTCGTGCCGTGGCCGCAGAGAAGGATGGCGGGTTGGTCACTCATGGTTGGAGTGGGGATCGAGGGGCATGGCGAGGCGGTCGGCGAGGGGCTGGGCGCAGAGGCCGAGGATGAACACGACCGGCATGGGCACGGGGTAGGCGGCGAGTTCGGCCTCGATGCGGGAGAGTGGCGCGCAGACGACGCGCTGGTCGGGCGCGGCGACTCGAGAGACTGCGGCGACGTGAATCTTGTCGGCTGGTACGGCGGCCTGGAGACGCGGGGCGATGCGCGAGAGGGCCTTGAGCCCCATGTAGAGGACGACCGTGGTGCCGCCGCGCAGGAGCGAGGCCCAAGCCTCGATACGGTCGGTGCCGCCGCCGGCAGTCTGTCCGGTGCAGAAGAGGACGGAGGGGGCGATGTGGCGCTCGGTGAGCGGAATCTGCGCGAGGTTGGCCGCGGCGATGCCGGCGGTGATGCCCGGCACGAGCTCGAGGGGGACGTTTTCCTCGACGAGAAGCTGGAGTTCCTCGACGGCGCGGCCGAAGACGAGCGAATCGCCGGACTTGAGCCGCACGACGCGTCTGCCGGCGCGATAGCCGCCGATCAGCGCTTCGTGGATGCGGGCGAGCCGGTCGGCTTGCGACTCCTCGCCGCCGCAGAGGCGACCGACGTCGACGATCTCGGCGCGCGTGCCGGTGGCGGCGAGCAGGGTATCGGGCACGAGGATGTCGCGCAGGATCAGGTCGGCGTCGCGCAAGCGGGCGACGGCGCGGACCGTGAGCAGTTCGGGGTCGCCGGGGCCGGCGCCGACAAAGGCGACGTGCCCCGCGTGCGGGGAGGCGGCGGGCATGGTGGGGCGGCCGGGCGAGGGGCGTTCAGCGCGCCGCCGACGTTGGGCGTCGGCCGGTCACAGAACGGGATGGGCGCGTCGAAAGAGGCGCCGCGGTGGTTACGCTCGCAGAACGGCGAGCCGCGGTAGGATCGGTCATGGGGAGGCGGTTGCAGGCAAGAGCAGCAACCAGCCGAGGAACGCCGCGCAGCCAGAGGCCGCGTGCGGCGTACAACAACCGAAGTAACCACTCTCACGCTTCAATTGGTGCGTTGAAGTTTTGGGCGTGACCGGCGCTTGCATATGCGTCGGACGCGTGAGCCTCGGCAGGCAGATATTCGGACTTCGCATTTGGTGCCTTCGCGAATCTGAGATCTGGGATTCAGATTCTAGATTTCGGAGGGCGGCCTCCCCTCGGCCTTCATCGGAGGGCGGCTCCGACTGGCTAGGCGCGACGCGTGGAGACGCGTGGCGTTCGAGGTTTGGACTGATGCGTTACCGCAGCGCAACTGTGGCCGATTTGCA
>CAZXHR010000025.1:0-31542 GCA_964640465.1 uncultured Opitutaceae bacterium
GCGGCTAGAAGGCGAACCGGTTTTCCTTCATCACCCGCGGCGGCCGCTGCGAGCGTTGCCAGGGCGACGGCCAGATCCGCCTCGACATGCAGTTCATGGCCGACGCGTACACAGAGTGCCCGAGCTGCCGCGGCCAGCGCTACAACCGCGAGACGCTGGAGATTCGGTTCCACGGCTACTCGATCGCCGACGTGCTCGCGATGTCGGTGAGCGAGGCGCGCCAGCTCTTCCGCAACTTCCAGCGCGTGGTGGAGATTCTGGACACTCTGGAGGCCGTGGGCCTCGGCTACCTCGCGCTCGGGCAGTCGGCCACGACGCTCTCCGGCGGCGAGGCGCAGCGGCTCAAGCTCTCGCTGGAGCTCAGCAAGAAGCAGCAGGGCCGCACGCTCTACATCCTCGACGAGCCCACGACCGGGCTGCATTGGGTCGACGTGCAGAAGCTGCTCGACCTGCTCTTCAAGCTCCGCGACGCCGGCAACACGATCGTCGTGATCGAGCACAACCTTGACGTGATGAACCTCGCCGACTGGCTCGTGGATCTCGGTCCCGGCGGCGGCCGCGCCGGCGGCGAGCTGATCTACGCCGGCCCGCGGGAAGGTATCCTCAAAGAACCGCGCTCAGTCACCGGGCAGGCGCTGGCTAAGTGGCGGAGGCAGACGATTTCGTAACGGGCGTGCGTCCCCTGAGCCCCGGGAACGCCTTTCGGATTACGCCTGTTGTTGCTGACGCCGGCGCCAGAACACGAAACCCAAGGCAAGCGCGCCCATACCAAGCGCGATAGTCGAAGGCTCCGGAATCATTGTCATGCTTACTTGCATAAGTGCCTGATGAACTTCGTATTGCGAGCTTTGGTTAAACGCATTCGCAATGACTTGTCCCCAGATTCTCCCATTTGCATCAATGGTCCCGATCGAGAGAAACGAACCATATATATCATGGGTCTTTACGTTAAGTGAGCTATACGCGGCATCATCGAAGACCACATTCCAGAGAATTCGATTCGCACTGGAATCGACCAATGCCTTATCGTTACTGGCATCAATTCCATCCACCTTAACATTTGTTGGCGAGAACACTTGCCCGTTTGTGGAATTAACATGCAGATTAATAACAAGAAACGCATCTTTTGAAACCGATAGATTCAGGTCCTTGTTATTAAATGCATTCGCATTCACATCCAAGTACTTCACTCCGGTCCCTGTGGCGGTTATACTGGAGTCAGTCATGAATCCAGTGTTAACCTGAGCATCGAAAACCTTATTTGCGGATGTGAGTTTATCCTTAAGCGCAGCAAACTGGATTACCGAAGAGGCCGTTGTCCAGTTGGCGAACCCTTGGGAGTAAAGGATATACGGGCTTTCTGCTTCGGTGGTGCGAAATCGATCTGATAGGAGTACACCATCAGCAACGGTCGTTGGGTTGATGGCAAGCGTACCGAGCTTGACCTTGGGCGTCGCATTGCTGGCAAGGGTGATACTGCCGTTAATCAGAACAAAGGGATCGCTTATGGAGCTTCGAACTGTATCGGTGAATGCGCACCACGATTTCTCACCCAATGTGATGCCGCCACTGTCGGAGAAGTTGCCACCGACAGCGACTGCGCCCCACGTATCTTGTCCGTTGGCATTGTAATCCCCGAAGGTGATCAGGTTGTACTCACGCGCTCCGTAGTAGAATGCACCCAGGGCTTGTTGCTCGCTCATCTGAGCGAGTGCAGCGGAGCAGCCCAAGGCTAGCGAAACGATGACGGCGAAGATAACACGTCTGTACGAAAGCGGTGTAGTAAACATGTTTCGTGTGATGGGCATGGAGTTCGTGGCTGGGTTCTACCGCATCCTGTTGGCAAGCTGGTATCCAGTTCAAGGCTAATGTGATTACCTTACTACAAAGCTGGGGGGAAATACCTAGAACTCCCTTCGGCCGAAGGAACGAAACGCGCGGTACCTGCCGCTTTGTAGCAGCGGATTTCCCCTCAGCCGACAAGCCCAAGACTGTCGAAACGATGTCTATGGACGGATCAGGCCAGACCTTGGTTGACCATCACCTGTTCGACAACGACATCGAGCTTCTGCGAGGGGTGGCAGTCGGCGCGGAGGGCGACGAAGCCGTCGCGATGGCGGTCCCAGATCGGCCAGAGCGCTTGGCGGTCGGTCTCGGGGATCGGAATGCGGTCGATGGCGGTGCGCGAGTAGAAGCCGAAGCGACCCTCACCGATCGTGGGAGGCAGCGCCTCGATTGTGACGCGGCAGCGAAAAAGGAACATCAGCCAGTGGCTCTGACCCTCGTAGGCCTTCTCCGCGATCATGGAGAAGAGGTGCAGGTCTCGCTCGGCGACGATCTTCAGGCCGATCTCCTCGCCGACCTCGCGGGCGGCGCACTCGAACGGCGATTCGCCGAGGTGCATCTCGAGTCTGCCGCGGATGGGGCTCCTGAGTGCGGCGTTGGGCGCTTTGGTGCGTTCGATCAGCAGGAGTTCACCGGCTCGGTTTTCGATGAAGACGAGGACGCTGATCTTGTAGGGAAGCATGGCGGCGCGAGGTTGAGTCGACGCGCAGGCTGTGGGCCGCAGGCCGGCGAGGGAAGAGGGAAGTTGGCGAACCTCCTGCAAGTGAGGCGCTCGGAGTGGACGGACCTCCGCGCAGGCGGCGTGAGTTAGGTTTCCGCTTCGGCTTCCTCGTGCTTCTTGCCGAGGAGCGTGGTCTGTTCGCATTCGCCGAGGATGGCGTGGGCGGAATCGGCGTCGGGTGCGTGCCAGAGTTGCGCAAGCAGGTCGGTCTTCGACGCCATCATGCAGAGACGCGCGAGGGTGTGCAGATGGAGCCGTTCGTCTTGGCAACAGAGCATGAAGAAGAGGCGGGTGAGCCCGCCGTCCTGTGCGCCGAAGGGGATGCCGGCGATGGTGCGGCCGAGTATCAGGAACGAGCCGTCGAAGGAATACTCCTCGTGATTGCGGGCGTGCAGGAGCGCCATCCCGCCGGGCAGGGCGGTGGAACAGAGTTCCTCTCGTTCCTGGACGCTCGCTAGAAACGCCTTCGGGTCGTAGACGCGGCCGGTGGAGGCTGCGAAGTCGACCATGTCGCGGACGACGGCTGACTTGGTGCGCGAAGCGACGTCGAGCTTGATGTACTCGGTGCGGAGGAGCTCCGGCATGAGCGCATCCTCTTCGCGGATGTGCCGAACATGCGTGGTGCTCTGTTCGTGGAAGGCGGTGAGTCGGCGGTCGGGCATGCCGAGGATGCGGCAGGACGCCCACGCATCGATGTCGCCGCGCAGGAACATCGGCCGGTCGCCGCACATCGTGTGCGGCATGTCAGCGGTTTTGAGCAGGCGTCGAACGTCTTCAGGGCGAAGGTGGAGATAGTCGGCGACTTCCTCGAGAGAGAGAGTCCGGTGGGGCATGAGGGGAGAAGATTGCAACGTTGGGGCTCCGAATGCAGCGCAAAATTGTGCCACAAGCCCGGATGTCAGCGATGGGGAACAGCTCTGGAATATCACGCAGCGCTCGACAGTGGGCGGCGCGGCGTGCGTTGCTGGACGGGTGACCGCCACCGCCCAGAACCACCCGCTCGCGCCGTTGTCCGGCCCGTACAACGCCGATGCGGTGCTCGACCGTTTTCTCGCGGTGATGGCGGAGCGCGGACTCTCGCTCTACCCGGAGCAGGAGGAGGCGATCCTGGAGTTGTTCGCCGGCAAGAACGTTGTGCTCAACACGCCCACCGGCTCGGGCAAATCCCTCGTCGCGGCGGCGATGCACTTTCGCGCGCTCTGCGCCGGCGAGCGATCGGTCTACACGTGCCCGATTAAGGCGCTGGTGAACGAGAAGTTCCTCTCCCTCTGCCGCGACTTCGGACCGGACAACGTCGGCATGATGACCGGCGACGCCTCGGTGAACCCGCAGGCGAAGGTGCTCTGCTGCACCGCCGAGATCCTCGCCAACATCGCGCTGCACCGCGGCCACGAGAGCGACATCCGCGCGGTGATCATGGACGAGTTCCATTACTACTCGGACCGCGAGCGCGGCTACGCCTGGCAGACGCCGCTGCTCACGATGCCGAACGCCCGCTTCCTGCTGATGTCGGCCACGCTCTCGACGACGACGTTCTTCGAGGAGGAGATGACGCGGCTGACCGGCGCGGAGTCGGTCACGGTGCGCGGCGACCGGCGGCCGGTGCCGCTGGAGTTCGAATACTCGGAGACGCCGCTCGCCGAGAAGGTGCAGGCGCTCCTCGATGGCCAGCGTGCGCCGATCTACCTCGTCTATTTCACCCAGCGCTCGGCCAGCGAGGCGGCGCAGGACCTGATGAGCCTGAACATCTGCACGCGCGAGGAGCGGGCGGCGCTCGGGGTCGAGCTAGAGAAGGTCAAATTCAACAGCCCGTACGGCAAGGAAGTGAAACGCTGGCTGCGCCACGGCATCGGCGTGCACCACGCGGGCCTGTTGCCGAAGTACCGCGTGCTCGTCGAGCAGCTCGCGCAACGCGGGCTGCTGAAAGTCATCTGCGGCACCGACACGCTCGGCGTGGGCATCAACGTGCCGATCCGCACCGTGCTCTTCACGCAGCTCTGGAAGTACGACGGCCAGAAGTCGGCGATCCTGAGCGTGCGCGACTTCCGCCAGATCTCCGGTCGGGCCGGGCGGCGCGGGTACGATAATGTTGGCTACGTCGTCATCCAGGCGCCCGAGCACATGATCGCCAACAAGCGCGCCGAGGAGAAGGCGGCGGGCGATCCGAAGAAACAGAAGAAGCTCATCAAAGAGCGCCCGCCGGAGGGTTTCGTTGGCTGGGACCAGAAGACGCTGGAGCGCCTGCGCACCGCGCCGCCGGAGGTGCTCACGTCGCACTTCGACGTCTCGCACGGCATGCTCCTACAGGTGCTTGCGCGCGATGGTGACGGTTGCCGCGCGATGAAGGGCATCATCGCCGCCTGCCACGAAACGGCGCCGCGGAAGACCTACCTGCGGAAGAAGGCGTGGCAGCTCTTCCGCTCGCTCATCGAGCGCAAGATCGTGGAGCTCGTCCCGCCGCTGCCGAACGGCCGGAAGCTGCGCGTAAACGTGGAGTTGCAGGAGGATTTCTCGCTGCACCAGACGCTCTCGCTGTGGCTGCTCGACACGCTGCCGCTGCTCGACCGGGCGTCGCCGACGTACGCGGTCGACGTGCTCACGTTGTGCGAGTCGATCGTCGAGGACCCCGACGCGATCCTGCGCCAGCAGGTGAGCAAGCTGAAGGGCGAGCTCGTCGCGGAGCTGAAGGCCGCCGGCGTGGAGTACGACGAGCGGATGGAGAAGCTCGAGCAGGTCGAGTACCCGAAGCCGTTGCGCGAGTTCGTGTACGACACGTTCAACCGCTTCGCCGCCGCGCACCCGTGGGTGGAGGGAGAGAATATCCGGCCAAAGTCGATCGCGCGCGAGATGTTCGAGCGCTACCAGTCGTTCGCCGAGCACGTGCGCGACTACGGGCTGGAGCGCATGGAGGGGCTGTTGCTGAGGCACCTCTCCCAGACGTGGAAGGTGCTTTCCCAGACGGTGCCGGAGTCGTGCAAGACCGAGGAAGTCCTGGAAATGGAGACGTACTTCCGCGAGCTGATCCGGGGCATCGACTCGTCGCTGCTCGAGGAGTGGGAGAAGATGCGAAACCCCGATTTCGTGGCCGAAGAGCTAGGCGACAAGCCGGCACGGCCGTCGAGCTACGATCTCACGCGCGATGCGCCGGCCTTCCGGCGACAGATCCGGGCGACGATCTTCGCGTTCCTGCAGGACGTGAACGTGCGCGACTGGGAAGCGGCCGCGGAGCGGCTGGCGGAGGAACCGAGGCGAAAGGCGAAAGGCGAGAGGCTAGAGGGCGGAGCCGCGGAGGCCGGAAAGGCGGACATCGCTCCGCTCGCGGCCGCTCTTGGCGAGAGCATCGAACTGGCGAAGAAGGTGGCGGTTCGGAAGCTGGAGACGTTGTTTGCGCCGTACTTCGAGGCGCGCGGGCGTTTCCGGCTCGATCCTGCGGGACGTGCGACCGGGCACACGCATTGGGTCGAGGAAAACCGCGAGACGGGCGAGCTGACGGTGGCGCAGGTGCTCGTCGATCCCGAGGAGGCGAACGACTGGGAGCTGATCTTCACGGTCGACCTGAACGCCTCGCGTGTGGCGCAGGGCGTGGTGCTACGTCTGGACGGACTGCGGCCGATCGGCGCCTATTGAGGCAATTGCGGCGAAGCTGCGATGCGCAGTTCGTTTCTACAGGGCGAACGGATCGGTTGCATTTCCGGAGCGCGGAGTCTGTCAGGGCGGGCTTAAGCCGCGCCCTATGCGCAGGCGTGCTATTTCACGCGCGGATTCCAATCTTGGCGCCGACGGAGCGGCGCCCTCCAGCACGCCAGCCGAGTGGTACGCGCCGTTCCGGGTGAAGTGTGCCGGTCTTGTCGTCTGGTGTGATCTGCCTGCGGTGTTGAAAACCGCCGAACGGCCGCGCACAAGAGTGGTGTCGTGGCGAAGAAAAACACCCCTCTCGATCGTCTGCTCGGCCGGCTCGACCATCTCGATTCGGCGGGCCTGACCACCCTTGTCCAACGGCTGGCGCGTGAGCGCGGGCTGCTGGAGGCGGTGCTCAACACCGTGCAGGAGGGCGTGCTCGTGATCGCCGACTCCGGCACGATCGAATACGGCAATGCCGCGGCGGCGCGACTGCTCGGTGTGGCGGACGGCGCGTTGACCGGCGAGCAACTTTGGCGGTTGCTGCCGGGGCTGCGGCAGACACTTGAGGCGACGCTCCAGCGCAACGGCCCGCGCCCGGAGGTGGTCTCGCGGGAACTCGAGGTGAGCTACCCGCAGCGGCGTTTCCTGCGGCTGCATTTCGTCCCGTTCGACCGCGAGGCTTCGGAAGAGGGGGGACCACGGCGGTTCACCGCAATCGTGGCCGACATCACGCAGGAGAAGACGACCACCGAGGAGCGGATCGAGAGCGAGAAGGTGAACTCGATCCTGCTGCTGGCCGGTGGCGTGGCGCACGAGCTGGGGAACCCGCTCAACTCGCTCACAATCCATCTGCAACTTCTCGGCCGAAAGCTGAAGAAACTGCGCTCCATCGACGACGGCGACTCCGCACGCGAATCGCTGCGCATCTGCCAGGAGGAGGTCGACCGGCTCGACGGGATCATCACCAATTTTCTCGAGGCAATCCGGCCAAAGCCGCCGGATTTCAGCGATGTGAATCCGACCGAGGTGCTTGAGGAGGTCCTGCGGTTCCAAAGCAACGAACTGGAAAACCGCGGGATCAACGTCGATGTCCAGCTTCCCGCAGAGCCGCTGCTGATCTTGGCCGACCGCAACCAGCTCAAGCAGGTTTTCTTCAACATCGTCAAGAACGCCTCCGAGGCGATGCAGCCCGGAGGCTCACTACGGGTTCGCTCGCGCCGCGACGACGAGAGCGTGTACCTGCTCTTTGGCGACACAGGCAGCGGCATCCGGCAGGAGGATATCGCGAAACTGTTCGAGCCGTACCACACGACGAAGAAGGGTGGTCACGGGCTCGGGATGATGATCGTCCACCGGATCATGCGGGACCATGGCGGGCAGATCGGCATCGACAGTCGCGAAGGCGTGGGCACGGTCGTAACGCTCCAATTTCCACTCAAGCACAAGCGCGTGCGGATGCTGGAGCACTGAGACGCGGCTGTGGACGGCCTGCCGGAGCAGGCCGGATCCCAAGCAAGAAGAGTGGGGCGCGTGCCGGAATCGGCAGCATGACGGAGGCTCGGATTTGCGTGCGTCGGCGCGCCTTTGAAGCTGCAAGACGCATGGGGGAAATCGTGGGTGGCGGCCAAAATCCGGGCGGGCATAGGGCCGTTGGTCCTAGGGTAAAAAAAGCATGGGAAAAATCGCTCACCCCGGTTGAGAACAAAGAGACGCAATCCACGTTAGCGCTCCTCAAGTTCGAGACTACGTTACCCGAGCGAACTTGAGGATATTCCCGTGTCTACCCCTTGGAACATACTGGTTGTCGCCGGTCGTGATGCAGAACTGAAGCCTCTTCAAGAGGTCTTACGCCATGGTGGGAGATCAGCCGAACTCACCGTGGTGCACACCGGGGCTGAGATGATGAAAGCGCTTGAGCGGGCAGTACCCGATGCCGTCTTGCTTGCGCCGCATGTGTCGCAGATGCACTTGGCGCATGCGCTGGCGGAGGTGCACCGGCGGGAGCCGGGGCTTCCGGTTTTGCTGGTGGCAGGTGCAGACGAAATGCCTCGCATGCTTGAGATTGTGAAGACCGGCATCACCGGCGTCGTGCCGGCAGAGGCCTTGTCGCTGCTCGTGCCGACATTAGTGCGAGAGATCCAACACAGCGACGACGCAAAGGCCAACGAAGGGCGCCAGCGGCGGCTGCAGTGGCTGGAGAGCGCGATGGGCGTGGCGCCGGTTGCTTTGGCGATCGTCGACAACAAAGGCACGATCCGTTGGGCCAACCGTGCGTACTGCGGCTTGGCCGGCATCTCTTCGGAACAGATCGGCGCCGGTGAGGCTCGTTTGTGGCCGCTGGGGGAGGATCGTTGGGCAGAGGTCCGAGAAGCACTGCATACCGGCCACCTCTGGCTTGGCAGCATAGCCGCGGCATCAAGCGAAGAAGATGCCTCGCTGCAGCGTCTCTCGATCGCTGAACTCCCGCGCGAGGACGGTGCGACATGGTTCATCGTGACTCGCCATGAACCTGCGCCAGAGGAGAACCGGACTCCGGAACAAATTGCGGCACTGCAACGGCACGAACTATTCGCGGCCATAGCCGGTGGTATTGCGCACGACCTGAACAACATCCTCGCACCAATCACCATGGCGGCCAACATCCTCGGCGAACAGGAGCTCTCCGACGAGAACAGCGAGCTGGTGCATACCATCGAGCATAGCGCGGAACGCGGCGCTGCAGTGATCCGGCAGGTGTTGACGTTTGCCCAAGGCAGCGCCAACTGCGAGATGGTCGTACAGCCGCGCTACCTCCTGCGCGAGGTCACTCGGCTCGCTGCGGCCATCTTTCCGTCGAACATCGGAGTATGCGACGATGTGCCGGAATCCCTCTGGAATATCGTCGGCGACCCCGCCGAGATGCATCAGGCGCTGGTCAATGTGCTGCTCAACGCACGTGATGCGATGCCCGAGGGGGGGCGCATCTCGATCAGCGCCCGGAATCGGACATTGAGGACGCTCCCGTCGCTGCCGTTCTTCAGCCCGGTCCCGGGCGATTTCGTCGAGATAGCGATCGAGGACACAGGGCCGGGCATCGACCCCGATGTGGCAAGCCGTGCGTGGGAACCCTTTGTCACGACCAAAGGCATGGGGCAGGGCGCCGGCTTGGGACTGTCCCGCGTGGCGGGGGTGCTCCGCAGCCATGGCGGTTTCGGGGAGATGTGTACACGCGCGGAACGCGGAACGCGGGTCAGCTTATATTTCCCGCGTGGCGAGGCGGTTCCGGTGGCTGTATCCGAGGAAATCCCGGAACTGACGCGCCGGGACATCGGCCGGATACTCTTGGTCGACGACGAGGATTCGATCCTCACGCTCAGCCGCCGGATTCTCGAACGCGCCGGTTATGAGGTGCTTGTCGCCAGCAATGGGCACGAGGCGCTCAAAGTGTTCATGCGCCAACGCAACGAGATCAGTCTTGTGATCACCGATCTGGCGATGCCGGAGATGAACGGATTCACACTGGTCTGGGCACTGCGCCGCAGCAAACCCGACTTGCGCGTAATGGTCGCCACAGGGCATGGCACCGAGGCGAGTCTACGCGAGCTTGAGCTGATGGGCGTGAGGGAAGTGCTCATGAAGCCGTTCACTTCGCGTCAGCTGCTCGATGCGGTGGGTCGAGCCCAATCCGAACCCGTCTGTTGCGAGCCTGACTTGTTCCTAGATGCGGCAATGGCCAAGGGGGCGTAAAGCGGTGCTGGTGCAGCGGCCTTGGCTTGGAGCTGCTTACCGTAGAAGTAGTGGCGAGCACGCGTGGGGTACTGGCCGCTTGCAGGCTTAGCGGAGAAATAGCCGAAAGTTGTGGATGGCGGGTTGGGCCGGCAGCCTTGGGGATGCGAAACCAACCAAGAAATGCCCCTCCACAACCCGCCAGAGCAAACAGTCCACGAGGAGTCTCGTTTTACAACGGCCATTTGCGAATCGGAGCTGGAACGCGTGCTACGTGACGGTGCGCGCCGGCCTGCTGATCTCGGCGTTGGACGCCGAGGTCGAAAACTACATCGAACAGCACAAGGACGTGCGCGATGCGACGGGACGCCGGCTGGTCGTACGCAACGGCCGTTCGCCGGCGCGGACGATCCAGACCGGCATCGGCGACATTGAAGTTGAAGCGCCGCGGGTGAACGACCGCCGTGAAGGCGAACGGTTCACCAGCCGGATCCTGCCGCGGTATCTGCGGCGCACGCCCAGTTTGGAGAACCTGATTCCGATCCTGTACCTGAAGGGAGTGTCGACTTCGGCGATGCCCGATGCGTTGGCGCCGCTGCTGGGCACCAAGGCCGCGGGGCTGGCAGCGAGCGTCTCCGGCCTATTCTTGAGCCGCCGGCTGCGCCTCCTGTTTCAGGCGTAGGCGAAGAGTTGCATCCAAGAGGCTGGAGCCTCGGTATTTGACTGGCTTAACTACCTAGCCTGAAATGGGGCCGGCGGTGTTGAGAACGCACTTGTCGACAGCAAGGCAGATACGACAATGCGCGCCTCCATAGCACGATTACAACCAATGCCATACACATCCACCATCGAAGAGGGGATCGTACACGTGCGTTGGCACGGCACACTTTCCAAGGCGGACTTCGATTCCCTGGCGAAGGACATGCCGCGGATCGGACGCGAGCTCGGACACGCGCCCAACGTGCTGCACACCTTCGAGGATACGCTCGGGGCCGACTTCGAACCGATCTCGGCCTACCAGTATTCTTTGCGCCAGAAGCAGGCGAAGATCCCCAATCCCGTACGTGCAGCGATCGTGGTTTCTTCGCCGAAGGGTGAGGCGATGGCCTCCATCTTCAAGACACTGAACCGGACACCGAACCTGGAGATGCGGGTCTTCGCCGACGAGGCCGTGGCCCGGCTGTGGCTGGCGCGCGAGTGATGTGCGGCTCGACCTACCGGTAGAATACCGCGAGCCAGACGGTGATGCTCTCGGGGGCTGTCCACGCGACGCGGTGTCTTCGGTGTGCGGGGATATTGAGGTGGTCGCCGGCGGCGAGCCGTACCTCGCGTCCGTCGTCGAAGATGATCGTCGCGGCGCCTTCCAGAACCGCGACCCATTCGTTCTCCTCCTGATCGTACCAGCCGGTGGCGGGCGAAGAGTGCCCACAGGATAGAATGCGCTCGATGCGAACGCACTTCGCGCGAAGAACGTCCTGGGAAACTTCGGCGTGTAGAGTCGGAGGCAGTGGGTGGAGAAGGTTGCCGTCGGGTGAGTCCATGGCTCGTCGCGGCTAGGGTGCACTTCGTTTGGGAAAGCCGGCCTGCACTTGTTCGCACAACAACGCACTGGCGGTCTGCGACAGCTTCTTGGGCCAGAGCACGCTAGACGAACCGTAGCAGACGATCGGCAGAATCCACTCGAGTAACGCGAGGTAGTAGGGCAGCGGGTTCGGATCGCTGTGTACGCACTGCAAAGCATAGCGCCGCATCCTCAATGCGAGCTGCACGCAGCGCTGTGTCGTCGGGTCCAGCCCATCGGGAATCGTTGGCGGTCGGTCCAGCCCGTCGCCGTTGTAGAATCGTTCGAGCAACCGCACTCGGTCTTGGTACTCGGCCTCATCGCGCACCGGCGTGCACTCGATCAGGAAGATCGCTTCCAGTCGGGCGAAGTCGGACACCGCGGAGCGTTGGCGCGTCTCAGAGAAGTCGATCAGGTAGACGTTGTCCACATCGTCCACGAGGATGTTCTGCATGTTCAGGTCGCCGTGGCAGATCGCTGTTGGATATTCCAGCGCCATACCGTAGTGCCGTGGGTATTCGTAGCTCAGGAACCAATAGGGATTCACGATCCATCGCCCGAGCTCAGGAAGCTCGATCTCGGGTTTGTCGGCCGTGGTGCGCAGGACCGTCTCTGCCGTCGCGGCCAGATGAGGGAAGAACGTCCGGGTGGGATCGTGATCGAGGAACGGGGTGATCGCTTGCTGCACCGACTGCCCGTACCAGGGCTGAAGGATTTGCAGGAAGATCTTGTCGAAGAGTGGCTCCAGTTTCTCAAGCGGCCAGTTCTCGAAATGATGCCGCAGCCAGCGCAACTGACTCTGTTCGCCGCCGATGCCCACGAAGTTGTAGCGCAGCGCGCCCACGTCGCCCATGAACTCCGTGCCGAGCACCGAGGCGCTGTTGTTGAAGATGTAGGGCATCGCGTATTTCCGACAGCGCTCGGACTCGCGCGCGATCATCGCCCGGTTGGCCAGCTTGAGTACTGTAGGCCGCAGCCGTCGCCCGGCGCTGTCATACGATGTCACCTGGTAGGTCTGAGCTGTGTACCCGCCGTGCAACGTCTTCACTTCCACACGTGCTGAGTCGGAATAGAGGCGGCGCGCGAGAAACGCCTTGTGCGGTGCCGCGGCGAACTCGGCATCGCCGGTCACCCGGCGTCGTGTCGCGTCGGCGGGGTGTGCCTTGTCTGCCGCGAAAAGCCAGAACACGGGGTTCACTATCATTGCCGACTCGTCGAGCGGAGCCACCGCGACGATGTTCTCGAGCGTCAGCGCCTTTTCCAGAAACTCGTCCAATGCGGCCGACGAGCCGCATTCTGGTGCACGCTCTAGTTTGAAGACGATCCCACACAATCCGTTCGTCGCTTCTACTTCAGGACTGCCATGCAGTGCCGCCAATGAGTTGGCGATGGGAAACATCACGAGCGAAACGCTCGCCGGGTTTTGATCCAGAAGTATCCCTCCGGTTATTCTGGAGGACGTGGCTAACTGTGCGGGCAAATCAGCCAGCATGTGTTGTACCTCGCACAGGCTGATCTCCACGGGCTTCGCCCAGCGCATGCAAGCATCCGGGCGCGTTCCCACCGTCCACGCCTGCGAGAAAAGGATGCCCGCCTGTCGCGGAACGTTCGTCACTCTGAAATCTGCGGTGTAGTCGGACCCGGGAAACACGAAGCCGGCGCACCGCCCCGTGGCGACAAAGCAGCCCTTCGGAGCGTTTATACAGTCTGTGTTTTCGGCCACTGCTCCAATACCGATCGCAAAGCCAAGTTCGTCGTAGCCCGCGATATCGGTGCCGCGCCAAAAACGTGCCGGCTCGCGCTGGTCCTCGAGCCATCGCCATTGCACGGTGGCACCGTTCCATGCCAACTCGACCGACGAGCCGGTATTGCGGGCAAGCTGGCAGATCTCGGTCTGTGCCTCTGCCACAGTTTCGCGCAGATTCAAGGACTCTCGCAGCCCAGCCATCTCCAATACCTGGGCTACTTCCGGCCGCACGCACGCCAGCAGCAGGCGCCCGCCTCGGCCATTCAGTTGCTTGGCGGACAGGAGAAGCGAGCGAATGCCTGTGCTGGAGAGGTAGGCACAGGCGGAGAAATCGACGATGGCAAATCGCTCCGCCACCAACGCCGGTCTGACCAGTCGGTCGAATTCCGCACTACCCGTGGTGTCGAGGCGTCCGTCGATCACAATGCAAAGCGAGGAGGGGAGACGTTGAAGCGTTATCATGTGGGGATTCTTCGGCGGCCGGCTCCATGCGGCGAACGGACCGCCGACAGTCGCCACACAACAAATCCGCCTCATCGTCGGCAAGGGCAGATCGGTGGAACTCCGATCCGTCCAACGGTTATCAGGGAAGCGATGCCGCATCGAAGAGACGGGGAGTCGCAAGGACAAACGCACCGGGTAAGGACCTTCCTGCTCGCCGGATAGCAGATACGACAGCGCCAGGTAGAACGCGCTTGTCGTCGCGGAGCACGGCACCAACGTTGGCGCCGCAGTAAGGAATTCTCCCCACAATGCCTTATACTCACACCATCGAAGGACGGATCGTGCATGTCTGCTGGTACGGGGCCATTACCCATCAGGACATGGACGCCTTCGGGGCCGATATGCCACGGATCGGGCGCAGCTTGGGTTTTGCGCCCGATGTGCTCCACACATTCGCCGCAGTGACAGGGCTCGGCCTCAATCCTATCGAGGCATTCACGTATTCGCTCCGCAGTAGTCAGGAACCGATACCGAATCCGATCCGCTCGGCGATTGTGAGCACCAGTGCGCAGAGCGAAGCCCTGGCCACGGTCTTCAAGGAGCTTAACCAGACGCCGAATCTCGAGATACAGGTGTTTCCCGACGAGACCGCCGCTCGTTGCTGGCTGACTCGGGCTTAAGCCTCTGCCACTGAGCCGCCGGCTGCGGGCAATCCATTGCCGGCGCTCGACTAACGGGGCTGGGCACGTGCTTGCCACTGCGGCACGGAGCGCCAGCGTCTAGCGGCATGAGCGATAACGCAAAGGCTCCAGCCATGATCGCGTGCCGGGAGAAACTGGACCGGTTGCGCGCCAACATACGCCGAACGATCAAGGGCAAGGATGAGGCCATCGAGCAGGTACTCGTCTGCCTGCTGGCACAGGGGCACCTGCTTCTCGAGGACTTGCCGGGAGTGGGGAAGACCACATTGGCCTACTCGCTGGCGCGCTCGCTCGACTGCTCGTTCTCGCGTATCCAGTTCACAAGCGATCTGCTGCCGACCGATGTGACCGGTGTGGCTATCTACGACGAACGCGTGCGGGAGTTTATCTTCAAACGAGGCCCGGTCTTCGCCCACATCGTCCTGGCCGACGAGATCAACCGCGCCACGCCCAAGACGCAGTCGGCGCTGCTGGAGGTGATGGACCGCGGCAAGATCACTGCCGACGGCGCCACGCACGACATCGGTGCGCCATTCATGGTCTTCGCCACGCAGAATCCGGTGGACTACGAAGGCACGTTTCCGCTGCCGGAGAGCCAGCTCGACCGGTTTCTGATGCGGCTGCGCTTGGGCTACCCTGCGGCGGCAGACGAACTTGAGATTCTCCA
This sequence comes from uncultured Opitutaceae bacterium, assembly GCA_964640465.1. GTDB lineage: Bacteria > Verrucomicrobiota > Verrucomicrobiia > Opitutales > Opitutaceae > CAJCBL01. Next base: position 15,013 of record CAZXHR010000025.1, read on the forward strand.
GAGGCCGCGGCTCAATTACGATTCCATCGCCATCCAACCTGTCGTGACGCGTGCCGAGATCGTGGAGCTGCAGGAACTGGCCGGGCAGGTCTATATCGAAGACAGCGTGCTCGAGTACCTGCTCAAGATCGTCGCCGCCACGCGCACCGAGAGCGAATTCCGAGCTGGAGTGAGCGTGCGCGGCGGGTTGTCGCTCAAGCAGGCTGCGCAGGCTCGCGCATTGGTTTACGGCCGCAGTTTCGTGAAGCCCGAGGATGTGACGAAGCTTGTCATTCCGGTCTTGGCGCACCGTCTGGCGCTCGCCCGCCAAGGCGCCGATGCACTTGAGGAACGCGCCACGATCGAGAATACCCTCCGGCGGCATCTCAGCCACCTGCACGAGCCAGTGTGAACCGATCTCGCCACAACATCGGTGAGGGGCTTGTGCTCGCGCTACCGACGCCAGCGGGGCGATGCGGCTACATGTTGGCATTGCGCTCCGGACAGCAGGAGGTGCTCCGGATTCCGTGCGACCGATGAGCAGCTCATTCCCAATCGAAGCGAAGATGACCGAGACCCTGGATTCCGCGGCGGAATGGCAGGGTATCGCCGGTTCTTCGCGTCGACGCTGGTGGGGCCGGTTTTCCTGGCGCGAACTGCTCTGGGGGCTGCTGCTGCCCGAGAAGCGCCAGCGTGTCCTGCCGACGATCCCTGGGCTAGTTCTGTTGACGATGATCCTCGCGATCGGGATGGCCGCCTACAACACGGGCAACAACATCCTCTTCATCACCTTGGCGTTGCTGCTCTCCAGCCTGGTGCTCAGCGGTGTGCTAGCGTGGCTCAACTTCACCGGTACGGAATGGCGATTAGTCGCCGTGCCGCCATTCCGGGCCGGTCAGGAGAGCGAGGTCGTTGTTGAGCTGCGCAACCGCAAGAAACTCCTCCCGACGTACGCACTCTGGTTCGACCTCGAAGCCCGCGCGGCGCAGACCGGCACGCGGCTGTACCTAAGGCGGCGACTGGAGGTAGGTGGCACGGATCGTTTGGCGTGGACATTCCGGCCGCCCCGACGTGGGCAAGAGACGCTGCTGCTTTCGGGCGTGGGCTCGCTCTTCCCGTTCGGTTTCCTGCGCAAGACGATGGGCGCAACGGTGCGGCGCGAGGTGAAGGTGTGGCCGGCGCGCGTGGCCTGCAGTTTCACGGGCGCGGCAGCAGCCCGGTTCCAGATGGAGAGTAAGGAGGTGGCCAAACCAGGAGGTGGAAGCGACTTGCTCGGCCTGCGGCGCTACCGTGCCGGCGACTCGCACCGACGCATCCATTGGAAGGCTTCGGCACGGGTGCGACAACTGCTTGTGCGGCAGAACGCAACCGAAGGTGCCGAGACTTTCGCGCTCTGGCTTGAGACAACGGAGACGCTGTGGACGCGCCCGGAACAGTTTGAACTGCTGTGTCGGCTGGCGGGGACGCTGGCCGAGGATCTGTTCCGGATAGGGCGGCTGGACAGCGTGGCGATCGACAGCGAGCCGCCGCTGCTCGCGCATCGGATTCGCGATGTGGAGACGTGGCTGGACCGGCTGGCCGTGATCGAACCCGGACCGGCGTTGCGGCGTCGAGTGGAGCCGCGCGTGCGCGGTGCATTGCTGCATTTTGAACCCGATGGAGAAAGGGGGGTCTGTGCCCGGCTTGGACACGAGATCGCGGCGCGCGTCTGAGCCGGCGCTATCCTCCGATGAGCTCCACCGCGTGCGGTGGGGGCTTGGCGGGATGCTGGCGCTGGTGAGCATGTGGAGCGCGTTCTTCCTCGAGCTGAGCGGAGCGACGCTGCTGCTGCCGCTATCGGTACCGGTGCTGGCGATGCTGCTCCGGCCGGCATGGTCTGCACGGATACCGGCGTGGGGCTGGCGGCTGGTTTTCCCGGGGCTGATTCTGTTCGTGGCGGCCGATATGGTGCTCAACTCAGAACCGATGGGGGCGTTGCTGCGGCTCAACCTGCTGCTGATCGCGGTGCGCGCGTGTGGTCCGCGGCGGCCGCGCGAGGATCTGCAATTGGTCGTGCTCTGCCTGTTCCTGGTCGTGATCTCGGGCGTGCTCACCGTGGCGCTCGGATTCGTGCTGCACATCCTGCTGTTCACCGCACTGGCGTTGGCCTACCTGCTGACGATCACCCTCAGCCAGACGAGCGAGCCCGAGCCTGCCGGGGATGCCCGCTGGGCGCGCATCCCGACGCCGCGGCTGTTGCGGCGGCTGCGGAGAGCGGTGGACTGGAGGATAGTGGCGGCCTGCGGCGGGCTGTACCTGCTGGTCGTAGCGGTGGCTTCGGTGCTGTTCATCGCGATGCCGCGCTTCCAGATCGAGAACTCGCTCTCGTTTCTCCAGCTCAAGAACAAGCGCTCGCTGAGCGGCTTCTCCGATACCGTGAAGCTCGGCGACGTGACCGATATCGCACAGGATCGCAGCGTGGCGTTGCGAGTCGAGCTGAGCGACACAGCGCGTGTGCCAATGCAGCCGTACTGGCGCGTGGTTGCACTCGACGAGTATCGCGACGGTGCGTTTCTAGCGAGTCGAGGGCAACTGCGACACGACCGCCGGCTTCCCGAGACCCGGGATCTCGTCGGCTCACGCGTGGAAACTGGCGGGCCGATGTGGACTTTCTACTATGAGGCGGGAGTAAGCCGCTACCTGCCGCTGCCGGGGGAGTATGCGCATTTGCGGCTGCACGAGGCTAGGGCTCTGGTGGAAAACCACCGTGCTGCTACACTCGCATTGCACGAAGAACCGCAGTCGATGTTCGCCTACCGCGTGGAGGGGCTCGATTTTGGCGGCGAGCGGGCCGACCCCGAATTGGACAAGGAGTTGCGCACGGCGTCGGACGGCGACGGTTATCCGCGGACATTGCTCTCGGTGCCTTCCGGAAAAAAGAACACGGCTGCGCTGGATTCTATCCTCGGCGAGGTGACGGCAGGTGAGCGGTTGTCGGCGGTTGAGTTTGCGCGTCGCGCCACAGCCTGGCTCGCAAAACATCACAAGTATTCCACGCGCACGAACGTGCCGGCGGGGGCGGAGGATGTGCTCGTGCGCTGGCTCGGCAGCACTGCGCCAGGGCACTGCGAGCTGTTTGCAGGCGGGTTTGCGATGCTGGCGAGACGGGCTGGTTTCCCGACTCGTGTCGTGACCGGTTTCGCGGGGGGAAACTGGAACGCCTTCGAAGGGTATTTTATGGTGCGCAATTCCGACGCCCACGCTTGGTGCGAGATCTTCGATGAGCGAGATTGCTGGGTGCGAGTTGATCCTACGCCGGGGGCGAGCGTGGCGACACCATCAGCCACTGCTGAGCAGTACAGCGGTATACGGACCTCGATGATCGAGCGGGGGTGGGAGGCCCGTTTGGATGCTCTGCGCATGCTCTGGTACCGGCGTATTGTGAACTTCGACCGCGGTTCGCAGGAGGAGCTTGTGGGTTCGTTGAAGCGGACGACGCAGGCGTATGGCCGCGCTTTGCTCGCCAGATTGGACAAATGGGGGCTCCGTCTACGGGATTGGCTGCTGCGGCCTTGGGATGTTAGCCGGATGGCAAGCTGGTGTGGCGTGGCTGCGCTGATCGGTGCGCTTTCCTGGGCTACATGGCACTGGCGTTACCTGTGGTGGGGTCGCTGGCCCCGCCGCGGACGGCGCGGCGATGCAGTAAGGCGTGAGGCAGGCCGTTGGCTACGCCGCTTTGCACAGCTGCAAACGGAGCTACCTGAGGAGACCTCGTCCGTCATCGAAGCGCTGGAATACCTCCGCTATGGCCCACCGGTAGGGCGACGCAGGCCCCTGGAGGTGTTCAAAAGGGCCAAACGAATGTGGCGGGCCTGTCGCTAAGGAAGCTGGACGAGTCACTTGCCAAAGCAGGCGGGCATTATAATCTGCCCCTACGATGCACTCCCACGACGTCTTCAAGCAGCTGCTCAAACGAGTTAGCGCGAAGCAGGTAGCCGGTGAGCTAGGCCTTTCACTTTCGCTTGTCTACAAGTGGGCCGAGCCACCTTCGGAGGGCAGTGGAGCATCCAACCCGTTGGATCGCATCGACTCGATCATCAAGCTCACCGGCGACACGATGATGGCGCAATGGGTGTGCGAACGCAGCGGCGGTTTTTTTATCAAGAACCCAGAGCCCAAGCCGCATCCCTACGAGCTGATCCCGGCCACGAACAATATCGTGCAGGAATTCGCCGATCTTCTCAGTGTGATTTCCACCGCCGTCTCCGACGGTAAAATCTCAGCCGAGGAGAGCGAGCGCATCCGCCGACGCTGGGAGCAGCTCAAGTCGGTCACCGAGGGCTTTGTTCGCGCGGCCGAAGACGGCAAGATCCCGCCTGTGGCTGCGGCCGCGGTCCTCGGCAAGCCTGGGGCAGGCTCGTTGGCCAAGAACTGATCCGGCTGCAGGCGTTGCCGACTCTCCGTTGCCGTGTTGCCAAAACGGCGGAATTGTTGCGGCATCAGCGGCAAGTTCCGACATGTCCACCGAGCAACACTGCATCCCACACGACGAGTCACACCAAGGGCACTCCGGCCACCACGGGCACGGGCTCGCAGCGAAGCCGGATTGGGTGCCGGAGAATGCGGGGGCCGAGTTCGCCACCAAGGTCGCGCTTGGCGTGCAACCCAGCGGTGAAGTGCGCCACCATACCGGAGTAAAACGACGGCAGCTTTCGCTGGACGACTATTTCAACGGCGTGCGCGCCGGCGACATGAGCGTACTGGCGCGTGCGATCACTTTGATCGAGAGCAATGCGACCGCACACCAGGAACTCGCGCAGACGCTACTGACACGGCTGCTACCGTTCACCGGCGGCGCGATGCGCGTGGGCATCACAGGAATCCCGGGCGCAGGCAAAAGCACATTTATCGAATGTCTCGGCACGCGTCTGTGCGAGGCCGGCCGGAAGGTCGCGGTGTTGGCGGTCGATCCGTCGAGCAGCGTGCACGGCGGCAGCGTGCTGGGCGACAAGGTGCGCATGGAAAAGCTCAGCCGCCATCCTCGCGCGTTCATCCGCCCGTCGCCCTCGGGCGGTTCGCTTGGTGGTGTGGCGCGCAAGAGCCGTGAGGCGATGCTGGTATGCGAAGCGGCGGGTTTCGACACGCTGCTCATCGAGACCGTGGGCGTCGGGCAGAACGAGGTGACCGTGCGCTCGATGGTCGACTGCTTCTTCGTTGTCCTCATCGCCGGCGCCGGCGACGAGATGCAGGGGATCAAGAAGGGCATCATCGAGCTGGCCGATCTGGTCGTGATCAACAAGGCCGACGGCGACAACAAGCCGCGAGCTATGGCGGCCCGGGCGGAGATGCAGCGCGTACTCCATTTCCTTCAGCCGGCGACGCAGGGCTGGAGCACGCCGGCGCTGGCGGGTTCGGCGGTGACTGGCGAGGGCGTCGACGAAATCTGGAAGAGCGTGGAGTCGTATTTCGAGCACTGCCGAAAGTCCGGTATCCTTCAGGAACGCCGGCAGGCGCAGGCGGTCGAGTGGCTACATGCACTGGTGCATGAAGCGTTGAAGGCTCGGTTCTACAACGCCCCCGGCGTGAAGGCGGACCTCCGCCATGTGGAGCAGGCCGTCGCCGCCGGCCGGTTACCGGCGGTGACCGCGGCGCAGCAGCTGCTCGCCAGCGCTGGCTTTGGCACGTGAAACTTCGGCCCTAGGATACGGCACCTCGCGTCGTGCAGATATGAAAAAGCCCGCGGTCGGAAGGCCGCGGGCTCGGGCACGAGAATCTGGAAGCTCAGCTGCCTGCGGCCGGAGCCGGCTTGGCGGCAGGGGCTTCGGGCGTGGGCATGTTGGCCTTCACGTTGTCGAGGCGCTGCTGGAGCTTCTTCATGTCGTCGGCGATGCGGGCTTCGACCTTCTCGCGCTCGTTCGAGTTGACGATGGAACCTTTGCCCACGTCCTGCACAACGTGCGCGGGGAGCATGAGGATGCGACCGAGCAGGGACTCATTCTTCATCTGCGAGAGATAGAGCGCGGTGATCTGCTGGGAGATGCGCATCGACTCCTGGGCGATGGAGGTGGACTCGAGGAGGTTGTTGTTGAGCTTCTGCTTCTGGGCGAGCTCGCCGGTGAGAACGACGGCGATCTGGTCGGAGATGCGCTGGCTGTAGCTGGCGACGGTCTCCTTGGTTAGGGTGGTCTCATGCGACATCTGCTCGAGGATGGGCTGGATCTTGCCCGCCATGCGGCCGGCAACTTCGTCGACCTGTTTGTTGCGCTGCTCCTCGGCCTCCTTCGGATCCTTCGGGATCGGCATGCCGTAGGGCTGGATCTGCTCGGCGAGCGCCTTGGCCAGGACCATGACCTTCTCGTCGTTGAGCTTGGCGAGCTCATCATCGCTCATGAAGAGACCACCCTTACGGTTTTCGACGGAGTCCTTGAGGAGGGTGTAGGTGGCCTCCATCTGGGACTTGAGGGCGTCGTTGGACTCCTTGATGCGCTGCTCGGTGGAGGAACGGAGCTCGGCGAGCTGCCGCTCGTTCTGTGCCTGCATGTTGGTGACGACCTTGTTGCCGATCCAGACCAGGACGCCGATGGTGACGGCGGCGGTGATGAGAATGGCGGGCACCTGAGCCATGAACGAGGACATGGCCGAAGGGCCGGACGAGGACGACGAACCGAGGCTGGAGCTCTCGCGGCGCTGAGCGCCGCTGGGCTGCGCGGGCATCGCAGGTTTCTGCGGGTTCTGCGGATTATTGGAGGGAGTAGGGGTGTTGGTGTTCACGGTAAGTTTGTTTGCCTTGGACCAAGCCGCCCGCGAAAGGTTTCTCAATGAGTCTCAATCGCTACGAGCAGGCCGTCTTCACCTATCTCCAAGCACATCCGGAGGAATTGCGCCACTGGGAAAACAAGGTCGCGACGCGCGCAGCACGCGGCGGGCTCAGTGTCGCAACGCTGGCGGAAGAGCTCAGCGACTACATTCGAGAGCGGGGAAACCATGTGGACCCCTTTCGCGAGTGGATGGAGAAGGGAGGCGTGCCGCGCACCAGCCTGCTTAATCTAGCGGAATATTTACTCCGTATTTGGGGCCCGGTGGTGACCAAAAAGAAGCCGCCGGCGCACTGAGCGCGGTTGGAGCTGGAACGCCGGCTTGTCCGGATTCGGCAGTGTCATCCGGCTTTCCTGACCAGGATGCGCGAGTTGCGCCCGCTTTCCTCGTACGCCTTCAGACGCGCCTCGGGAAGGATGTCCTTGGTTGTCTCCTCGAAGCCGCAGACACCGGAGAAGAATGCGAAGCCCTGTGTCGAGAGGGCGATGACCTCGGTCGCGCCGCGCTGCTGGGCCTCGCGGCAGGCGAAGGCGACCATCTTCTTCCCGAGTCCGCGTCCGTGATAATAGGGGACAACATAGAGCGATCCGAGCTCAGCGAGCTGCGGCTTGTCGGGGTAGAAGGAGAGCGATACGACGGCGACGAGGTTCTCGTCGATCTCGTAGACGAAGAACTGGTCGATGTTCTTCTCGATCGTCTGCTGGCTACGGGGTACGAGCTCCTCGCGCTTCACGGCGTTGCGCAGCAAGCTGTAGATGGCACGCACGTCGTGCCGCGTGGCGCGGCGTATCTGCTGGTAGTCGTTGCCGTAGATCAGCGTGCCGACGCCGATGTTGGAGAAGATCTCGTTGATTAGGCCGTCGGGTAGCTCGCCGTCCACGATGTGGACACGAGGAACGCCGGCCATGATCGCGGCGACGGCCTCTCGGGCCTTGCTGGCTAGGCGCCCGTCGATGGCGTCGGGGGTCTTCTCCAAGAGCTCGTTGAGGACCTCGACAGCGAGCTCGCGTCGGATTTCGCCGTCGATCACCAGGCCGGCGGCATGGGTGAGGAACACGATCTTAGTGGCGCCCAGCGACTCGGCGACTTCGCGGGCGAGGAGGTCGGAGTTGAGCCGGAGCGTGCGGCCGTCGCGATCGAATCCGATGGGCTGCAGGATCGGAACCGCGCCGTGCTGAATAAGCTGGTGCAGGAAGTCCTTGTCGACGCGGTCGACGCGACCGGTGAACTGGAGGTCCGTGCCCTTGATGATGCCCGTTGGCACAGCCCGGACGGCGTTGGTGATCGCGCACTTCAGTCCTGCCTGGGTGAGCCCTTCGAGGATCTGGTGGGAAACACGGGAGGAAGTGCGGATGGCGAGATCGAGCGTGGCGGCGTCGGTAACGCCCTCGCCGGTAGCGTCGCTGATAGCGATGTTGGCGAGCTTGGAACGCTCCTGGAGCTGCTGGCCAATGCCGTGAACGATGACAACACGGATGCCGAGGCTTTTGAGCACGGCAATATCGACGAGGATGTTGGCGAAGTTCTCGTCGGCCACGATGGCGCCATCGACGGCGATGACGAAAATCTGACCCTGGAAACGTGGAACGTATTTCAGGATACCGCGGAGATCGGTGGGCTTGATGGTGGCGGGTGTCGAGGCCGGCTGGCCGGAGGTCATGGTAGGAGTCTTCGGAGATTCGAAGGTGAGCGTCAATCGCGTGGTCCGGCGGCGGGTTTCGCTGGTGTGCGGCCAAGAACCTCGCCGAGGACGGCGTCGAGATCGACCTGTCGGCAGGCGGCGACGAGCTCGGCATTATCGAGAAGCGCCGCGAGCTTGGGATGATCGAGCAATTCGTAGTGGCGGTGCTGGTCGAGGAGCTGGAGTATCTCCTTGTCCTGGATGACGTGGAGCAGCTCCGGGTTCTTGATGAGCCGCGCGATGGAGGGATGCTGCTTGAAACGTTCGAGAAGAACCGGGTCGCCGGTGACGGTGGCCAGATCGCCAAAGATGCGCGCGATCTTCGCATCGTGGGGATTTGCCGCGGCGACGACCGGGGCGAGCGAGGAGGCTTCGATCCGATCCTTAACGGTGTTGTAGTTGATCAGCGGCTTCCGATCTGCGTCCGGCGCCAGACCTCCTTTTTCGAGAGCCTGCTGGATGCTGGCAAGCTGGTGCAGTCCGGCTAGGACGAGGACAAACAGTGCCGCGCCCCAGAGCCCGCCGAAGAGTGCGCCAGAGAGACGTTCCCATCCTTGGAGCCGGGGCAGCTTCTCAGCCTCGCGCCGACGTTCACGGCGGTGGAGCAACCAGTTGCAGAACGCGCAAAGCACGATGAAAGCGAACAACCCGGCGGTGAGCAACGCCCCCAGCGAGGCAAGCGTTCGCGGGACAATATGCGCGCGCTCGCAGAGCGGCAGTGCGAGACGCGAGAGCCGCGACGCGACAAACCCGGCGACCATCAGCGAGACGAAGAATGCCACGATGCGCAGAAGACCGCGCCGGAAGCCGATGAATGCGAAAAGCAGGACGGCCGCAGATCCGATGAGGAAGAGGTTCATGGCGGGGCGTTGCGGGTGTTGCAGGGGGGCAAGTGACTCGTGTTGGGGAAGGGGCGGTGGCGATCTGTCCGCAGACTGGCCCGGTGCAGCGCACGTTGGCGAACGCTTTCCCGCACATGCCAACGTTTTCCTTGCCGGCGGCGTGGCGGACCGGTTCGCTTAACCCTCCAAAACCCATGAAAATCCTCGTCGCCGACAAGATCTCGCCCAAAGGCGTGGAACTGCTCCGCAAACAGTCGGGCTTCGAAGTCATCGAAGCCTACAATTCCACGCCCGAACAAGTCCTCTCCCTGGTGAAGGACGTGCACGCGATCGCGGTGCGATCCGAGACGCAGATCACCGCCGAGGTTATCGCCGCCGCCCCGTTGCTGAAGGTCGTCGGCCGTGCCGGCGTGGGTGTGGACAACATCGATGTCGAGGCCGCCACTGCGCGCGGTGTTGTCGTCATGAACACGCCTTCGGGCAACACCATTGCGACGGCCGAGCTGACGTTTACGCACATGCTGTGCGGCGCGCGCCCGGTACCGCAGGCCTGCGCTTCGATGCGCGCCGGCAAATGGGACCGCAAGAGCTTCAGCGGTATCGAGCTGTTCCGCAAGACTCTCGGAGTCGTCGGCCTCGGCCGCATCGGCGGAGAGGTTGCAAAGCGCGCCCAAGCGTTCGGCATGCGCGTGCTCGCCTACGATCCCTATCTCGCGCCGAGCCGCGCCAAGGCCATGCAGGTCGAGGCCGTCACGCTCGACGAGCTCCTCGCACAGGCCGACTACATCACCGTGCACATGCCTCTCACAGAAGACACGCACAACATGATCGACGAGGCTGCCTTCGAGAAGTGCAAGAAGGGCGTCCGCATCTTCAATTGCGCCCGCGGCGGCATCATCAAGGAGACCGCGCTGGTCGAGGCGCTCAAGAGCGGCAAGGTGGCCGCCGCCGGTCTCGACGTCTACGAGGAGGAGCCCCTCGCGGCTGCCCACCCGTTCCGCCAGATTCCGAATCTCGTCCTCCCCCCGCATCTCGGCGCTTCCACGAAAGAGGCTCAGGAGTCAGTCGGTATCGAGATCGCCGAGCAGATCGCCGACGTGCTCAACGGCGGCATCATCCGCAACGCGGTGAACATGCCTTCGATCGACGCCGCCGCGTTGAAGATCCTCGGGCCATACCTCGACCTTGGTTCAAAGCTAGGTTCCCTTGTCCAGCAGATCGCCCCGGCGCAGATCTCGTCGCTTAAGTTCACCTACTTCGGCAAGGTTTGCGAGATCGACTCCAATGCCGTCACCCGCGCGATCGAGCGCGGTTTCCTACGCCGCATCAGCGGCGAGGAGGTCAACTACGTCAACGCCCCGATGCTGCTCCAGCGCCTTGGCGTGAAGGTGGAAGTCGTGAAGTCCAACAGTGAGTGCGACTACACCGACCTCATCGAGGTCGAGGCGATCGATGCCACCGGCAAATCCCATTCGGCTCAGGGCATTCTCAACGGCAAGACGCAGCAGTCGCGCATCGTTGGCATCAACGGCCGCGATGTCGAAGTGCCCGCCGAGGGCAAGCTGCTCGTTCTCGAGAATATGGACCAGCCCGGCATGGTCGGCCTGATCGGCACGTTGCTCGGCAAGGCCGGCGTGAACATCGCCGACATGTCGCTCTCGCGTCTCACCCCAGGCGGCACTGCCTACATGGTCGTGGTCGTCGACACCGAGCCGGGAGAAGCCGCGCGCAAGGAGATCAAGGGTAACCCCTCGATCAAGTTCGCGAAGTTCGTCCAGCTCTGAACCAATATTTCGCATAGCTGGACCGCTGCTGCGGTCCAGCTATGCGCTCGAGCTGAATGGCCGCGCCGGACAGCTCCTTCGAGAAGCCAATCAGTCGCATGATTCTCCCACTCGTACTAGCCCTCGTTGTCGGCTACCTGCTCGGCTCGCTGCCATTCGGAGTGTGGGTCGCCTGTGCCCATGGAGTGGACATATTCAAGGTCGGGTCCGGCAATCCCGGCGCGACGAACGTGAAGCGTTCGATCGGGAAGAATGCGGGGAACCTCGTCTTCCTGCTCGATTTCCTTAAGGGCGTGGTTGCGACGCTCTGGCCAATGCTGCCGTTGGTTGGTTTCGGCAGCCCAGAATTCGCCGAACGGATGGCCGTGGCTGGCATGGTCGGCGCAATCGTCGGCCACTCGTTCTCGTGCTTCATCGGTTTCCGCGGCGGCAAAGGCGTAGCGACGAGCATCGGCGGCTTGCTGGCCCTGAACTGGCAGGTGGCGCTGATCGGCGTCGCGGTATGGCTGGTGGTCTTCTATGCGACCCGGTACGTCTCGCTCGCCTCGATCCTGCTTGCCGCAAGCCTGCCGGTATCGGCGTGGTTGTTGCACCGCACGCCGTTTCTCACGCTCTTCTTCTGCATCCTAGGCGCGTTCATCATCGTACGCCATCGCTCCAACATCCAGCGGCTGATCGCCGGTACCGAGAGCAAGTTCGCCACGAAGAAACCGGCAGACGAGACGACGAAATAGGGGATCCCGCGGCAAGTGCCGCAGTGCGGGGGCGCATTGACTTGAACCGGTGCTGAAGAGAGCCGGACGGAAACGGCGCGAGAGATGTTTTCCGCAAAAAACCGTCCTTTGGGGTTTCCATCACGCGCGGTGTTCCTATCGTCGACCGCGCCATGCAATCGATCACCCCTCGTTTCCATGCATTCTTGGCGGGCGCGCTTGCCCTTGCGCTGGGCGTTTTCTCGGCCCGCGCTGGAGAGCCGACGGTGCTTCGAATCGGCTATTTCCCGAACGTCACCCACGCCCAGGGCGTGATCGGTGCACAGAGCACGCGCGATGGTAACGGCTGGTTCGAACAGCGGCTCGGGCCGGATGTGACGATCCAGTGGTTCCCTTTTAACGCTGGACCGAGCGCGATGGAGGCGATCTTCGCCGGCTCGATCGACGCCACGTACGTCGGGCCGAACCCTGTACTCAATGCTTTCATCAAGTCGAAAGGCGAGGAGATCCGCATTCTTTCCGGCTCGGCGCAGGGTGGTGCGGCGCTTGTGGTGCCCTGCGACAGCACGTTCGCTAAGCCCGACGATTTCCGGGGCAAGAAAGTAGGTACGCCACAGCTGGCCAACACGCAGGACATTGCCGCACGCGCTTGGTTCAGGGCTGCTGGTCTGAGCATCACCCAGACCGGCGGCGACGTCTTCATCATTCCGACGCCCAATCCCGACCAGCTCGGGCTCTTCCAGACCGGGAAACTCGACGCCGTGTGGACGGTCGAGCCCTGGGTTTCCCGCCTGATCCTCGAGGCCAAGGGCCGCGTTCTGGTCGAGGAGAAGGACTCGCTGACGACGATCCTCGTTTCCAGCGTAAAGCTGCTCAAGGAGCGTCCGGAGCTCGCCGCGAAGCTGCGGGCTGCACACATCGAACTGACCACCTGGGTCGCGACGCACCCCGAAGAAGCTCAGGCCAAAGTGCGCGCTGGGCTCGAGGCCGAGACCAGGCGCGCGATCTCGCCAACTCTTGTCGCCGCCGCGTGGAGCCGTCTGCATTTCACCGAAAAGGTGGAGCAAGCGGTACTCGAAAAATTCATGGCCGATGCCCAGGCTTCCGGCCTGCTCAAGCAGTCCATGCCGCTCGATCGCCTGTTCGGTAAGGAGTGATCGGCTCCACGCCCGTTCCTTGGACGCACGCACTGCGCCCCCACACGCCATGACCCTACAGCAGGAACTCGTTCCAACCGCGCCGGCAAAGCTCGCGGTCGAGGATGTCAGCAAGACCTTCCACACCGGCAAACGCACGGTGCATGCGCTCGACCATGTGTCGCTCCAGGTGAGCGAAGGCGAGTTCGTGTGCCTCGTGGGACCGTCGGGCTGCGGCAAGTCGACTTTGCTCAACATCATCGCAGGTCTGGAGCAGCCCGATGGCGGTCGCATCCTTGCCGATGGCTCGCCGGTAACGAGCCCGGGCCGCGACCGGATGGTGATGTTCCAAGAGCACGCACTGTTCCCATGGCTCGACGTTCTGGGCAACCTCATGTTCAGCCTGCGGCTCAAGCCCAACCTGAAGGACTCCGAGCGCCGCGAGGTGGCGATGTACTACCTGCACCTCGTCGGACTCGAGCGGTTCAAGCATGCCAACATCCATGAGCTGTCCGGCGGCATGAAGCAGCGCATCGCACTTGCCCGTGCGCTCGCGCCCAACCCCAAGGTGCTGCTGATGGACGAGCCGTTCGCCGCGCTCGACGCGCTCACGCGCGAACAGCTTTACGGCGATATTCAACGCATCTGGCAGGAGCGGAAAAAGACCATCGTATTCGTCACTCACAATGTTCGCGAAGCCGCCTGCTTGGGCGATCGCGTGGTGTTGTTCTCCCCGAATCCCGGGCGTGTACAGGAGGAGTTTCGCGTGGATCTGCCGCGCCCACGCGACATCAACTCGCCGGAGCTCGCCGCCCACTCGATGAAGATCATGAGCGCACTCAAAGGACACCTGAATCCATCGGAGGAGGTTGCGGAATGAAACGCGTACTGTCTGCCGTCGTGTTTTTTGCCGGACTGCTCGCGATCTGGCAGGTGCTATACTCGCTCAAGCTCTGGTCTCCAGTGCTCGTGCCTGCACCGATCGATGTGGCGTTATACCTGCGTGATGCGGTGTTGGACGGCTCGCTTGGCTCGAGTTGCGTGGTGACGATGAAGCGACTGCTCGTCGGCTACCTGATCGGGCTTGTTGCTGGTGTCCCGATCGGCATGGCGACGGCGCGCCTGCGTGCGCTCCGCGATACCGTAGGGGTGCTCGCGCTCGGATTGCAGGGGCTGCCGAGCGTATGCTGGGTGCCGCTGGCGCTGCTGTGGTTCGGCCAGAACGAGAGCGCGATGCTCTTCGTCGTCATCATGGGCACGCTCTGGTCGGTGATCCTCGCCACGGAGACGGGAGTCAGGAACGTGAACCCGATCTATGTGCGCGCGGCGCTGACAATGGGCTCCAAGCGCCTGCACACGCTCACGAAAGTGATCCTGCCGGCGTCGCTGCCGTTCATCGTGAGCGGGATGAAGCAGGGTTGGGCTTTCGCTTGGCGCTCGCTTATGGCCGCCGAGATCTACGTGACGATCCTCACCGGTTTCGGGCTCGGGCATCTGCTGCACTACGGCCGCGAGCTCAATGCCATGGAGCAGGTTATCGGCGTAATGCTGGTGATCGTCGCGATCGGCGTGGCCGCCGACAAAATCCTGTTTTCGCCCTGGGAGAACTTTCTCCACCGCCGCTGGGGAACTTCGGGCTGACAGGAGCGGCAACGCCGCAGCGGCTCCCGCGCCCCTCCTTTATTCGTTTGCGGCGAGAAAAGCGTGCGAAGCGTCGGGCGCTATATGGAGTCGTTTGTCGCGCAGAGATAGAAAAGCGGCGCCGTTGTCGCGGCGCCGCTTGGTGTAGAAACGAAAGCTGAAGACCGGAATCGTGCGAGGCTCAGGCAACGATTTTGCCGTCCTGATAGACGACCTTGCCGGCGACGATAGTGGTCTTCACGCGACCGCGGAGCTTACGGCCGTGCCAAGGGGAGTTGGCCGACTTGCTGAAGCCTTCGGTCGCGCTGTAGGTCCATTCCTCGTCGGGATCGAAGAGGACGATGTCGGCAGTGGCCCCGGTCGAGAGCGTGCCGGCAGGAAGCTTGAGGACCTGGGCGGGCTTGACAGTCATCAGCTCGACGAGCCGGCGCAGGGTGAACTTGTTCTCCTTCACAAGCGTCTGGTTGCAGACGGCGAACGCTGTCTCCAGGCCGATGATGCCGAAGGGGGCGAAGTCGAACTCCTTGTCCTTCTCGTAGTTGGTGTGCGGCGCGTGATCGGTGGCGATGCAGTCGATGGTGCCGTCGCGAAGGCCATCGATGATGGACTTGCGGTCCTCCTCGGTGCGCAGCGGCGGGTTCATCTTGAAGTGGGTGTCGTAGCCGGCGAGGGCGGCATCGGTGAGCGCGATGTGGTGGGGCGTGGCCTCGGCGGTCACGGCGACACCGCGGCCTTTGGCACGACTGATGAGCTCGACGGCGTACTTCGAGCTGACGTGCTGGAGGTGGATCTGGTGCTTGACATAGGTCGAGATGATGACGTTGCGCGAGACGATCACGTCCTCGGCCGCGTTGGGCCATCCCTTCAGGCCCAGCTTGGTGGACATGAAGCCCTCATTCATGGCGGCGCCCTGCGTCATTGCGGCGTCCTGACAGTGGTCCATGACCGGGATGTCGAACATCTTGGCATATTCGACGGCGCGACGCATCAGCTCGTTGTTCTGCACGCACGCGCCGTCGTCGGTGATGGCGACGCAGCCGGCGCGTGCCAGCGAGCCGATGGGCGAGAGTGCCTGGCCCTTCATGCCGACAGTGATGCAGCCGGTGGGATAGACGTGGACAATGGCGGAGCGCTCAATGGCGTCCTGGATGAACTGGACGGTGCCGGCATGGTCGACGGGCGGCGTCGTGTTCGGCATGCACACGCAAGAGGTGTAGCCGCCGGCAGCGGCGGCGCGGGTGCCGGTCTCGATGGTTTCCTTGTTGGTCTGGCCGGGCTCGCGGAAGTGGACGTGCACATCGACGAAGCCGGGGGCGGCGACCAGGCCGCCAGCGTCGATCTTGCGCGCGGACTTCTTCTGCTCGGCGGTGAGCTTGTCGACGAGCTTGCCGTCGACGGCAAAGAGGTCGCCCTTTTCGTCGCGCTTGTTCGCGGGGTCGATGACGCGGGCGTTGGTGATCCAGAGAATCTTGGACATGGGTGAGGGCCGCAGGGCGGGGAAGGGTGGCGGTGGCGGGTTACTCGACGTACTGGGCGACCTTCTCGGGATCGCCGCCGGCGCAGAGGTAGAGGATGGCCATGCGGACGGCGATGCCGTTGGTCACCTGTTCGAGAATCACCGAGCGGTCGGAGTCGGCGAGGTCGCTGTCGATCTCGACGCCGCGGTTGATCGGGCCGGGGTGCATGATGATGGCGTCAGGGCTGAGCCAGCTGGCGCGGGTCTTGTTGAGGCCAAACATGCTGGTGTACTCGCCGAGCGAGGGGAAGTGCGAGGAGTCTTGGCGCTCATGCTGGATTCGGAGGAGCATGACGACATCGGCGTCGGCGAGCGCGGACTTGAGGTTGTGGGAGACCTGGACCCCGAGGCCTTCGAACCAGTGCGGCACGAGGGTGGAAGGGCCACCGCCGGTGACCTTTGCGCCGAGCTGGGTGAGCAGCCAGATGTCGGAACGGGCGACG
>CAZXHR010000026.1:0-31370 GCA_964640465.1 uncultured Opitutaceae bacterium
GAGAGGGTCGTACTATGAAAAACCGTATTAAAAACGAGTTCTCGTGCTTTGTAAATATAGGATGTGGCAATGTCTACCATAGGGCGTGGATAAATTTGGACTATGCCCCGGTCTCTCCCGATGTGATACAGTGCGATCTGCGACGAGGACTGCCATTTTCAGAGGGTGAAGCGGCTGCAGTGTACCATTCACATGTGCTCGATCATCTCACGCTGGAGGATGGGCTGGCGTTTCTGCAGGAGTGCCGCCGCATTCTCCGGCCGGGTGGTATCCTGCGGGTCGCTGTGCCGGATTACGAGCGTCTCGCACGCGCATATTTAGCCGCTCTGGAGGAAGACAGACCTGACATGCTGTTGCTTGAGTGGCTACGGTTGGAATTGTTCGACCAGTTTGAGCGGGTGCGCTCTGGGGGACGTATGGTTGATTTTGTTCTTGCTCTCGGGCTGGAAGGTCGGGAGAAGGTTCGTGCGCGGATTGGTTTGGAGCTTGATGCGATAACTGCCGTGCGGTCTGCAACGCGGCGCCCATTTATAGCGCGCCTGCGGAGCGTCGACAGTTGCCAGCTTGCGGGCCGGCTGCATCGGTTTTTGTTGCGGACGATTGTTCGATTTTGTGGTGGCCGGTCTATGGGGCGGGCACTGGATGTAGGCCTATTTCGCGGCAGTGGTGAGGTGCATCGCATGGCGTACGATCGGCGCTTACTGGGTATGCAGTTGCAGCGGGCTGGACTCCGCGATATTCGGACGCACCCACCGGCGGACAGCCGCATTCCGGATTTCGAGTCCTTCAATTTGGAAACAGTAGGTGGCATGGTTCGGAAGCCGGACTCGCTGTTTATGGAGGGGGTGAAGGTATGAGACACGGCCTGGCCGATGGCGTTGGTTTGCGGTCTACCGCTCATGTCGAGCGCAATTCTTTGAGGACGCGCGGATGAGAATCGTGCACCTCAGTTATGCGTTGTCCGGAGGGGCGGGTCGCGCGTGCGTTCGACTACATGAGGCCCTTTTGGGGGTGGGAATCGACTCGATGGTGGCCTATGTTCAAGGAGCCGCTGCCGCGGTGCCCGCCAGCGAGGCAATCCGGTGCTTCTCGCGCCAACGTAGGATGCGGTTCGAACGGTTGTTGCTGCGCATGCATGCGCGGCGGCAGATCTTCTCCTCGTGGTCGAATAACATATTACCAGTCGGGTTCATCCCCGAACTGCTTCGGATGCGGCCCGACGTGGTTCACATTCATTGGGTCGGTGGTGGTTTGCTGCCAACGTGGCAGTGGCGAAGGTTGCGGGCTCCAATCGTGGTCACTTTGCATGATATGCAGCCATTTACTGGCGGCTGCCATTTTACTTGTGGCTGCCAGCGATTCATCAAAGGGTGTGGCCGCTGTCCGCAGCTAGGCTCAAACCGTACTTATGATATCAGTCGCCTGAGGGTTTGGCTGATAGTGTCTACGATGGCGGATATGGGGGTCCGGCTGGCCGTTGTTGCTCCGTCGGATTGGATGGCCCGCAGTGCAGTATGGTGTTTTGTGTTCCGTCGTCTGGGCTGCAAGGTGGAGAAGATCGGCTATTGTTTGGATCTGGATCGCTTCTGCCCGGGCGCGCGAGTTGTCGATAGGCAACGCTTGGGCTTACGGAATGATGATACTGTCATTCTTGCGGGAGCTGCTGGCGGTATGCAGGACCAGCGTAAGGGTTTGGCGCTGATGCCTGCTATCATGGATCTACTCGCGCGGAATTGCCCTAAGCGGAGCTGGAAGCTTCTGTCATTCGGTGGAACGGCTCCTCCGTGGGAAGGGGGCAATGGTTGGCGTTCACATCATATTGGGAACATCGACGATGACACGGCTCTTCGGGAGCTGTATTCTGTCAGCGATCTGTGCGTTGTCCCATCTATAGAGGATAACTCGCCGCTTGTGGCACACGAGGCTTTGGCTTGTGGCTGCCCGTTGGTCAGTTCACGGGTGGGAGGGGTCCCAGAGCTGGTCCAAGAGGGACATACCGGAGCGTTGGCCGAATTTCCGGAGGCCATGCAACTTGCACAGGCTGTATTACGCGCGGTTTTGGCCGAGGATGGCGAGCGTTGGCGGGTGCATTGTCGTGAATTTGCCTTGGCAAATTTCGCTCCAGCCCGACAAGGGGAGAGATACTGTGATGTTTACCGAAGGCTTATGAAGCGCAACGATGTCTAGGATGCAGCTGCTGACCATTATTACGATCTCACGCGAGGATTTCGCCGGACTTGCTCGGACGGTAGCTAGTGCGGATTTTGGGAAGGAGAATCAAGATGTTGAGCGGATGGTCGTTGAAGCAGGGGAATCTGGGCAGGCCTGGGCCCTGGCGGCAGGTTGCCGCTGGTTCCGCCAGTCTGGAACTGGGATCTCGGGTGCCTTCAATGAGGGCCTTGCCGCAGCACGCGGGGAATGGATTTGGTTTTTGAATGGCGGAGACCGGATGCACGAGGCGCTTGATCCGGCATGGCTACTGGAGCTGTTGCGCAACACCCGGGCCGATGTGGTGACCGGCGCGGTGCAGTTCGACGGTGAGCCGCAAGCTCGCGTGTTGCCGCATGCGTCTTACCAATGGCCGTTGCTCGCGTGCTGGCCCGCGCATCCAGCCACGATCATCCGCCGCGAGTTGCTGCTCAGAGTGGGTGGCTTCGATGAGAAGCTTGGGATCGCGATGGACTATGACCTTTGGTTTCGCGCTCTCCGCCGGCCGACCGTCGTCGACATGATCTCCGTTCCGTTCGCTCGTTTTGATACTACTGGCATCAGTGAGCGGCCCGACTCCCGGGCGCTCGCTCGGCGCGAGGAGGCGGCGGTCGTAGTGAGGTATGCGCCTTCGCTTATCTGGTCCAGTCTCTGGCTTGCACTGAGAACGTGCCGCAGGCTCGCCTGGGCGACGCTTCGGTATTGCGGCATCCCTGTGCCGCGGTGGTGACCCGGCTGCGTTCGCCTTTCTCGTAAACCGACCATGAGGGTGTCCTTTGTTTTGCCGGGCGGCTGCCGATTCCCCAACGGGGGAGCACGCATGGTCTTGCGCTATGCCAATGCGCTTGCCGTAGCCGGATGGGAGGTCGCCGTGGTCATGGCTCCGGGGGGTGGTCGAGTAGGCCTGCCGCGGCGGGCGATGCGAAGTCTGCGCTATGTGCTGGGGCGCTGGAGCCGCGGGTACTCTCCGCAGACTTGGATGGCGGTCGATCCGCGTGTACGCTTGCTGTGGGTGCGCGACCTGGAGCCCGAGCGGGCTCCCTCTGCCGATGTGGTCGTGGCGACCGCGGTGCAGACGGCGGAAGCGGTGGCGCGTTGGCCCGCGGCAGCGGGACGGAAGTTCTATTTCGTGCAAGGCTATGAAACCTGGGAGTTGCCAGCGGAGCGCGTGCACGCGTCGTGGCACCTGCCTTTGCGGAAGTTTGCGGTGTCTCGCTGGCTGTGTGACCTGATCGCGGCGGCTGGCTCCTGTGCCGACCACCTGCCCAATGGGCTCGACCCTGTCGCCTTCGGGGTGGACCGGCCCATGCGCGAGCGCGCTCCGCTCCAGATCCTGTGGCCGCATCACCGGCTCCGGTTCAAGGGTTCGGCAGATGTGCTCGAAGCCGTGCGACGCCTGGACGACGCCCACGCACCTGTTGAGCTGCATGCGTTCGGCACGGGTTCGGCTCCGCGCGGGGCCGGGCGGCCCGTGTACTACCACCGCAATCCGCCGCAGGCGGAACTGCGTGCGTTGTACAACAGCGCCGCGGTTTTGGTCGCGCCGAGCCATTCCGAGGGCTGGGGCTTGCCCGCGTGCGAGGCACTCCAGTGCGGCTGTGCGGTGGTCGCGAGTGACATCGGGGGGCACCGCGAGTTTCTGGTGCACGGGCATAACGCATTGCTTTACCCGGCCGGCGATTCCTTGGCCCTGCGGACGGCGGTCTGCACTCTGTTGAACGACGCCGCTTTGCGCGAGCGATTGGCGCAGGCCGGTCTCGCTGACATGGCGCGGCTGCAGTTCGGCCCATCCGCCGAGCGATTGCGCGGTATCCTGGAAGACGATTCTCGTGATGCCTGAGCAGCTCCAAACTGATTACGGGCCCGGCGCTGTCGGCGTGGTGGTGGTGACTTACCATCCCACGGGCGATTATGCCCGACGTCTGCAGCAGATGGCGGCGCAAGGCGCTGTGATGGTGGTGGTCGACAACGGCTCCACTCCGGAAAAGCGGGATGCCCTCGCGCGCCTCTGCCGTGAGCAGCGGTGGGTGTTCATCCCGAACGCAACCAACCTAGGCATCGCGGCGGCGCTCAACCAAGGAATGCGCGAGGTGGAGGCGCATGGCCTGGGCTGGGCCTTGTCGTTCGACCAAGACAGCGAGCCGGCGGCGGGTTTTTCCGAGGCGCTGCTGACGTCGTGTGGCCAGCAGCCTCGGCCAGCGGCCATCGCGATGGTGGGTGTCAGCCACAGCGACCTTTCCACTGGTGTCCGCCAGCGGATTCTACGCCCGAATCCCCGCTGCCGGCTCTTCTTCCAGAAAGTCTCCGTCGCGGAGACCGACCTCGCCTCTGTGACAATGGTGATCACCTCGGGCTGCCTTACGCGGGTGACGGCCTGGCGGCAGTTGGGCGGTTTCGACGAGGCATTGTTTATCGATTTTGTGGACACAGACTTCTGCCTGCGCGCCCGTGCGGCGGGTTGGCTGATCGTCGTGAGTGCGCGGGCGCAACTCGCCCACGCCCTGGGGGAGCGGGCGTTCCGGCGATTCCTCGGGGTGCAGTTTCATCCGACCAACCACAACGCCCTGCGCCGCTACTATATCGCCCGCAATCGGCTGCGTCTGGTCGTCCGACACGGCTGGCGGGCGCCGCACTGGCTGCTCTTCGAGTTGTGCGCGACCGGGCTCAATCTGGTGCGCATCGTGACGGTGGAGGCGGGACGTCGGCGCAAACTTCTGGGCGAGGCCTGGGGGACGTGCCATGGACTGGTCGGGCGGTGCGGGCCTGCCCCCTCGGTTGTAATCGAACGGCTTACACGATGAGAACAACCTTAACCGTCATCATCGTCGCCTGGCGGTTGGGGGAGGAGCTCCTGCCGGGCCGTGGGCGCGGTCGATCCAGGGCGAACGGGGCGCACGCGCGACCGAGACCGATGGAGCCCGACAACTCGCTGAACGTTAAGGGGAGCCGATGGCGCGGCAGCGTCATTCTGCGAGACTCGGAACCGTCAAAATGCGACATTGACAGTAGTCAATTTGCCGGAAGGGTGGGGAGCGTGTGAACGACGGCCCACCCCAGTACCCGCGGGCGTTATCGGCGGCGGTGGCAACCGCGTTGGGCGACACGCCGGTGGTGTGCGTGCTGGGGCCGCGCCAGTGCGGCAAGACCACGCTGGCCCGCGCCTTGGCCGGCTCCGCGACGTTTCTTTCCCTCGATGAAGCCGCGCTCTGTTCCACCGCGCGGCACGACCCGGACGGCTTCATCGCCTCGTTGTCGGGGCCAGCGATCCTCGACGAGATCCAACGCGTGCCGGAGTTGCTGCCCGCGATCAAGGCGGCGGTGGACCGCGACCGCCGACCGGGGCGTTTCCTGCTGACGGGTTCGGCCAACCTCCTGCTGCTGCCGACCGTGCACGAGTCGCTGGCGGGGCGAATGGAGGTGTTGTCCCTGCACCCCTTGACCGAAGCGGAGAAGGAGCGCCATGCGGGCCGGTTCCTCGCCCGGCTCCTGCAGGGCGGTTTTTCTCCCGCCATCGCTCCAGCCGATCCGGAGGCGCTGGCCGATCTGCCGCGGCGGCTGGTGGCGGGTGGTTTTCCCGAGCCGCTGCTCCGCTCGCCGGAGCGGGCCCGGCAATGGCACCGCCAATACCTGCGTTCCCTGCTCGACCGCGATATCCGGGATGTCGCCCGGATCCGCGAGACGGGTGCAGTGGCCCGGCTGCTGGAGCTGCTCGCTTTGCGAACGGCCGAGCTGGTCAATGTCAGCGGGCTGGGGAACGACCTCGATCTGCGGCGTGAAACGGTGGAGCACTACTTGGCGGTGCTGGAGCGGCTGTTTCTCATCCGGCGTCTGCCGGCGTGGCAGCGCAACGAGGCGAAGCGGCTGATCAAGTCGCCCAAGATTCATCTGATCGACAGCGGGTTGGCGGCTGCGTTGGCCGGTCTCACCGCCGACGATTGGCTGCCGCGCCGCGAGCGATTCGGGCATCTGCTGGAGTCCTTCGTGGTGCAGCAGATCGTGGCGCAAGCGGGATGGACGAATCCGGATCTGCGCTTCTGGCATTATCGTGATCGTGACCAAGTCGAAGTCGATCTGGTGGTCACGCTTGGGCGCCGGACGTGGGGGATCGAAGTGAAGGCGTCGGCGAGCGTCGGGCCGGCCGATGGAGCGGGCTTGCGGCGGCTGGCGGAGCAGGCCGGGGACGATTTTCAAGGCGGCGTCGTCCTCTACTCTGGAGCGAGTGTAATCGCGCTCGGTGATCCGCGTCTGTGTGCAGTGCCGTTGAACTCCCTGTGGAGATATTGAGGGAAACGACGCCATGAGTATTTCACTTTCCGTCATCATCGTCGCCTGGCGGTCGCGGGATGAGATCTTGCCGTGCGTGCGATCGATCCCCCGTTCCATTCGACTGGCGCAGGGACCTGAACAGGCCTGTGGCGGTGCGGCTGAAGGTCTGGTGGAGATTGTTGTCGTCGACAACTCGCTGAATGCCGATGGCACGGCCGATCTCCTCGCACGCGAGGCGCCGACGGTGCGCTGCCTCGTGCCGGCGGAGAACCTCGGCTTCGGGCGGGGCAACAACCTCGGCTTCCGCGAGACGACAGGCGAGTGCGTCCTCTTCCTCAATCCCGACACGGTCTGCAACGCGGCGGCGTTGGAGCATTGCCTCGCGCGGGTGCGGAGTGAACCCGAGATTGGGATGCTCTCGCCCAAGCTCGTGCAGGCTGACGGCGCGATGGATCTGGCGTGCCGGCGGTCGATCCCCACGGCGTGGGACGGCTTCTGCCGGGCGAGCGGCTTGGCCGCGCGGTTCCCGAGGCGGAAGTGTTTCGCGGGCTATAACCTCACCTACCTCCCCGACGACGGCACCTACGATGTGGGTGCCATCAACGGCGCGTTCATGCTCGGGCGGCGCGAGGTGTTCGAGCGGGTGGCGGAGCGAGCGCCCGACTCGGCACTCTCGACACTGCCGACCGGTCACTCTGTCACGTGTTCACGTCTCCCCGCCGTCTTCGACGAGCGGTTCTTCATGTACGGCGACGATCTTGATCTGTGCATCCGGGTGGCGCGGGCCGGGTACCGGATCGTCTACGATGGGCGTGTGGCGATCACGCACCTGAAGGGGCAGAGCGTGGCCAAGGACTATGTGCGGATGGCGGCGGCGATCTTCGACGCCAACCGCGATGTGTATCTCAAGCACTTCAACCCGAGCGGCTCGCGGCTGGTGGCGCTGAAGTACCGCGCGGCCTTTGACCTCTGGAAGCGCGTGGCGCGGCTGCGGGCGGCGCTGGCAGGGTGTCGGCAGGTCCGGCCACAGTGACCCCGCGTGACGACGCCGGAGTCGCGGGCTGCGCGAAAGCGTCGTACCGGGGGTTGTTGTTGGTGGAGGCGAAGCGCGTGTGCGTTCAGACAAACCGAAGCTTGCGTGCGGCGAAGATGACCATGCGAAGGAGGAGCAGGCCGTGGCGCCAGCGGTGGATGTTCGTGGAACCGTAGGTTCGATCTCGGTACCGGATGGGGATGTCGACGATCCCGAGGTTGAGCTTGTCGGCGCCGAAGAGCAGGTCGAAGTCGCCAAAGGGATCGAAGTCGCCGAAGTAGGTGCGATTGGCGGCGATCCTCAGGTAGTGCTCGCGACGCAGGACCTTGGTGCCGCAGAGAGTGTCCTTCAAATGCTGGCCGAGCAGCCAGGAGAAGGCGTGCCCAAAGCAATGGTTGGCGATCATGTTGAGGAACTGCATAGCCTGCTTGTCCATCGGATAGACGAGGCGGGACCCGTTGGCGAATTCGGCATGGCCGGAGGCGACGGCGTCATAAAACTTCGGCAGTTCCTCGGGCGGCATGGTGAGGTCGGCGTCGAGGATCATGAGGAGGTCTCCCTCGGCGGCTGCGAACCCCTCCCGCACGGCGTTGCCCTTGCCGCGGCCGGACTGCCGGAGAATCTTGATGCGACGCCCCGGATACGCCTGTTGCACGCGCTGGATCTCGGCCCAGGTGTGGTCCGTGGAGTTGCCCTCGACAAAGATCAGCTCGGTCCAGGCTCCCATGCTGGGCGTGCGCTGCACGGCGGCCTCGATGTTGCCGGCTTCGTTGCGCGCTGGGATGACGACCGAGACGCTCAGTGGTTTCGCGACGGGCACCGCCCGGGGCCGGGCGATCATGAAGACCGAGCAGCAGGCCCAAGGGAACAGCGGGGCGAGCCATCGGTTGAACAGGGGCTCGAGCAGCGGAGTCCGGATCGGCCAGAGAAGCCGGGACTGGGTCTTGATTGTCGTCCAGTCCGCGAGCGTGAGCAGGCCGGCGACATCGTGGCGTGAGAGCCAGGAACTTTGCGGCTGGCGGGATTGGAACCCGAGCCAAGAGGCGAGTTTAAGAATCGGAAACCAGAGGTTGCTGTGGAAATTGACGAGGAGACGGGTCCCGGGCGTGGACACCGCATGGATGCGCTGCAGGGCCTGCTGTACATCGGCCATGTAGTTGAGCGTGTCGGAGACGATCACGTAGTCGAAGGTCTTGCCGGGCAGGTAGAGCTGCTCGGCTGCCTGCTGGTGGAATGTCGCTCCTGGAAGGCGCGCTTTGGCGCGTTCCAGCTGGACCGCCGAAATGTCGACGCCGGTCTTCTCGCGGGCCGAGAGGAGGGCGAGCAGTTCGCCGCCGCCGCAGCCAATCTCGAGCACGGAGGCGTCGGCTGGGATGAGCAGATTGTAGTAGTGGGCCAGCAGGCGGTGGTAGGAGTGTGCGGCGGCGGACGACTTGGCCTCCGCCGAGTCGAAAATGGCGGCGACAGCAAGGATCTGTTCTTCGGTGGAGGTGGAGAGCGGAGCTGGGGGCGGTGTGGTCATTCGTGTCGGGTGAGATGATGACGCTGCTACCTAGAGCGGAAGGAGGCTGTGCGCGCTACTGGGTTTGCGATACGCCGGGATCGTGGCGGCGTGGCGCCCAAGATCGAAGCTCAAAATGGCACAGGGAGCTGCCGCTGTCGCGAGTTGCATGACCCTGTGCGGAAGTGACACCAACAACACCACGTTCGCACGTGTGGTGGCACGGGCCACGCATCACTCCCGCCACACACGGGCGGGAGGCGGCCTTTACACATGTCCGCATGTCGTGCGAGGTTTGCTAACGGTCGAGCGCTTGGAGCACTGGGCCGGGAACGAGGCAGCGCTGCGGATACAGCGGGCCGGCGAAGGTGTCGGCGAAGCTGTCACGGAGGCGGGGGCAGAGATCGGGATAGCCGATCCCGTCGTTGTTGCGCTGCATGATGGCGAAATGGCCGCGAGTGATCTTCGTAGTGGTCAGCCCGCGGCCGTCGGGCGAGTGGAGGCGAAGCAGGTCGGGCAGCGTTGCGCGGGGGGCGGCGGCGAGGCGGGCTAGTGCGCCGTCGCGTGCCGACGTGGATACGGCTCCGGCTACGGCTATCAATTCTGCGGCGGATTCCGGCTTCGACCGGACGGTGGCGAGCGTCGACAAGGGGGAAGGGAGAGCTTCATGTACGCCGGTCGGGGCGAGTGCGGCGAAGATCCGGCGTTGTACTTCAAGGGCCCCCGACAACTCGTCGGTGTCGGGGGCGGCGCCGCCCCACCACCACCGGACGAAGGCACGGGCGTAGCGTAGCGCGGGCTGCCGCCAGGCCGGGAGCTTGGGGTGGTCGAGAAATGCGGCGAACTGCCGATCGGCCTCGGCGGCGACAGCGGGTTTGAGTGCGGTCAGCGGCTCCATCTGCCAGAGCGGCGAGGCGACAAACTCGGGGTTGACCACGCATTCGGTGGCGAGGGCGCGGACGGCGTCGGCTTGGCGGTCCTGGCTGAGGAGCGAGAAGGCCAGACCGAGGTGGACCGTGTCGCGGTCGGGCACGAGGGCGAGGGCGGCGCGGAAGTGGCGTTCGGCTTGCCCCGCATCGTCGGGCAGCCACAGCCAGCCCAGCGCGGATTCGCAGGGCTCCTGGAGCGGATCGAGCGCGAGCGAGCGGTCGAGCTCGGCACGGGCGGCGGCGCGTTCGGGGGCACCGGTGGCCTGTTCGGCGAGATGGAGACCGAGGTGGTTGCGGTAGTGGGGATTCCAGGGCGCTGTGTCGGCCGCAGCGCGGAGCCGGGCGACGAGGGCGAAGTCGTCCTTCGCGTCGATCGTCCACCACGCGCTCCAGAACAGCTCGCGGGCGCGCCAGTTCGGAGCGAGAAGGACTGCGGCGGCTGCGGCCGCACCAAAGAGCGAGAGACCGGCGATATGTCGGGCCACCGGGCGCAGCGGAGGATTGGCCGGAGCCGTGAATCCGGAGAGGATCAGCCCGAGGTGGAAGGCGATGGCGGCGGTGATCGCGACGACGCTGAGCTGGTAGTCGGTCACTGCCATGGCTCCGTAGCCGACGAGCGTGCAGATACTGGCAAGCGCGTAGGGCCGGATCGGATCGGTGGCTGGACGCCGCCACCAGCGGCGGGCAGCCGCGAACGCAGCAGCTGCCAGAAATGCAGCTGCGACAATTCCGATGCTGCCGAGGTCGACGGCCCATTGGAGGGGAGCGTTGTGGAGTTGGAACGAGGTTTCGACACCACCCACGAGTTGAGTGCGGACGGAGGGATAGACGAACGGCGTCATCCCAGCTCCGTGACCGGCGATGGGGCGTGCGAGGAACAAGCGCGTGCCACCCTGGAGCATGCCTAGGCGCTGCACGTCTCCCTCGGTCGGCACGAAGGAGCCCGAGCTTTGGGCAAGGCTGGCCCGCACGCGCGGGTTGGCCGCAACCAGCAGCGCGGCGGCGGCGAGGGTGCCGAACCCGAGCAGGAGGACATGTCGCCGTTGCAGGCGGCCGCTGGCGAACGCGGCGGCGGCGAGGAGCCCGAGCATCGCGAGAATGCCCAGCGTGGCGCCTCGGCTCGCGGCGGAGAATAGGACTGTCGCGGCGACGGCGGAGAAAAGCAGCCAGAGCGCGCGCCAGCGTCCGCGTTCGCGCCAAGCCAGCATACACAGCCAAGGCAGGGCGAGGAGTGCGAGGCCTGCGGTGTAATTCCAATGCCCGGCCGGGTGGAGGTTGCGTTGGACCCGCAGCCAAAGCAGGAAGTCGAGCAGGCCACTGTGCGGGGCTTGTGGCGCGATGTCCCCGATCCAGAGGACGAGAGAACTGAGTAGGGGCAACGCGAGGAAGAGCCCGGCGAGGCGCAGCAGGCTTTGGTGCGTGGCGCCAGGTGTGACCGCCGCGAAACGGCGGACCATCAGGGCGGCGAGTGCCAGGCTGCCCCAGAGGAAGAGCGCGACTTCGAGGCTGAACAGCGGACGCAGGCTGAGCGCGGTGCTGAGCCCGACGGAGGCAGCGGTGGCGAGCAGCGCCCAGACCGTCCGGCGTGCGAGCAGTGGCCGGGGATCGCGCCAGAGATCCAGCGCCAAGAGGGCGATTGGCGCGAGCAATAGGATCTCCCCGTAGAACACCCAGGGCCAAGTGTAGAAACGCGTGGCACCGCTGCTCATGCAGCCGAAGACGGCCAGTCCAGCCAGTGCGAGGAATGTGAGGGTGCGCTGGAGCATGCTCATGGGGACGGATTGCCTGGCTTGCGTGTGCCGGCTACTCCGCCGGGTTGCGCCAGCGGGCGAGGGTGAGGAGGAGAATCTGGATATCCAGCCAGAGCGACCAATTCTCGATGTAATAGATGTCGTGCTGGATGCGGGCGTTGAGATCGCTGGCGCCGCGCAGCTTGTTGACCTGCGCCCAGCCGGTCATGCCCGGCTTCACGAGGTGGCGGGGTAAGTAGTGCGGGATTTCCGCGGAGAGCTTGTCGACGTGGTAGGTGCGCTCGGGCCGCGGGCCGACGAGGCTCATCTCGCCGCGCAGGACATTCCAGAACTGCGGCAGCTCGTCGAGGTTCCAGCAGCGCATAAACCGGCCGATGCGCAGGACGCGCGGGTCGTCCCCGGGGGTGCTCTGGCGGAGGTTGTCCTGTGCGGCGGCATCGGGCCGCATGCTGCGCAGTTTCCACATGGTGAACGGACGGTGACCGGCGCCGATACGCTCCTGGCCGAAGAAGACGGGGCCGGGCGATTCGCGGCGGACCAGCCAAGCGAGGATGGCGACGACCGGGGTGGCGAGGATGAGGCCGAGGAGGGCTCCGACGATGTCGACCGTGCGCTTGAGGGCACGACTGAAGAGGCGCGTGATATGGAGGCTTTCGACGCCGAGCACCGGCACGTTGCCGATGGTCTGCATCCGGAGTCCGGAAACGAAGACCTGGAAGACGGTGGGGACGACCTTGAGCTCGACGTAGTTGCGCTCGCAGGCGCGGACGAGCGTCTGCATGCGCTCGGCGGGGAGGTCGAGGTGGGCGGCGATGAGGATGTCGATGTGATGGGTGCGCAGGAGCATCTCCAGTTCGCCGAAGTGGCCGAGAACGAGCGCGGGGAGATCGGCTCGCGGATCGGGACGGCGGCCGGGTTCCTCGCCGACGAGGCCGACGATCTGGTAGGGGTGGGCGTGGGCGCCGGCGATGGCTTGGACGAGACGGGCTGCGTTGTCGTTCCAGCCGAGGACGGCGACGCGTTGCTGGACGCGTTCCAAGAGGGTGCCGCGACAGATCGTGGAGTAGAAGGCGGAGCGCCAGAGGTATTCGAGAAGCACGACGCCGAGGAATGCGACGACAACGAACAGGCGGGAGATCGGCGGGGAGAACTTAAGTACGAGCGACACGCCGAGGTAGGCGAGCAGCCAGAGCACGGTGCCCTTGATGATGATGGCTAGTGCCTGGTAGCGGCGGAGGAGGAGTTTCTCGTCGTAGAGACCAAGTTGGGCGTAGGTGACGACCAGGATCGCAACACCGACGAGGAGCAGAGGGAGGTAGTTGGCGAATGTGGCGGCTTCGACCGGGATGCCGAACTGACCGATGCGGGTGTCGTAACGCAGCCACCAGGCCAGCGACAGCCCCGCAAGGGCGAACACGAGATCGCCGGCGAGCAGGATCGCAGGGAGCACGACCTGGCGCAGGGTGTTGCGGTGCATGGCGGGCGGCTGAAGGGGAGAGGCTAGAGAAGGACGGAGGGAGAAAGTCGGGAGACGGCAGAGGAAGACGGGACGGTGGCAGCAAGCTGCGGGATGTGCGGTGCGGGGTACTGTGGGGAGGCGGCGACGGGCTGTGAATGCCGGAGTGCTGGATGAGAACGAAATTCTCACGAATTTCGCTACGGCGGCAACGATCTCGCAGCACTTGCTTTTGCTGCCGTTCTGCACGGAGACGGCGTCGACGGAGCGGCGCCCTCCACCAGGCAGGGGCTGCTCCATCTACCGGAGCAGGTTGTACTTTGTGATCGCCCAGAGGGCGCGAAAACCGTCGCGCCAGCCGATCTTCTTCCCCTCCTCATAGGTGCGGCCGTAGTAGCTGATGCCGACTTCGTAGATCGGGATGCGGAGCTTGGCGACCTTGGCGGTGATCTCGGGCTCGAAGCCGAAGCGGTTTTCCTCGATCCGGATCTTGGCGACGACCTCGCGTTTGAAGACCTTGTAGCAGGTCTCCATGTCGGTGAGGTTGAGGTTGGTGGCCATGTTCGAGGCGAGCGTGAGGAAGCGGTTTCCCATCATATGCCAGAAGTAGACGACGCGGTGGGCGTCGCCACCGGCGAAACGCGAGCCGAAGACGACGTCGGCCTTGCCGTCGAGGATGGGCTTGATGAGGCGGGGATACTCCTGCGGGTCGTACTCGAGGTCGGCATCCTGGATGAGGACGATGTCGCCGGTGGCGGCGGCGAACCCCGTGCGCAGCGCGGCGCCTTTGCCCTGGTTCTTCTCGTGGTAGACGATCTGCCCGACGAGCGGGGCGATCTCGGTGCGGAGGAGGTCCCGGGTGCCGTCGGTCGAGCAGTCGTCGACGATGACGATTTCCTTCTCCAAGCCGGCGGAGGGGGCGGCGCGGACGGCGTCGACGATGGCGCGGATGGTCTTCGTTTCGTTGAAGCAGGGGATGACGATGGAGAGGCGCATGCGGCGACGGGAGGAGTAATGGCGAAAGCCGGATGGCTGGAAAGCACGGAAGACGGACGACAGAGGAAGGACGACAGACCAGCGTTGGCGGATTGCTTAAGGACTCCGGCTTGCAGGGTTTGGGATTCCTCCTCCGGCCGAATTCTGCGACTTTCGCTGTGCTGCTGTGTTTTTGTCGTGAACGAACCTCCACCCAGTTCATCCGCAGGAATGAGCGACCAGGCCGCCTTCACGACGTTTATGCGCAGCTATCAGGACATGGTTTACACCACCGCGATCCGACTCCTCGGCAATTCCGCCCAGGCCGAGGACATCTCGCAGGAGGTGTTTGTCCGCGCCTACGAGCACTTCGACGATCTGCGCGACGGCCCCGGCGCGGGCGGCTGGCTGAAGACCGTCACCACCAACCTCAGCATCAACCACCTCCAACGCTACCGGAAGCGCTGGAGCTTCTTCTCCGAGCTGCTCCACCGCGACGACGAGGGCGGCGACGCGCCCGAGGTCGATTTCCCCGCTCCGGACAATTTCTTCAACGAACTCGACGCCGCCGACCGGCGCGAGTGGGTCCAGCAGGCCTTGGCGAAACTGCCCGACAAGCAGCGACTGCCGCTCGTGCTCTACCATTTCGAGGAGCTTTCCTACGAGGAGATCGCCGAGCGCCTCGGCGTGTCGCTCTCGAAGGTGAAGACCGACATCCTCCGCGCCCGCCAGGCGCTCGCCCAACATCTCTCCCGCGCCTCCGCCGAGAAACGCGAGCTGACTCCCTGAGCCCATCCTTCCGCCCCTTCCCGCCGAACTCTTCCCCGCCATGTCGAACAACGACCAGCGTCCTTCCCAATCGCTCGAAGCCTTCGTCCACCGCGCGCTGCACGAGCTGCCCGCCGAACGCGCACCGGCCGGGCTTGAGGCTCGCGTGCGCGCCGCGCTCGAAGCGCGGCGACGGCTGCCGTGGTGGCAGGCCGGCTGGCGCGCGTGGCCCGTGGTGCCGCGCACGGCCGTGCTCGCCGCCGCCTGTATCGCGACGGCTGCCGTGGCCTGGCTCTCGTTCGTAGGTGCCCATAGCCTGGAGGCATTTGCGTGGTCGGCCTGGATCGAGGCGCACGCGCCTTGGCTGACGGTGTGCGGTACGTTGCTCGGCAGCTTGGCCGACACCGCCGGACGCTGCCTGCGGCTGTTCCAGCCCTGGCTGTTCGGTGCCGCTGTGCTGGCTGTAGGCTCCTATGCGGCACTCATCGCCCTCGGGTCCGGCCTCTACCGCCGGCTTCTCTCCAACCGCTGAATCTTCCCTTTGCCCATGAAACTCCGCTTTCCGCTCCTCTTCGCCGCCCTCGGGGCTTGGCTGGCGCTTGCGCCGGCCGGCGCGCTGCACGCGCAGGCTGCTACGGCTTCAGACAACAATGACAAGACGGGCTCCGCCCAGGCTGCACCCGCAGCCGAGCCGGTTGCCACCCCCGCCCCAACGCCCGCTGCACCCGCGCCCACACCGGCGCCCGAACCCGCGCCGGTGCCGGAACCGGCCGCACAGCCCGCGCCGCCGGCCGCGCCCGTGTGGATCGACCGCGGACAGGTGACCGTCTTTGGCGACAATGTGACGATCCGCGAGGACGAGCGCGCCAGCGAAGTGACTGCCTTCGGCGGCAACGTGACCGTGCTCGGGCGGGTCGAGGGGAAGGTCGTTACCTGGGGCGGCAACGTGAGGATTGAGGGCTATGCCGGCTCGGTGACGGCTGTTGGAGGCAATCTCTCGCTCGGCCCGAAGGCGCAAGTCGCCGGTGCGGTGGCCATGGTCGGCGGCCATGTGCACAACCCGCACCGGGTGCCGCTGCGTAACAATCCTCTGGAGCTGGCGCACCATCTGCCGGCTCCCCCCGACATCCTGTCCTGGCTCGGCGACACCCTGCTGCATCTGCGGCTGCTTTCGCCGCATGTCGTCTGGCCCTGGTACGTGTTCGGCGTCTGCATTCTCTTCTACCTGCTGCTGGCGGCGGTGTTTCGGCGCGGCGTGAACGCCTGCGCGGAGTCGCTCGAGGAGCGGCCGGGCACGACGCTGGCCACGGCGCTGGCGCTGCTGCCATTGCTGCCGCTGTTCACCCTGCTCCTGATCTGCACGGTGATCGGGATTGCGCTGCTGCCGTTCCTGGCGGTGGCCCTGTTGTTTGCCGCGGCCTTTGGCAAGGCCGCCGTGCTGGCCTTTCTCGGACGCAGCTTGTTGCGCGCTTTCGGGCTCGGCGAATCCGCCGGGCAGGCGTGGCTGACCGTTCTGATCGGTGCCGTCCTGATGGCGGTGCTCTACTGCGTGCCGTGGCTGGGCCTGCTGATCTGGGCGCTCACGGCATGGATCGGCCTAGGCATGGTGGTTGCGACGATCATGGAGAAACGCCGCCGGGAGAAGGCTGCCGCCGCTGCGGCGCAGGTGGCGCGTGCCGCAGCGCAGCCGGTTGCTGCGGCAGCGTCTGGCTCGGTTGCTCCTTCTTTCGTGGCTGCTGCCCCGCTGCCGGCGAGCGTGCCGCCCGCGCCTGCGGTGGCTGCCGCTGTGGCGGGGCCCGACCTGATGGACTCTGCTACGACCGGAACCGCTCCTGCCGGCGCAGCCGCGGCGCCCCCTTCGGCTCCACCGCTTCCGCCGCCGCTTGCGGCATCTGTCGCGCCGGCGGTCGCGGAAGCGACACTGCCGCGGGCAGAGTTCGGCGTGCGACTCGCCGCGTTGCTCATCGACCTCGTGCTGGTGGGTGCTGTCGGCGGAGTCAGCCTGGCATTTGCGATCCTGCCCTTCCCGTTGCTCTTCGGGTGCTACGTATTCGCCTTCTGGCTGTGGCGGGGCACGACGATCGGCGGCATTGTCCTCAACCTGAAGGTCGCGAGGCTCGACGGCCGGCCCGTCGATGCGGCTACGGCGGCGGTTCGCACGCTGGTGGCATTCCTCTCAGTCATGCCCTTCGGGTTGGGTTTCCTCTGGTGCCTATGGGACGACGAGCGCCAGACCTGGCACGACAAGGTCGCCGGCACTGTGGTGGTCCGTGTACCGAAGGCGACGCCGCTGGTGTAGAGCGCTAGCCACAGGCCTGCCGAAGTGTAGCGCCGTTTGCGAGAACGGCGCTGAGGGCGACGTGTGGCGTCCGTACCGAGTCCGTGGAGCTGCTCTCGCAAGCGATCCCACGGAGCGTAATGAGGCTTACGGTGCCGGGTTTTGGCGTTTGCCTCTATTCCGAAGTGGTCTTGTTCTGCACTCGGTATTGTCCCATGCGGCCTGCAGCGGTGCCGGCCGTGCCCAAAAACACTAATTGGAGAACCGATGAACACTCCCACTGTTCGTACGAGCGGAGGCGTGCACCCGTTGGTCGCAGGCCTCCTGTCGCCCATGCTGTTGGCTGCCGCCGTGCAGGCGCAGGCTGTAGCGGAAAAACCGGCTGTGCCGGACTCCGCCGGGGCCGCCGACAAGGAGGTGGTGATTCTGGCTCCTTTCGAGGTGGTCGGCTCACGCATCAAGCGGATCGATCCCGAGACGGTCAGCCCCGTGGTGCAGATTCACCAGGGCGATCTGAAGGTGTCGGGTTTCCCGACCATCGCCGATTCGCTACGCGCGATGTCGTTCAACAGCGGCCAAGCGATCACCTCGACCGATGCGGGTTCGAACTTCGCACCGGGCGTGAACACGATGAACCTGCGTGGCTTGGGCAACAATCAGACGCTCGTACTCATCAACGGCCGCCGCGCCGCGCCTTATGCGGTCCCGGCCTTCAACGGTTTCCAGACTGTCTTCGATCTGGGCAGCATCCCCGACGAGGCCATCGAGAGTGTCGAGATCCTCAAAGACGGTGGCTCGGCGATCTACGGCTCCGACGCGGTTGCCGGCGTGGTGAACTTCAAGATGCGTCGCGACTATGACGGCGGCCAGGTGAAGGTCGAGGTGGGCGACTATTCCGGCACCGGCGGTTTCCACCGGAAGGGCACGATCACCTACGGTACCTCCAACGAGAAGAGCAGTCTGCTTGCGGTGTTCGACTGGCAACTCGACGACCCCATGTACGCGCGCGACGTGCGGTGGGCTCGCTCCGCCAACAAGGAAGATGTCGCGGCCAAGACCAAACCGCGCTACCGCGCCGATGGCTGGGCCGACATCACGGTGCCAGGAGCGCCCACCTTCAAGTCCGAGGCCGAGTACGTCTCCTACGTTTCCGATCTCTATGGCCTCACCAGCGACCCGGTGGCGGACTCTCGCAACGGCTGGGCTTGGTTTGACGCACGTTCGGGCCGCGGCTACCCGGGCTATGTCGTTCTGGCCGACGGCTCGCGGTACACCTACGACGCGCCGACGACCAACCCGACGCTCGCCGATGCCGTCGAGGGTAGCAATCCCTACGACTACCAGCAGACCAACGGCTTCCTCCCGCGCGAGGAGCGATACTCGTTCTTCTCGACGTTTCGGCACGAGTTCTCGAAGTCCCTGTATCTCTTCTCCGACATCTCCTTCACCCGTACGGAGACCGCGGTTTCTGCCGCACCAACCCCGGCCGATCTCGAGGGAGAATACCTTCTTGCGGACAACGACGGATCGCCGCGGCTGACCGACGCTGGATGCATGATCATTCCGTCCTTCAACCCCTACAACCCCTTCGGCGAAGATATCGCCTCCGGCCGTCGCCGGTTGATAGAGACGGGCAATCGCGATGTCGATGTCACTTCGGATTCGCCCCGCATCGTCCTTGGCGTGGGTGGCGAGATCGCCGCTTTCGAGAAGTGGACATGGGAGACCGCCGCGTTGTACACCAAGAATCGCGTGAAGGAGAACTCCGTCGTCGTGACCGACGACCGGATGCAGGAGGCGCTGCTCGGCCTCACCCGTGGCGCCGATGGCAGCCTTTCCTGGAACCCCTCCACGCCGCAGGACCAGCGCGAGTACTTCAACTGGTTCGGTCCCAACGATGCCGCCTTCGGCGCCTTCCTCGAAGACATGAACCCGACGGCGGCGAAGATCGAATACTACAGTGTGGACTTCAACACCGGCGGCGCCCTCTGGACCCTGCCCGGCGGCGACATGGCTCTCTCCATCGGCGCCGAGCGACGCTGGGAGAAATTCGCCAACGAGCGCACTGTCCTCAACGCCACATCCAACATCGTCGCCGGAGATTCCGGCGCGAGCAGCGAGGGCGACCGCGATGTGACCTCTCTGTACGGCGAGCTGAACATCCCTGTGATCAAGCAGATCGAGATCCAGATCGCCGGGCGGTTCGAGGACTACAGCGACAAGGACTTCGCGCGGAACGTGCGGCCGAAGCTCGGTATCAAGTACCACCCGACCGACTGGCTGGTGCTGCGCGGCTCCTACAGCAAGTCCTTCAAGGCCCCCGATCTCGCCTACCTCTACACCTCGAAGCAGACTTCGTTCTCCTCAACCTCGGTGTGGGACCCACTTACGCAGAGTCAGGTCAAGGACCTGCAGACCGTTACCGCCGGCAACCCCGACCTGAAACCCGAGCTCACGGACAGTTGGTACGCCGGGATCGTCCTCGAGCCGAGGGGCTTCCTCAAGAACCTCCAGATCTCGGTGGACGGCTTCCGCTACGAGCAGAAAGACCTTCTGGCACAGCCGAGCGAATACATGGGCTACACGGAGTTCCTCCTCGCGGCCTCGAACCCGGCCTCGCCCTACTACGGACGGGCCGTCCGCGAGAACCCGGCTCCCGGTCAGGCCTACGGCCCGTTGCTCTACGTTCGCGACGACTACGCCAACCTCTCGAAGGGGCTCACCCAAGGGTTCGACTTCGGCGTCAACTACCAGTGGGTCGCCGGCGCTCTCGGCGACTTCAACGTCGGCGCCACCGCCACCTGGTACGACAAGGTCGAGATCGACGGGGAGAACTATGTCGGCACGCGCCTCAACGCCCGCTGGAATGCCACGGCGTCCCTGAGCTGGCGCCGCAAGAGTTGGGAGGCTAACCTCTTCGGTGTGTTGCGAGGCGGCCGCAAGGGCACCATCGATCTCGGCTCGCTCTATGGCCCGAGCGACTTCCCGGATCCCGCCGATTATGTCGAGCAGCCCGACAATTTCTACGTCGAGTACGACATCAAGCCGCAGTTCACCCTCAACACCTCCGTCTCCTACAAGGGCTTTGACAAACTGACGGTGACGGTCGGCGTGAACAACCTCTTGAACACGGTCCCGCCGGTCGATGCGCAGGAGATCACGGGCACCACCCCGGGCGTCAACGATTCGAATCCGGCCTATTGGTATGTGAGCCTTACGCGCGAGTTCTGAGCCCGGCTCGGCGACTTGTGGCAAAACGCAAAGGCCCGGTCTTCAATGACCGGGCCTTTGTTGTCTTGGGCGGCGCGGGCTGCATCCGCCGCTGACTGCACGATGCGTGTTTCGGGTCTCAAGCGCCGCAGCACTTCTTGAACTTCTTGCCGCTGCCGCAGGGGCAGGGATCGTTGCGGCCGACTTTCGGCTCCTCGCGGCGCACGGTCTGTCCCTTCGGGGCGACCTGGCCGACATAGACCCACTTGCCCTCCTCGCGGCCGAAGATCGCGGTCTCGAGGTGCTCGTGCTCCTTGCCCTCGGCGCGGTACTTCGCGGAGAACTCGACGAGGCCCTCCTTGTCGTCATTCCCGCCCTTCTCGGTGCGGATGATGGTGAGCCCGAGCCACTCGGAATTCTCGGCCCAGCGTTTGGCCTCCTCGGCGGAGTAGTCCTTGCGCTGCTCGGAGCAGAGCGAGCGCTCGAGGTGCTCGTAGTTGCGCACGACGTAGGCG
Source organism: uncultured Opitutaceae bacterium (assembly GCA_964640465.1). GTDB lineage: Bacteria > Verrucomicrobiota > Verrucomicrobiia > Opitutales > Opitutaceae > CAJCBL01. The sequence goes on from CAZXHR010000026.1 coordinate 20,891, forward strand.
GAATAGCGCGAGCGCATCAGCGCCTCGGCCGTGGGCGCAGGCGCGCCGGCGAGGATCGGGCCGCAGCACGCTTCGAGGGACAAACCGGAACCACAGGGACAGTTGCTCATAAAAGCCCGGATTTATCGGCAGATGCCGCCGCGGCTGGCAACTCCGGAAGCGGCGAAGGTGAGGCGTGGCGCGACAGCCCGTGGTGTGGCGTTGCCCGTGAGGTCAACGATTCCGTGGTCGGCAACCGCCTGCTCGCACTCCGCCTTCAGCCCAGCCCGAAATCCAGCTGGTGCCCCGCTGGGGGCAGGGGCGGCGGGGGCGCGAGGCAGGAGGCGTCGTCGTTGGCCGCGTTGTTGAGTCGAGGATTCACGGCGCGGGCGCGCAGCCGCTCGGCGGGGCAGGGGGCGAGCAGTTGCGAGAGGTGCGCGGGCGGTGTGGCGGCGTCGAGCCATTCGTCGAGCGCGGCGGCGGGGATGAGCGCGGGCATGCGGTCGTGCAGCGGGGCGACGAGGGCGTTTGGTGCGGTGGTGAGCACGGCGAACGACTCGAACGGCTCCGCGCCCGCGCCGGCCCAGCGCTCCCACAGCCCGGCGAGCAGGAGCAATCCGCCGGTGTTGTCCTCGAAAAGCCAGGGCATCGGCCCGTGTGCGGTGCGTTTCCACTCGTAGAAACCGTCGGCCGGCACCGCGCAGCGGCGTTGGCGGATCGCGTCGCGGAAGGCGGGCTTCTCGGCGGCGGACTCGGCGCGGGCGTTGATCAGCGGTGTGCGCATCGCGGGCTCCGGCGACCACGCCGGCACGAGCCCCCAGCGCAGCGCGGTGGCCTCGCGCTTGCGGCCCGGCCGGTTCGTGCGGCGGACGATGGGCAGCGACTGGCCCGGCGCGGCGTTGTAGCGCGGGGCCGTCTCCGGGAATGCGTCCACGCCGAGCAGTGCGCCCACCTCGTTGCCCGGCCGCAGCAGCATGAAGCGCGTGCACATGGTCGCAGGGGTGTGCCGGGCGGGGCTCAGGGCTGGGCTTAGGCGCGCGGGTCGCGTGACGCGAGCCGGTGATCGCCGGTGGGGCCGTTCTTCGGTGTGTCGGCGAAGGCGGTCTCGTAGGCGGCGGCGAAGGTGGCGAGGTTGAGCGCGAGGACGACGAGGATGCCCACGAGGAAGCAGAGCAGTCCGGCGAACGCCAAGGGGAAGAAGGCGAGGTTGAGGAAGAACAGCCGGAACCAGCGCTTGCTCGCGACGCGGCGGCTTAGCTCCAGCGCCTCCAGCGGATGGAGACAGCGGTCGATCACGAGCAGCGGGGCGAACACCCACGCGACCGACAGGTAGACGAAGGGGATCAGCAACAGCGGCAGCATGGCGAGCGGGCCGGCAATCGTGGCGAACTCGGGCCGCACGCCCTTGGCCATGAACAAGGAGACCAGCCCGCCGAAGGGATCGCCGCCGAGGAGGACCTGTTGCAGCTCGTGCGTCGAGAGCACGCCGTCGCGGTGCAAGTTCCAGAGCAGCGGGGCGGCGGCAAGCAGGAGGAGCACGCGCAGTGCGATGCCCGAGACGATGCCGAGCACGACCAGCGCCCGGAAGGCGCGGGAGAATCCGGCGAACAGATCCGCAAACCGGACCTCCTCGCCGCGGTCGATTCGCAGCAGCAGCCAGGAGGCTCCCGAGACGAGGACGATCGGGATCACGATCGCGAGCGCTCCACCGATCTGCGGGATGCTCGCGACGAGCAGGGAAAACAGAAACGCGAACGTGCAGCCGCACACGGAGAGGACCGGCCTGGTGGAGACGATGTCCCAGCCGCGGCTCAATGTGTCGAATACGCTCAGCCGGTAGCTGCGTCCGGCGCAGGCGCGCGCAGCCTCGACCGGATCGGGCTGCTCCAACGCGGGCTCGGTGGCGGTGCCCTGCGAGGCGGGCGCGGCCGTCGGTTCCGGTGCAGCGCCGGCCGGTGTGGCTTCGGGCCGGGTGTTGGGCAGCGGCGGGGTGGCGGCGCGGGCGGCGAACGCGGTGGCGAACTCGGGCAATTCGCCCAGCGACGACCAAGCCTCGGTGCCTTCGGCCTTGATCTGGGTGCGGGCGTTGGCGCGGTTCTGCGCGATCCATTGCTCGACTTGGGCGGCCGACACGGGGCCGTACTCGCGGCCGTCGCCGCCGATGATTCGGTACATGCGGCTCATGATGGGGGCGGGGAGCCCTTGGGCAAGGCGTAGCGTTCCCGCGCCGCGGCGCAGCGCGGGTTCAGGTGTTGCGCAGGCGGGCGAGCGCGATGGCGCAGGCCACGGCCACGGCGCCGCCGGCCAGCGAGCGCGGAGTCGGGCGGTCGCCCTCCAGCCACCAGCTCAGCGGGATGATGGCGATGGGGCAGAGCGCGACGATCGGCAGCACGATGCCACTCGGGGCTGTCGCCAGCGCCCATTGGTAGCAGCCCACGCCGACGACGGGGCCGAACAGCGCCGAGGCCAGCAGGATTCCCCGGAAACGGCCGTGGGGAAACTGCGTGCGCAGGGTCGGCCAGCTCCGCTCGCCGTCGCGGTTCCTCCAGAACCACCACGCCACACCGCTGCACACCACGCCGCCGAGAATGCGCTGGAACGCCGCCGTGCCGCCGTCGATGCGCACACCGGAGGCGAGCGAGAGCTCGAAGGCGTGTCGGCTCACCACGGCGCCGAGCGCCTGGCCGAGTGCGGCGAGCACGCCGAATCCGGTGCCGCTCCAGAACGTCCTGCGCGGCAGGGGAAGGTTGTCCTCGGGGACCAACGCCAGCGAGACGCCGGCGAGCACGCCTGCGCCCGCGAGCAGTTCGCCGGGCGGGAGCGCCGTGCCCAGCCAGAGCCACTCGGCCAGCGCGGCCAGCGGCGCGGCGAGGCACTGCGTGAGCAGCAGCGTCAGGCGCGAGCCGATCCGCGGCAGGGCGAAATACAGGGCGATGTCGCCCAGACCGAATCCGATGACTCCGCTAAGCACATACCACGGCAGGCCGGCGCCGGCTGTGCCCTCGCCGAGGGCGAAGGCCCAGGCGGCGAGCAGCGCGGTGGCGAGGAGAAGTCGGGCGAAGTTCGCCAACGTGCTGCCCAGCACAGTCACCAGCCTGCGCGCGAAGATCGCACTGAACGACCAGAGGACGGTAGTGAGGAAGGCGAAGAGCACGGAGGAATTGCGGAGCGCAGAATCGGCCGAGCGCGGACGCCCGGGAAGTGCGGCAGGATCGGGCAGCCCGCCCCGGCTGCTCAAACGGGAAACCGCAGCGGCGGAGAGCGGCACTGGGAAGGTGCAGCGCTGCGCGGATTCCGGTGCCGGTGCTCCGGCTTACGAGACCCGCGCGAGCCGGGTGCGCACGTCGTCGCGCAGGCGGTCGACGGTGGCGAGGGTGAATGCGGCGAGGTCGGGCGCGCCTTCGGCCAACAGCGGCGTGAGATCGAGCGCCCAGGTGATGCCGGCGCAGGCGTCGGTTGCGTGCGAGGCGTGGAAGGTGGCGTGCGCGGCGCGGCGGCCGGCAACGGCGAGATCGTAGCGTTTGCCGCCGGCGACTTGGGAATCGAAGGCGCGCAACATCTCCTGAGCGAGCTCGGGGTGACGGCCGGAATCGAGCGCGACCATGTCGGAGTCGGCGAGCCAGTCGAGATCGCGCCAGACCTCGCAGCCGAGCACGCGGCGCGGCCGGCGCGAGGGTGGCAGCGTGCGCAGCGCCTCCAGACAACGCACGAGCGTGGCGACGTGGGTGTCGTGCTTGTCGGCGGGGTTGTGCAGATACACGACCTCGGGCCGGCAGCCGGCGAAGATCGCGATGAGGTCGGCGACGACGCCAGCGTGGCCGGCGCGTTTCACGTCGGCGCTGGTGTGGCCGAGCTGGATCTGGATCGCGTAGCGGCCGAGGGTGGCGGCGCGGCGCTGCTCCTCGCGGCGCACGGCCTGCATCTCCTCGTCGGTGAACGCGGCGTAGCGGCCGGTCCGTGGGGAGCCGGCGCCGTTGGTGACGACCACACCGCCGAAGGCCCTGCCAGGCTGGTCGAGGCAGTCGCACACGCCGGCGTGTGCCATGATCTCGATGTCGTCCTGGTGCGCGGCGACCGCGAGGTGTGTGACGCGGGCGAGCGCGGAGGCGGGTTCGCCGCCGCCGGGGACGAAGATGTCGGCTTCGACGCGGGAAAATTTCATCGGGGAAGGGTGAGGGAGGTAGGTCGGCCGTGGGCCACAGAGGCGAAGTGCCTAGACCGATGGGCCGGGTCGTCGCCCCGGATTATAGTTTGGGGAAGAGCGGCACAGGGTAGTCGCCGCGGGTGGCGAGCGCGGCGAGGGCGGCCTGAACGCGCGGCTTGTCGTCGCGGTAGGTGACACCGAACCACTCGGCGGAGGTCGGGCGCACCTCGACGGTGGCGGTGCCGGCGGCGATTTGCCGGGAGACGGCCTCGGGGAGGTAGAACTCGGATTTCAGTTCGCCACCGTGGGCGGCGACGAACTCGCGCCATTGGCGGTCGAGCGCGGGAAAAAATGCGGGAGTGAACGCCCAGCAGTTCATCGAGACGATCTCCTCGCCAGTGAACTTGCGGCCGGGGCCGACATCCTCGCGGCGGATACCGGTGTTCTCGACGACGGTGCGCAGGTGGCTGCCGGCGTCGGCGGTGCAGACGCCGCGGGCGACGGCGCCGTTCTCCGAGAGGGTGTTGGCGAGCCGATAGCCGACCATGGCGAAGGGCGCCGGAGTGGTGGCGCCGTTTGCGGCGGTTCTCAGGAATGCGGCGAGCTGGACGAAGGCGTCGCGCCCGAAGAAGTCGTCGGCGCCGATGACGGCGAACGGCTCGTGGATGGCGTCGCGCGCGCACCAGACGGCGTGGCCGGTGCCCCAGGGCTTCTCGCGGCCGGCGGGGATGGCGGCGCCGGTGGGGAGAGCGTCGAGCGCCTGGAAGACGGTATCGACGCGAATGTGTCCCGAATATTTAGCGACGACTTGGGACTGGAAGGCGTCGGCAAAGTCGCGGCGGATGACGAAGACGACGCGGCCGAAGCCGGCGCGGATGGCGTCGAAGACGGCGTAGTCGAGGATGGTCTCGCCGCCGGGGCCGACGGGGTCGAGCTGCTTGAGCCCGCCGTAGCGGGAGCCCATGCCTGCGGCGAGGACGAGGAGAGTGGGGGCTGGTGTGGCCATCGCGCCGAGCGAAAGGGAAAGGGCGGGCGCTGGCAAGGGATGCAAACGCCGGAATCCCCTATCGTCTGGCTTTGCCGGCTGGGGCTGGCGACTTGCGCAACTGCGGACAGCGCGCCTCGGTGCGGCGCTTCATCATGCGCGATGCTGCCGGCGCACGGCGTTCAGCCGACGCGGCGCTCGGTGTCGGCCACCGTCTGGGCACGCCGGCTGGCGCGCCAACTGTCGCGGTGTTTGCGAATCCAATCCAACAGTGCGCGCTCAAAACCGATGTCGTAGCCAAGGCGCTCGGACTCGAGCCACTTGTGCTTCAGGATCTCCTCCCGTTCGGCGAGGAATTCCTGGTAGAGACTCGAGGACTTTACGAAGTCTCGGTTCTCGGTTGGATTGGGAGCGGCGGTCATGGGGGGCGAAAAAAGTTAGGATGCGGGCATGGACCGGAGAAGGCCTGCTTTGCTGTAAAATCTTGAATACGCTACAAGCCGGCAACCGATTTCGCTGCGAACAGTTGCCAACAGTCCTAGTGTACGTTGCGCCGCACCTGCGATGCGGTGCTGCATCGGACAGTCCGTCGGGCGGAAATGGTTAGTATGCCTGTTGTCCGGGGCGGTATAATCCGTCGCTGTCATCCCCGCCCCGTGAAACAACCCCCGTTCGCCGAGGTTGACGGGGATCTCCGGGGGACGGCAGGTGCGCAGGGCCGCGAAGATCTCATCGGTGGTGGGCTGCATTTTCGACACGTGAGGCTAGACCTTCTTGGAATGCTGTCAAAGCTTGGCTTTCCCAAAATTATGGGGGCGGCTGCCTCAGCCGAGCTTGCCGAGGACGGCCTTCGCCAACGTCCGGTAGGCCAGTGCGGCGGAATGTTGGGGCTGGGCGACGACGATCGGATTGCCGGCATCGCCGGCGGCGCGGATCTCGGGAAAGAGCGGGATCTGGCCGAGCACGGTGGTGCCGAGTTGGGCAGCGGCCTGCGCGCCGCCGCCTTCGCCGAAGATGGGCACGCGGTTGCCGGAGGCGTCCTCGAACCAGCTCATGTTCTCGGCGACGCCGAGGATCGGGACGTTCACCTGGTTGAACATCGAGCCGCCGCGGGCGGCCACCTGGGTGGCGGCGACCTGCGGGGTCGTGACGATCACGGCGCCGTTGAGCGGGATGGTCTGTGCGAGCGTGAGCTGTGCGTCGCCAGTGCCTGGTGGCAGGTCGACGACGAGGACCTCGAGGTCGCCCCAGAGGACGTTCTGGATGAAATTGCGGATGGCGGAGGTGATCATCGGCCCGCGCCAGACGACGGGCGTGTCCTCGGTGATGAGCAGGCCCATCGACATGACCTTCACCCCGTGCGCCTCCAGCGGGACGAGCATCTTCTGCTCCTCGAGCAGTCCGGGGCGCTGGCCGGCGAGTCCCATCATCAGCGGTACGGAGGGACCGTGGATATCGCAGTCCATCAAGCCGACGCCTTGGCGCCCCTGTGCGGTGAGCTCGAGGGCGATGGCGCAGGCGAGGTTCACGGCGAGCGTGCTCTTGCCCACGCCGCCTTTGCCGCTGGCGACGGCGACGATCTTCTTCACTCCTGCCAACGGCGCTCCGGCGCCGGGGGTGGCGGCGGCCGACTGCGGGGGACGCGGCGGTGCCTTCGGTGCGGCGACGGCGATCTCGATGGAGACCTCGCGCACGCCGGGCTGGCTGCGCAGGAGCGTTTCGATGTCGCAGCGAAGTTGCTGCGGCACCTGGGTGTCGGCGGTGGTGATCTGCAGGGCGACGCGGGCGACGCCGTCGCTCAGCTCGGCTCCGCGCACCAAGCCGAACGACACAATGTCGCGGCTGAATCCGGGATACTTCACCTGCTTGAGCAGGGCCTTCAGTTCGTCGGGAGTCACGGTGGGAACAAGTGTGGGAAACCGGCGTCAACTGCCTTGCCATTCGCCGGCGAAATGTGCGGAGTGACCTTGGTGCCGTCCGTGGTCGTGTAAACCAAATTTGCCGGCGGCGCAGCAGACCTTTTCACCATGTTTCGCACTCTCTTTTCTCTCGTCCTTGCAGGCGCGCTGTCGGTCTCGGCCGTGGCGCAGGCAGCCAAGGAATACGACGTCACCAAGCAGGCCAATCTGAAGAGCAAGGCCGTCGCCATCACGGGTTCGCCCGAACTCACCGGTCTGGCGACGACGGCGTTCCGCACGCACGGCGACTTCCGCCTCGTGCCGAGCGGCGCGGCCTACACGCTCAGCTTCACCTCGGCCGGCCCGAGCCAGGTGCGGCTCGAGATCTCGTCCACCAGCCAGCATCGCAGTGTCTACAGTCAGGTGGTGAGCGGCACGAGCTCGCGCAACGCGCTCCTGCGCGCCGCCGATGTTGCTGTGCAGCAGCTCACCGGGCAACCGGGTTTCTTTGCCGGCAAGATCACCTTCATCAGCGAGCGCACCGGCCATCGCGAGGTCTACACTTCCGACTTGTTCTTCGGCGAAGCGACTCAGGTAACCCATGACAGGGCGCACGCGCTCTCGCCGCGCTGGTCGCCCGACGGCTCGCGCATCATCTACACCAGCTTCTTCCGCTCCGGCTCGCCCGACATCTATGTGATGACCCCCAGCTCGGGACAGCGGACTGCGGTTGCCAGCTTCAAGGGCACCAACTCTGGCGCGCGCTTCAGCCCTGATGGCGGGCGCGTGGCGGCGGTTCTCTCGGCCGGCGGCAACCAGGAGATCTTTATCGGCACGGCCAGCGGCCAGGGCTTTCGCCGTGTGACCAACTCCCCCGGCGTCGAGGCCAGCCCGTGCTGGTCGCCCGACGGCTCGCGTCTGGTCTTCACCTCCGACCGCGGCGGCCGCCCGGCGCTCTACACGATGTCCGCTTCCGGCGGCGCGATGACGGCGCTTCCGACGAATATCAGCGGCTACTGCGCCGAGCCGGACTGGAGCCGCGCGAAGCCGAACATGATCGCGTTCACCTGCGGCGTGGGCGGTGGTTTCCAGGTCGCCGTTTACGACATGAACACGCGGCAGAGCACGATCGTAACCCGCGGCGCCGATGCGATCGAGCCCTGCTGGCTGGCCGACGGCCGCCACCTGCTGTTCACCCGCCGCTCGGGCTCCTCGCGCCAACTGATGATTGTCGACACCGAGAACCCGACCCGTCCGCCTGTGGCGATCAGCCCGGCGTCGATCGGCCAGGTCTCGCAGGCCAACTACATCAAGCGCTGAACGGCGCAGACCACGTCTCCGACCGCTACGGGCGCCGCGAAAACCGCGGCGCCTTTGTTTTGTGGGATGGAAGCCGCAGTGCCCCGAAGGTCGGCGCGGCCAGAGCTCAGCGCTTCAGCTCCTCGATGACCTTCACCCGGCCGTCCTCGAAGACGATGCGGAGCGCATCCTCGGCCTCCTCGCGGTAGACATCGACGTAGCAGGGCTCGAGCGAGACGAAGTGGCGGCGGGTGCGCGGATCGTAGTAGATCCGGCGGCGGTAGCCGGCGAAGTCCGAGCCCTCGTAGCTCTCGGTGTATTGGCGATAGATCCAGATGAACTGGGTGCCGGTTCCGGTCCGCTTCTCGATGCGCCGACTCGGCTCGCCAATGGCGATGTAGACCATGTCCGTCGTGTCGCCCACGGCGATGGTGCCCTGACGCAGCCGCGCTTGGTCGGCGGCGGGCAATGCGGTGAAGACCGCGGATTTCCGGTTGATGCGGCTATCGATCGAGTCGCAGCCGGCGAGAAGCGCGGCAGCGAGCAGAGCGAAAGCGACGAGGCGCAGGTTCATGGCATGTAGGACGCGGAGGCGTGGAGAAAGTTGCGTGGAGGTGGACGTGCTCAGAGCGCGATGCGGCGCAGCCGCAGGGCGTTGGCGACGACGCAGAGCGAGCTCAGGCTCATCGCCAAAGCGGCGAACATGGGCGGCAGCGACCAGCCGGGCCAGAACAGAAAAGCCCCGGCGGCGAGCGGCACGCCGAGCAGGTTGTAGAAGAACGCCCAGAAGAGATTCTGCCGGATGTTGCCCAACACCGCGCGGGCGAGGCGGATTGCTCGCGCCAGACCGCGCAGGTCGCCGTGCAGCAGCACGAGCCCCGCGCTTTCGATGGCGACGTCGGCCCCGTGGCCCATCGCGATGCCGGCATGGGCGGCGGCGAGGGCTGGCGCGTCGTTGATGCCGTCGCCGGCGAAGGCGATGCGGCGGCCGGCGGCTTGGAGCTGTTGCACGAGTTGCTGCTTGCCGGCAGGCGCGAGGCCGGCGCGCGGCGCGGGCAGCCCGAGCTCGGTGGCGATGCGGGAGGCCGCTGCGGGGGTGTCGCCCGTGGCCATCGCGATCCCGAGCCCGAGCGCGCGCAGCTCGGCGAGCGCGGCTGGCGCCGTTGCCCGGACACAATCGGCCAGGGCGAGGAAACCGAGCACGTGGTCCACGGAGGCCAGCCAGACGACGGTGTGGCCGGCCTCCTCCGCGGCGCGGGCGCGCAGGGCGAGCGACTCGGGTGCGGAGAGCCCGAGCCAGTCGAGCCGGCCCAGCCGCAGCGGCAAGCCATCGACTTCGGCGCGGATGCCGGCGCCGGGTTCGGCGACGAAGTGGCGGGCCTCCGCCACGGGGATGCCCCGGGCTGTGGCGGTGCGCACGATCGCCTTGGCGAGCGGGTGCTCGCTGCCGGTCTCCAGCGCGGCGGCGAGCGCGAGCAACCGATCCTCCGATACGCCGGCGGCGGCGACGGCTTCTGCGACCTCGGGCCGGCCCTCGGTGAGCGTGCCGGTCTTGTCGATTACAAGCACATCGCAGGCGGCGCGGCGCTCGAGCGCGGCGGCGTCGCGCACGAGGATGCCGCTGCGGGCGCCTCGGCCGATGCCGGTGACGATGGAGACCGGCGTGGCCAGCCCGAGCGCGCAGGGGCAGGCGACGATGAGCACGGCCACGGCGTGGGCGAGCGCGGCGGGCAGCGCGGCCGCGCCGCCGAGGAACAGCCAGAGCGCGAAGGTGAGCGCGGCGCAGCCGAGGATGGCGGGGACAAAGAAATCGACGACACGGTCGGCGATGCGCTGGATGGGCGGGGCGGCATCCTCGGCCGCCTCAACCAGGCGCACGATCTGGGCGAGGACGGTGTCGGCGCCCACGCGGCGGGCCTCGACGACGAGGGTGCCGGTGGTGTTGACGGTGCCGCCGGTGATGGTGTCGCCGGGGCGTTTCTCCTGCGGCAGCGGTTCGCCGGTGAGCATCGACTCGTCGATGGCGCTGCGGCCGTCGAGCACGACGCCGTCGACGGGGAGCTTCTCGCCGGGGCGCACGCGCAGGCGGTCGCCGGCGCGGACCGTTTCGTGGGGGACGGTTTCATCGGAGCCGTCGGCGCGGAGGCGGGGGGCGGTGGGCGGGGCGAGGGCGAG
>CAZXHR010000027.1:0-30975 GCA_964640465.1 uncultured Opitutaceae bacterium
CCCGCCGCCTTCACCAAAAATGCACCCAACCCCGCGAATCGTGAGGATTAGGGTGTCGCCCAGCACAACAGGGAGATTCACGAGAATCTGGAGCACTGGCGGCGCAAGCCCCAGCTGCGCGAAGCCTATGCGGAGTTCTACAGGATGATCGCGGACCGGATCGCGGACCGACCGGCCGGTCCCGTCGTCGAGTGCGGCTCGGGGATCGGCAATCTCAAAAGCGTGATTCCGGATGCGGTGACGACGGATCTATTTCCCAATCCTTGGATTGATCGGGTTGAGAACGTGTTTGCGCTGTCGATGGCGGATGACTCGGTCGCGGCGCTTATCCTGTTCGATGTCTTCCATCATCTTGAGTATCCCGGTACTGCGCTTGCCGAGATGCGGCGTGTGCTCGCCCCCGGCGGAAAGGTCGTGATGTTCGAGCCCGCTGCTGGCTTGCTTGGCCGCGTCGCTCTAGGCCTGTTCCACCACGAGCCGTTGGGGCTGGGCGAGACGATCGTGTGGTCGGCGCCGGCCGGCTGGGACCCGCATGCGGTGCGCTACTATGCTGCTCAAGGGAACGCCTGGCGGCTTTTCCGGCGCGGGGAGCGCAGGGAGGATCTAGTAGGCTGGCGGGTCCGCGAGGTCGTCTGCTTTCCCGCATTGCGTTGGTTGTTGTGTGGCGGTTTTCGAGGCCCACAGCTCTGTCCGCGATATGCGTTGCCGTTGGTTCGGTTGGTCGAGCGTGGCTTGGCGGCTGTGCCGAGCCTCGGTGCGTCGCGCATGTTGATCGTACTGGAGAAAACGGCTGATGGTGCCGCCTAGCCTCCGGTCTGTGGGGGTGGGCGCAGGATCGACAAACTCCCGCGAAGTCCGCAGTTTCCCGACAGTGTCGACCCAACAGCCAGATCCACTGCTTCAGCCATCGGCAGCCATCGTGGTTCCTGTCTTCAACGACTGGGAATCGTTTGAGCGCCTGCTGGGCGAGCTCGATGACGTGGCGGGCAATCTCGCCGCTAAGGTGAGCGTGTTGGCGGTGGACGACGGTTCGCTGGTCCCTCCTCCTGAGCTGCCGACGGATGGATACCGGAATCTTGCCCGTGTGGAGCTCGTGCGGTTGCGATGCAACCTCGGGCACCAGCGGGCGATCGCCATCGGATTGGCCGAGTGTGCACGGCTGGACCGGTTTACGCATGTGGTGGTGATGGATGCCGACGGCGAGGACCGGCCGACCGACGTTGGCGAACTGCTGGCGGAGTCGCTGCGTCGACCGACCGAGATAGTTGTGGCATGCCGGGCGAGGAGGTCGGAAGGGGCGCGTTTCAGCGCAGCGTATCTGGTATATAAACTTTTCTTCCGCCTGCTGACCGGGCGGACGATCGACTTTGGGAATTTCTCGGTGCTGCCGATGGCCGCGGTCCGGCGGCTGGTATCCATGCCTGAGTGCTGGAACCACTTAGCGGCGACGATTGTGAAGTCCCGAATTCCGCTTGTGCGTCTGGCGACGGCGCGCGGCACGCGCTACGCCGGTCGCTCGACGATGAACCTTGTCGCCTTGGTCGTCCACGGATTCAGCGCCTTCTCCGTCTTCATCGAGACGGCGATCACGCGGCTGCTGTTGTTCTTCGGTTGCACCTCGGTGCTTGCGGTCGCCGCCGCGTTGGTGGCGGTGGGGCTGCGGTTCGGGACCGATCTGGCGATCCCCGGCTGGGCGACCAACGTCTTTGGCCTGTCGCTGGTGGTGTTCTTTCAATCACTGACGTTGGCGTCCGTCGTTCTCTTCTCCGTGCTGAGCAGTCGGTCGTCCGTGCCATTCCTGGTGGGGCGGCAGGGCGATGACTTTGTCCAGGAGCGCAGGGAGCTCTTCGTCCGTTCGCCACATGGAGTCTAGCGAGTACGAGAATCTCGACCGTGTGGAGCGCCAACACTGGTACTACGAGGGGAAACGGCGCATCGTACGCTCGTGGATCGAACGCCTCCGGCCGTTGGGTGCGGACGACACGTTGCTGGATTTCGGTGCCGGCACGGGCTGCTTCGCTGCCGAGATGGCGCGACAATGCCGTGTACTCGCGCTCGACTCGTATCCCGAGTCGCTGGCGAAGCTGCGGCTTCGTTTCCCTGCCGGGCAGGTGCTGGAGCCGGTCGTCGACGGGGGGATCCCATTGGCTGATGCCACTGTCGACTGTGTGACGGCACTCGACGTGCTCGAGCACCTCGAACGCGATGCGGCTGCGGTGGCCGAGTTCCGTCGCGTGCTGCGCCCGGGCGGCCTTGCGGTGGTGACGGTGCCGGCGAGCATGCGGCTGTGGAGCGACTGGGATGTGTCGCTGCGGCATCTCCGTCGCTACGATCGGGCATCGCTGACGGCGCTTTTCGGCGCCGGGTGGACGGTGGAGCAAGCGGCGTACATGAATTCGCTGGCGTTCCCGCTGGTGTGGCTGCTGCGGCGGCGACGTGGAGCGGCAGCTGCCCCGCGGGCCGAGGACCGCCTGCCGCCGCGCTGGCTCAATGCGCTTCTGCGCTGGCAGTTTGTGGCGCAGGGCCGGTGTCGCTTGTGCCGGGTGCCGTTTGGCGTGGGGCTGCTGCTGGTGGCCCGGAAGATCGGTGCGAAATGAGATTGGCACGGAGGCGCACTGCGCTTGTCTAGCGGTTACATGAACTCCGCTCACGCCCTGCAGGGCCGCGCCCGTCGTGGGTTGCTGGCCCGTTTCGCCACTCTGTTTGTCGTCGCTGGCGCGTTGCTGGCGATTCCTGCCCAGGCTGTCGAACGCCTGCTGAAGATCGAGTCGCCGACCGTAGCCACATCGAACACGCCGATCAAGGTGACCGTGCGCGCGAGCACCGATGCAGGCGGCGGCGAACAGATCGGCTTCCTCCACGTCGAGTTCTCGATCGACGATGGCAAGACGTGGAAGGGACTCTGCTTCGAGCAGAACCTCGGTCCTGCGACGGCGCGCACGCTCTCGGTCACGACCGGAACCGCTGGCTCGAAGACCATGGTCCGTGCCCGCGTGGCCTACCGCGGTGGCAAGGCGGGCGATGTCGACTTCAAGGGTGGCGCGATCAAGTGGCAGGATACTTGGAACAACTGGGCCGAGCCGCCGTCGCGCATCGCGACGGTCGAGATCTCGAAGTGAGCTGTTGCCGATCTTTGCTGTAATTTCTGAAAGGCGCCGTACACCGGCGCCTTTCGTGTTATCTGGATATGCGTTGTGGCGTGCGTGCGGAGCGTGCTGGGTGCCTGGCCCAGAATTGTCTTGGCATCAGGTATCGAGCTTGAGGGCATGCGGCATGGATATCCCCAGCGCCGAGCAACCGGCAGAACGGAATAAGCCCGCCCGGAATTTCGGGCTCGCGACGTTGCTGCTGTGCGTCGGATCGGTGCTCATGGGGGCCGGCTTGAAGCTGTGCCTGATCGAGCGTTGCGGTAACGACATCCCGTACCTGGACCAGTGGACGGCGGAGGGCAGTTCGGTGCTGCGGCCGTGGCTTAATGGCGAGTTCGGTTGGCGGCACTTCTTCTGGCCGCATGGCGAGCACCACCCGGCGGTGGCGCGCATCGCCTCGCTGCTGTGTTTTGTGGGCAACGACTGCCAGTGGGACGACCGAGTGCAGCTTGTGGCCAACGTTGGACTGTTCTCCGCTTTCCTCGCATTGCTTGGCTTTTGGGCGCTGCGTCTGTGGGGGGATTGGCGGTGGCCGGTCGCGTTGCTTGCGGTGACGGCGTTGATCGGGACGCCGGGGATCTACGAGAATCACCTGTGGGGATTCCAGTCGGCGTTCTTCGGTGTGCTGCCGCTCGGGCTGCTCCATCTGCTGGGCATGACTGCGGAGCGGAGTTGGGCAAAGTGGGCGCTAGGGGCGTTGGCTGGTGTGGCGGCGTTGTTCACGATCGCCTCGGGGTTGGCTTCGGCGGTTGTGCTGGTGGCGGTGGCCGGGATCGGACTGTTGCGCGACCGGCGCGACTTTCGTGCCTGGGCGACATTGCTCATCAACGCCGGGTTGGTCGGCTGGAGCCTGTGGCTGGTGTCCGATGCCCTGCCGGCCTCGGGCGGGCTGGCCCACGGCGTCGGCGATCTGCTGGGGCGGCTGACTGTGCTGATGGCTTGGCCGTTGAGCCGCCCTGCGGCTGTGCTGCTCCAGGTGCCGCTGTTCGCCTGCATGGCGCTGGCGGCATGGAACCGGGGAAGAAACCGAGCGCAGTTCCTTGTATCGGTATTCGGGGGATGGTCCCTTGTGCTGGTCGGTTGCCTGGCCGTGGGACGCAACAGCGGTTTCTCCGCCGTGGCGGTTCGCTATTGGGACATCCTTGCCACCGGGCTTGTCGCCAACGTTTTCGCATTGCTGGTGCTGTGGCCGCGCGGACTGAAACTGCGGCTGGCGTGGGGCGCTGTCGCGCTGGCTTGGGCATTTGTGGTTGGCACGGCCTGCTGGCGGATCGGGACCCCCGGGACACTTCGCTGGCTCGGCGAGCATTATGCCGAGGTTGGGCGCGAACAGCGCATGATGGTGACGAGCTATCTTCAAACAGGACGCTTCGGCGGCCTTGGCGACGGCGACACGCATCCGTACCTGCCGCACCCTTCATTCACAAAGGTGCTGCTCGATGATCCGCAGTTTCGCCGTGTGCTGCCACCCAGCGTTGTGCCTGCCTGCACCGTGGTGCCGGACGAGGGCAGAAGCTCAGGCTTCGTGCGAACGGAGCCTCAGGATGGCGGGCGTGCGGTGCTGGCGACGGTCGGCTCCGCGACGGCCGAGCGCGTGTTGGTAAGTCGTGAGATCGAGGCGTGCGGCCGGTCGTTTCTCCGGTTGTCGGTCCGTGGTGCCGTGGGCGAAGGCGTCGCCGATCTCTACGCGGAGGATGCGGCCGGACGGCGCCACGATCTGCTCAACAAGCGCGTGAACTCGCCGGGGCGCTTCAAGACGGAGCATCTAGCCGGGGGCATGCAGCGGTTCCGGATCGTGGCGCGGGTGAAACCCGGGCATGAGCTCGCGTTCACGGAGCCGGTCGAGATCGGCCGGCTCTCGTACGGCGTGCCCAAGTTTCTGGCGTTCTGGCCCGCCGTGTTCTGGTGCGGCGTGGCCTGCTTTGCTGGTGGCGCGATTGCGTGGTGCCGACGGCGGTGCGTGTAGCCGGGAAACCGATCCGGACGGTCAGTGCAGGTCGTAGGCGCGTTGAAGCGCCTTGGCGCGCTCGATGTGCATGTAGTCGAGCGCGGGCACGGTCGCCATCGGATCGTTGGTGTGTGGCGCTTGCATGAGCTGACGCATCTCGGTGCCGCGCCAAGCGACGAACGGCGCGAGCGCGTCCGGCCATCCGCAAAGCAGGCGCCACGAAAGCAGCGCCAGCACCGCAGTGGCGGCGATGCGGCGTGGCAGGGCGCGAGGGACGAAACGGGCGGCGAAGTGTGCGAGTAGCAGACCGGCGAACGGCAGCGCGGCGAGCAGTGAGCTGTAGAGGTAACGAGCCCCGAGGCCGTTGCCGACGCCGGTGTGGTAGCGGCCGATGCCGAGCAGGAGGGCGTTGCTGACATCGTAGGCGAGGAGCGACACCAGCAGCACGCGCACACGGCCGCGGGCAACGAAGAGCCCACCGATGACGAGTGCGATCTTCAGCGCGGCGACCAGGACCGCCGAGGCCGGTGTGATCTCCTGGATGCCGAGGAGCTGGTGCCAAGGGCTCAGGAATAGGAACGTAGCCGCGAAACGGGCGATCTCGAAGGCGTGGCCGCCGAGCGCGTGCTGGTTGCCCTGCGGGACGGCGAGGATCGCACAGGTGAGGGCCACGGACGGTAGGAGACAGACCGTGGCGGCAGGTAGACGGCGCAGGGTCGAGCGCCAGTCGTGGGCGAATGCCGCGGGCAGGACGATCGCCACCGCGAGCACTCCGCCGGTCAGCACGCCGCGGGCGAAACTGCAGGCGCTGGCGGCGGCGAAGAGCGAGAGCGGTACGTGCACGCGACAGCTCCATGCCGGTGCGGCTTCAGTGCGGTTCTCCAGCCAGAGCAGGGCGACCAGCAGGAAGAACGTCGCGAGCAGCGCCGACCACTGGATGGACCAGCCGAGTGTCTCGATGTTGCCGGGCGTCAGCGCGAAGATGAGCTGGGTGAATAAGGCGGCGATCCACGGAAATCCGGCGCGCAGGAGCAGACGGCCCAGCAACCACGTGTTCGCCGCATGGGTGAGCCAGAGCAGGCCGATCATCGCTGTGTAGCTGCCGCCGAACGCGAAGAGCGCACCACCCCAGGCTAGCTTGAAGACGGACATGCAGCTCTCGGTGAAGAACTCGAAGATCCACCGCCACAGGCCCGACTGTGCGAGGCCGTCGACGAGCGAGAAATCGTCGCCGAACCAGAACAGCTCCGCGAACTGCGCATGCCAGAGCAGGAATGGCGCGAGCGCGAGCAGCGCGGCGAACCAAGGCAGCCGGCGTTTCCACGGGGCGTCGGCGGGGAAGGGCTCGGCCGTGGCGCGGCGCCGTGCGGTTGCTGCTGGCTGATTCGAGGTCCCGGCTGCTGCCCCACGGTCACTGGCTGGCAACCACGCGGTGAGGGCATCCCATGCGACCGTGCCGATGAAGAGCGGCACCATCGGGTAGGCGGAAGCGAGGGACGAAATCGTGAGAACCGGGAACGACGTTACTTGGATGATCGCTTGGATCGTGATGTAGACCAGCGCACCGCCCCATGCCGCGGCGGCAAGGGTGAGTGGGAAGCTCCAAGTGCGGCGCCGCAGAGCCTGAACGACACGAACCGCGGCCACCGCCTGTGCGGCGAGGAAGAGCCAGAAGAGGACGTGGCGGAGCGTTTTGCCGATCGCCTGCAGGATGTGAAGACGTATCTCGGCGCCGGGAGGTGCGGGATCGGTCGTGTAGCCTGCAGCTGTGGGCGAGAGACGGTTGCCGGTCATCCGGCGGAAGAGCGCAAGGGATCCCTCGTCGCCTTCGCTTGGCGGGGCGAACGCACTGAAGCTTCGGAAAGTGACGACGTAGTCGGCGAATGCGGCGACGGTTTTGGCCACATCGAGTTTCTGCCCTTCGCGCCAGATGGGGAGGAAGCCGCTGCGGCGGGGGCCGGAGGATAGGCGGCCGGAGTCGCAGGCGACGTTGATCTCGTCGGCCATCGCCCGGTAGAAGGCGTGGGCTTGGGCCGCGGAATGCGCGCGGCCGGCGGCGGCCACGGCATCGCGCAGTGCCCACATGAGCCAGCCACCACCGATCTGCCGCTCCTCGGCGGGCAGCCCCGTGGCGGAGACCGAAATCCCGGCCCAGGTACGTCCGAGGTCGCCGTCGAGGTAGGGGCGGAGTTGGGAGAAGGTCGGGCTGACGGCGTACATCGCCTCGCGGGCCTGGCGGGTGACGGGCACGCGATTCAGGTCGGGGCCGACGCGCACGCGGGTCATCGCTCCGTATGCGTCATTGAATGCCGAATCGCGGAATTCGACGGTGCCGAACCAGCCGTAGAAATGCTGGTTCAGGGCGGCGACGCCCAGGATCGGCAGGAGCGAGACCGCGGTGGCCAGCGCGAGCGCTGTGGTGGAGCGGACGGCGGTGCGGAGCGACTCGCGGGCGGTAGTGAAGAGCAGCGCACCGCCGAGCAGCGCGAGACTCGGCGCGATCCAGACGGTCTCCTCCCGGGTGAGGTAAAACGCCCCGAAGGAGAGGCCGAGCAACGCAGCCCAGGGGAGCTGGCAACGGAGAGTTTCCCGGCGCCGGAAGTAGAGCGCGGCGAGGCCGGCGAAGAGCAGCAGCCCAAGCGGCACGTAGACATGCTGGCGCAGGACGCGGCCGAGGCTGGTGGCGTCGAACGTCATCGGGTTCCAGAGCAGCAGCGCGTAGAATCCGAAGCGGGCGGCGGCGGAGGCGATGGCAGGGCGGCACGCTCGGACAAGTGCGGCGCAGGCTCCGGCGTAGAGCAGGTGCTGGGAGAGGAAGAGAGGGACGCCGAAGAGGTGCCAGAATGCGATCCAGAGCGAGTAGAACGGGCCCTTGGCGAGCGTGAGGTGATCGTAGGTGCCGAGCCAGTCGCCGTGGCGGACGGATTCGGCGAGCTTGAGGAAGAGCGCGTCGTCGTAGCCGGCGGAGCCGATGGCGAAGACCGGTTGGGCGGCGGTGAGCCAGAGCTTGGCGACGGTGAGCGCGATCACCGCCGCGAACCACCAGCGACCTGAGCGTGTGTGTGGCGCGTTCATTGGTGGTCCTCTCTGGTATCCAGACGAAGAACGCCGAGAAAGAGACTCGTTAGAGCGACCTGGCAGCCGAGAGTGAGCGCGAGCGCGCCGGGGATGACGAGGCGCAGCATGGCCTGGGGCGAGAGGTTGCCGAAGCCGTGGCGTCCCCAGATCAAGACGGCGCCGGCGGAGAGCACGAGACCGGCGATCGAGAGAACCGCGCCGGCGATCAGGCCCGCCTCGAGGGTGGCGGCGCGGAGCAGTTTCTCGAAACGTTCCTCGGGGGCGCGGAGACCGGCGCGGATGGCGAAGAACTTGCCCAGCGCCGCGAATGCCACTGCTTGGAAACCGATCAGTACGGCGAAGGCGGCGAAGAGGAGCGTGTGGACGTCGAAGCAGATGCTGCCGATCTGCACGGGGCCGCGCACGAGCAGGGCACCGGTGCCACCGCCAGCGAGCATGAGCGCGAGGCCGGGATAGAGGAACAGCCAGCGCGGACTGAAGAGCAGCATGAAGCGGAGGTGGCGCCAGCCGTCGCGCCATGGCCGGAGGTGCGGCGGTCGATCGCGGCCGTCGGGGCGGAGCACGGTCGGAACTTCTTCGAGACGCAGCCCGAGGAGCTTGGCCTTGATGACCATCTCGGTGGCGAACTCCATGCCGGTGGTGCGCAGGTCCATCCGGCGGTAGGCTTCGGCGGAAAAGGCGCGCATGCCGCAGTGGAAGTCGCGGATGCCGGTGCGGAAGAAGAGTCGGCCAAGGAAGGAGAGGGCAGGGTTGCCGATGTAGCGATTCTTCCAGGGCATGGCGCCGGGCTGGATGCCGCCAGCGAAGCGGTTGCCCATCACGAGGTCGGCGCCGGCACGCAGGCGCTCCAGAAAGCGGGGGATGTGCGCGAAGTCGTAGCTGCCGTCGGCATCGCCCATGAGGATGAAGCGGCCGCGGGCGGCGGCGCCGCCGCCGCGCAGGGCGTTGCCGTAGCCCTTGGCGGCGATGGGGCCGCCGCGGGGGGCGGGTGCCGCGGCGCTGGCCGGGGACCCGTCGGTGCTGCCGTTGTCGGCGACGACGATCTCCGCGTCGATCTTGCCGGCCGCGATCGCGGCGGAGATCTCCTGCAGGCAGTTCGCGAGGGTGAGCGCCTCGTTGAGGCAGGGGAGCACGACGGAGAGTTCGGGGGCAGTCATGGAGTGCATGGAGCCGGTGTTGCGCGTGTCCGGTTGCGCCATGCGAGAGCGGCGAGGCTGGCTGCGATGGTGGCGGCGAGCAGCGTGCCGAAGACGAGGATACGGTGGGTCGCCTCGGCGCGCTCACCCTTGAGTGCGGAGCGCCAGGTGGCGCCGAAGGCGGGATCGTCGGTCGCGGCGGGACGGGCGACGCCGAGCCAGCCGGCATAGTCGGTCCTCCCGTCGAAGAGCACGAGCGAGGCCGACCAGCCGCGGTAGGCGGCGGCGTCGAGCGTCCACAGGTCGAACTCGCCCTGGGGGTTGGTGCTGAGTCGGTCCTCCCAGCGCTCCTCGCCGGTGGCGGGGTTGCGGAAACGCCAGCGCAGTGCGCTGCCGTCGCGGTTGGGCCAGCCGCAGACCGGTGTCACCAGGAAACGGTGGTGCAGGACGAAGGGTCGCGAGGCGAGGATGCCGCCGAAGGAGTTGTCGGGCAGGCGGGTGCCGTGCCAGTAGGAGGCGATTTCGGGGCGGTTGAGCGCGACGGCGCCGATGGTGGCGCCGGGGATGAGCTGCGGGCCGGGCGTCTCGAGCGCGAGGTCCAGCTCGACCAGCTCCACGTCGGTGCGCGCGGGGGCAAAGGCGGCCTCCCAGCGTTGGGAAGGATCAAAGACAAGTGGCTGCGGCCAGGCCGACCAGAGGATGGCGCAGCCGGCGGCGACCAGTGCGGCCAGGCCGGCGAGCATTGCCGGAGACCACGTGGCGGGCATGGACGCCGCGGCTGCGGTATCTGAAGAACGGAAGCTCAGGCCGGCGAGGACGGACAGGCCGAGTCCGGCGGCGAGAATCGCGGGCCAGGCTGCGGGCAGGCCGCGGGCGATCCAGCCGAGTCGGCCTTGGTCGGGGCGAGCCTCGGGCGCGCCGGTTTCGGGCGGGAGCAGCGCGCGGAAACGCGGCTGCGAGAGCAGTTCTACGAGCGAGGGTGGGTAGGTGTAGAGCGTCTCGCCCACGCGGTCGCGGGAGAGGGTGGCGGCGTCGCCGGTGGCGATGAAGTCGCGGACGGCGGCGAGGTTGGCGGCGTTGGTGGCGGGACGGTTGATGAGGATGTAGCCGGAGTGGCTGGCGACGGTCTCATGCCAAGCGCCGGGGACAAGCGCGGCGAGCCAGCCGGCGCCGAGGAGTGCGAGGGCGAGGCGTGTGCGGCGGGCGGATTCGCGCCAGAGGAGCAGCAGGCAGGCGGCGTTGACGATCACGCCGTAGAGAAGGAAGTCGCAGTAGCGGGAGACGAAGCCGGTGGTCTCGCCGCCGCGGCCGAAGCCGATGGCCGCGGCCTGCGCACCGACCCAGAGGGCGAGGGCGAGCAGGAGCGCATCGGCCGGGGCGAGGGTGTGGCGGCGCAGGCGAGCGGTGGCGAACCAGAGCCACGGCGCGTAGAGGAGAAACGCGGCGGCGGGATGCGGCACGGGCCAGGCGAGCTGGCGCAGGCAGACGTCGAGTGCGACGCGCCAGGAGTCGGCGCGCATGTCGGAAGTGACGGTGAAGTCCGGCGCGAGGGCGAAGTAGCAGCTGATCCAGAGGGCGGCAAAGGCGAGGCCGGCGGCGGAGTTGCGACGCGTCTCCTTCTCGCGGAGGAGGCGCCAGCCGAGCAGGAGCGCGGCGGCGGCGGGCGCGAGCACGGCGGACTGCTGGGTGAGGAGGCAGAGACCGCCGGCGAGCTGGCCGATCCACCAGAGGCGGTCGCAGCGTGTGCGGGTGGCGACGGCCCAGAGGTAGACGATGGATAGGGCGACCTGGAAGAAAACGAGCGACTGGATGCCCCAGAGGGTGTTCTCGGCGGTGATCGGGAGGGCGAGGAGCAGGCCGGCGAGAAGAGCCCAGACGATGGCGGTGGTCCGGCCCAGCGCGGGGGCGACGGTGCGCAGGACAAGCGCCAGCGGCGCGGCCACGAGGAGGGCGTTGAGCGAGGTTTCGAGAAGGTTGTTCCACTGGCCGTTGAGCCGGACGAGGGCGAAGGCGGCGGCGCGGGTGAGGACGAGACAGTGGTCGTTGAGAGGGGCGACGAAGGCGCGCCAGTCCAGCGTGCCGGCGATCCACGGGCCGAGGAGGTCGACGGCGACGGCCTTCCACTCGTCGCGATATGGCAGCGCGGTACCGTAGTTGCGGATCAGCCACAGGCGTCCGGATAGGGCGAGCAGCGCGCCGCCGAGGGCGAGCAGCCACCAGGCGCGCCGCGAGGATGCGGAATCTGTGGGGGAGCGGCTCAACGGATCTCGACGCCGCTCCAGGCGGTCCAGTCCCAGCCGTTGTCGCCGCCGGGGCCGGCGTCGATGACGAGGAAGACGCGGCCGTCGGCGATGGAGGTGAGCGGGGCGGAGAAGGTCTGGAGGCCGCGGTCGGCGGGGTTGTTGCGTGGGTCGAGGTAGCGGGTGAAGAGGACGCGCTCGCCGGGGCCGTCGGCGGCGACGACGCGGAACTCGGCGCCGTTGGTGCGTGCGTCGCCCTCGTAGGCGGCGGGGAGGATTCCGAACCTGCCGGAGATGGCCGTGGCGCCGGTCGGTACCGCGTATTCGATACGGCTGGGAGCGTGGGCGACGAGGACGGGGTGTCCGTCGATGCGGCCCTCGGCGGGGGCGGCGTAGGCCTTGATCGAGACCGGGGGCACGCCGAGGGCGGCGAGGCGGGCGCGTTCGAGGGTGTTCTGGCGGCGCTGGGCAGCGTCGGACGGCGTGAGGGCGAAGAGTCCGATCTCGGCCTGCGGCTTGAAGAACGCGCGGCCGTCGTCGACCTCGACGCTCAGGCGGGCGACACGGCGGGCGGGCTGTCCGCCGCCGAAGGCAATGAAGTCGGCGACGTTCTCGACGAGCGGGTTGAGCATGAAGCCGGCGCGGCCGGCGTCTGGCGGGAGGCGGTAGCGGCTGGTGCCGCCGGCGGTGTCCTCGACGACGAGGTGGACGAGGGGCTGCTTGTAGACGAAGTCACGGATACGGCCGAGGAGGGAGGGGCGGAGATCGACGGTGACCCAGAGCGGCTGCGCGGAGAGTTCGCCGAGGTCGACGGACTGGCCGAGTGCGGCGGAGACGGTGCGGAGGCGGCGGGGGGCGACGCGTTCGGCGGCGGGGGCGTCGGGCCGGCGGTGCCAGAGCTGCCAACCTTTCTCCTCGAGGACGTAGTCGTAGGCGTGGAGGAAGTAGTTGAGGAGGAGCGGGTCGTCCATCGAGGCTAGGCGGTTGTCGATGGTCTGGATCTTGAGCAGCACGTACTCGGGGGCGCCGGGGGCGGCGTAGTAGTCGAGGTTGCGGCGGGCGAGCGGTGCGTTGTAGACGCCGTAGCTCTGGAAGACGGGGCGAGGACGGTAGTTGAACTTGTTGAACAGGGCGACGGCCTGTTCGAAGCCGAGAACGTCGACCGTGGCGTTGCCGATGCGGTCGCGGACGTCGTGGAGGTCATTCTGCACGCGCTGGTCGTGCATCTTGGCGCGGAGGCCGTCGCGGAACTCCTGCCAGTGGGTGAAGGCGTGGATGTTGCCCCAGGCGCGGTCCTGTTGCTGCGCGAAGATGCCGCGTGCCATGCCGGGAAGGGCCTGTTCGATGCCGAGGACGGCGAGGATGCCGGCGGGTAGGAGAACGAGGTAGGTGATCGAACGGTTGGCGACACCGAACAGCCGCGGGAATGCAGTGATCGGGAGCAGGGCGCAGATGAAGAAGCCGATCATGTGGCCGTCGGCGCGAACGAATCCGTGTTTCCAGTTCAGGAAGAGAAAGGCGGCGCAGAGGACGGCGGTGGCGATGGCGAGCGGCCTGCGTTTGCTTGTGAAGAGATGGAAGGCGAGGGCGAGGCCGAGCAGGCCGGCGACGGCGAGCCCGGAGATGAAGGGCTCATGAGGGGTGGGCAGGCTCATGGCGTTGTTGTAGCCGCTGCTGACCTCGAGGCTGGCGAGGAGGTAGGCGGGGATGTTGAGCGGGTTCTGGCCGCAGAGCAGCCAGAGCGCGACGGTGGCGACGGCGAAAACGGAGGCGATGATCGCGGCGGTGCGCGGGGCTCGCCGGTACAGCGCGAGGGCTACGGCGATGGCGACGGCGAAGCCGGCGAGCAGGAGGTTGGTGAACTTGATGGCACCGTAGAGGGCGAGCAGCACGGCGGAGAACCAGCCGACGCGGGGTTTGTCCCTGTCGGCTTTGCGGACGAGTCGCCAGCCGAGCAGGGCGATGACGATCATCTCGAGGGCATCCTCGTAGACGACGCCGAAGAGCACGGCGAAGACGAAGAAGGCAACGCACTGAAGCCCGGAAAGTCGCCGGCCGACGGAGACGAGCAGCCAGGCGGCGAGCGCGGCCTGAAGGGCCTGGAAGGCGATCATCTCCCAGAAGAGCTGGCCCCAGTAGGTCTTGCCCATGACGAAGCCGAGCGGGCCATAGGTGAAGACGATGTCCTTGCCCATCTGCAGGCCGTGCGCGAAGGCGTAGCCCATGGTCATGCGCCAGGAGGCGTCGAGCTCGAGAGCGGGCGGGCGGGGGAAGGTGAAGGCGGCCAGCGCGATCAATACCCACAGAAGCACGGAGCCGAGCGGGTTGAGGCGCTCGGCGGGAGCGGAGGAATCTTTTGCGGACATGGAGAGGGTTTGCGTGGGGAGATGGCGGCTACGCGATGGTCAGTCGATGCAGTCGATGGCGAGGTCGGACCAGAATGTCCAGTCGCAGGCGGCGTTGTTGGCCGGACCGGGATCGGTGGTGAACTCGAGACGTGCGGCAGCGGTGCGTGGCGGGAGTGTGAGCTCGAATCGTTGGACTGGCCGGTCGGCTTCGAAGTCCCGGGGCTGGAGGAGGCGTTCGAGGAGCACGGTGCGCGAACCGTCGGCGGCGTGGAGGAGAATGCGGAAGCGGGCGCCGTCCGTGGGCGATGAGTTGTCGGGGGCGTAGGCGCCGGGCCGGATGCCGAAGCCGCCGCGGACGCGGCGCACCTCCGGCGAGAGCGGGAAGACCATGCTGGAGGGCGCGTGCACGGCGTAGACGAACGATTCGCCTTCGCGGCGTGCAGTGGGGCCGAAGGGGGCGCGGACGCTTAGTGGAGGCAGTGTCTGGGTAACGGCGGGGAGGCGGAACTCCGCAAGCTTCTCCGGAGGAAGCGTGTCGGTCAGGCAGACGACCGGCAGCTCGTCGCTTAGTGTCAGAGATCCGTCGGCGCGGATGGCACGGGCGACGACTCGGTGGTGGCCAGCGCCAAGCCGGTCAAAGGGAGCGACGAGCACGATGTTGAGCCCGCGACAGGGGGTGACGCTCACGCCGTCGACAGCGGTGGCGTCGACGAGGAGCTCCAGGCGTTGGAGACGGCCATCCGGTGCGTCGCAAGCGACGGTATAGGCGACAGGTTGCGGTTCGACGGCTGCGGCCCCGTAGAGCTGCGGAGCGGTTGGGGTGGTGACAACCGGGCCGCCGGCGAGCGGAAGTGGCGTGCGGCGGGCGTGATCGCGGAGAAGGTGGAGGCGGAAACCCTGTGCGACGAAGCGGTCGGGATCGGCGACAGCGTAGTCTCTGTCGAGCAGGGACTGGAGCTGTGGAAAGCGGGTGATGGGGTATTTGTGAAAGTTGCGGTGCGGGCCGGGGCTGCAGTCGACGATTGCTGCGGGGCGGTTGCGCGCGAGTTCGCCGAGGAGCGTCTCCATCGCTCCGGGAACGATCGCGTAGGCGGTGTCCTTCTGCGGATCGAGGTTGGTCCAGGGGATCAGGCCGGTGAGGAACGAGCAGTAGACGAAGCGGGAGGCGGGCTTGCGGTCGGCGTAGAGGTAGATGTCGGGGTTGTAGCCCCATACGAAGAGCGAGTCCGTGGCGGCGGTGCGCTCACGCAAAAAGGCCGCGGACTCGAGCGCGGGGTCGAGCGGTGGATGGGGCGTGTTGCGCGCGGTGAGCGGTTTCCAGACGATGGAGACTGCTGCGATGGTCAGTGCGACGAGGACCGCCGGTCGGAAGGCAAGGCGTAGACCGGCGCGGAACGAACCGGCCCAGCCTGGCGCCTCGGCCAGCACGAGGGCGGCGGCGAGCGAGAAGGCCGGGAGACACTGGATGGTGTAGTGGTCGAAGCCGCGGCCGCCGGAGGCCGCGCCGGCGAGCGAGGTCGCGGACCAGACCAGAAGATAGCAGTGCCAGGCGTTGGCATCCTTCTGGTCCGAGGTCGGGCGGAGTTGGACGAGCCGGATCAGCAACAGTGCGGCGGCGACGAGGCCGGCAACGAGCACAGCCGGGTAGGCGCGGGCGAGCAGGAGGATCGGCTGGAGCGCGGAGCTGGCGCGGTCGAGGGCGGAGATCTCCGGGCCGTAGTAGCGCAGGTTGTAGGTCCAGGTGTAGAAAAGGGCGTCGCCGAGCGAGCCGGCGGCGAGGAACCAGAGGACCGCGAGGCCGACGACGGTCGCGAAGCCGGCAAGCAGTCCGGCGAGGGTGCGGCCGGCCATGCGCCAGCTCCAGGAACAGGTTACGGCCAGCCAGAGGACGGTGGCGAGGGGCGCCGCGAAATCGAGCAGCGCAGGCTGTTTCGAGAGAAAGGCGCACGCGAAGAGCGCGCCGCCTACAGTTCCGGAGCGGAAGGTGGGCGCGGGGGCGGTACGCCAGAACCACCACGCGCCGGCGACGGTGAACGCGATCACGGCCCATTCGGTGTGGGCAGCGAAGGCATCGGAGGCCGGCATCAGGTTGGTCGAGAGTGCGACGAAGATGCCGGCGGCCCAGAGGCCGGCGGCGGTGCCGCTGACGCGACGGCCGACGAGGAAGAGCAGAAACGCAGTCGCCGCGATCGCCACGGAGAGCAGAAGGCGGACGGCGAAGAGATTGTTGTCGCCAAAGACCGAGAACGCGCCGGCGAAGAGCCAGTAGGTGAGCGGCGTGCGCTGGTCGATGGCGTCGCGGTAGAGCGTGCCGCCGTCGAGAAGGGTGCGGGCGACAGCGGCGTGGATGGACTCGTCGACGTTCCAGAGCGTGGCGCCGAAGGACGGCCAGCGCAGGAAGAGCACCCAGCCGAGCAGAGCGACGAAGAGTGCCTGCAGGATCAGGTGGCGGGATCTGGGTGCGGGATGGCGCATCGCGAATCCGGTTTATTTGATCTCGATGCGCTTCCAGAAGGCCCAGTCGAAGGCGGCGCCGTTGTTCGGGCGGGTGCGGAAGACGATGGTCTCGCCGGGGTGCGGGCGGTAGGCGAGGACCGCGGATTGCAGGCCGCGATCGGCGGGGATGTTGGCGGGATCGAGCGTGCGACGGAACAGGGTTCGAATGGAGCCGTCGGCCGACTCGGCATCGGCGACGAACTCGACGCCGTCCGTCGGCTCGTGGCTGGTGTCCAAGTACGCACTTGGTGTGATGCCGAACTCGATCTCGATGCGGGAGGCGTCATGTGGGGGCGGAACCCAGATGTCGCTGTCGGGATGCGCGTTGATCGTGCGCTGCCCCGAGAATTCGGAGATGGCGAAACCGAAGGAGGCGTGCGCGCGGATCGGCGATGGGGTGACGACGCTGAAGGTCGTGCGGGCTTGGCTGCGGAGGTCAAGCTTGGTGTCGTCCGCAGCGGCGGGCAGAGGGGTTTCGGGTGGGATCGTGACTTGGTCGTAGGGAAGCCGGAGGAGCGTGCGCAGGGCGTCGTCGCGATAGATCCGGGCCAGATGAACGTCGGCTGAGACGTGGCGGTAGGTGGGGGCGATGTCGAGGTTGAAGGCCTTTGCGGCGCGCTGGATGAGCGCGGAGTTGCCGCGTTTGTCGCCAACGAGGACGAGAGCGGAGACCTCCTCGTCGGCGAGATCGGCGAAGGCTCGGTCGAGGTAGGCGGAGTCGTATTCGAGGCCGTTGCGGATCATGAGGGCCTTGCGCTGGGCGTAGTAGGGGATGACGGCGGACCAATCTGCGCCGGCGACGACGATGACGCTCTTGGGCGGGGTGAAGGCTTCGAGGGATTCGGTGAGGCCTGAGCCGCCGAGGCTCTTGACCTGAGCCCAGGGGAAGTAAGTGGCGCGGTAGGTGGAGTAGAAGGCGATGAGGGGGAGCAGGAGGAGCGAGGCGGAGATGGGGAAGGGGAGGCGGTCGAGCAGGCCGAGGAAAACGAAGGCGACAGCGGCGACGGCGAAGAGGTTTGCCGCGTAGAAGTAGTAGTCCTGGAGGGCGTAGGCCAAGGGAATGGACATCTGGGCGGCCAGGAAGAGGGCCGCGGCGCCGGCGATGCGGGCGCGCCAAGCGGGGAGGAAGGCGATGCCCGGGAGGATGAACAGTGCGAAGAGCCAGGGCGGGAGCAGGGACTGTTGCCAGCAGGTGAGGAGGTTGCGCCAAGTCTCCGAGGAGATGTGAGCGGCGAGGCTGAAAGTGCCGTAGTTGCCGACGGCGAGATTGGCGGAGGTGAAGACGTAGGCGGAGGGATGGGCGGCCTTGATGGCGTCGGTGTAGTGCGCCCACCAGAAGGCGACGGCGAAGGGGATGACAACCGAACCCAGTCCCCAGAGGCAGGTGCGCAGGGCGGGGCGGAGGCCGCCACGATGCCAATCCTGCCAGAGCCGCCAAGCGCCGTAGGCCATGGCGGGGATGACCCAGACGAACCAGACCAGGCTCTTGATAAGGCCGCCGGCGGTGCCGCAGAGGACGACGACGGCCAGCCAGGCCCAGCGTGTCGCGGAGGGGACGTTGTCACCGGTAGGCGGAGCGAGCATGCGCGTGAAGGCGGCGAGGAACCAGACGGAGACCATCAGCGCCATGGGGTCGACGAGGACTGCGCGGGAGTAGAAGAGGTAGACGGGGCAGGCGAGGGCGCAGGCCAGCACGAAGAGACGGCGCGGGCGGGAGAGCCCGAGCTGGCCGAGCAGGAGGAAGAGGGCCGGCAGCGTGAGGTAGAAACAGGCCAGGGAGATGGTGCGTGCGGCCTGGAACTGCGGCCAGCCGGTGGCGCGGGAGAGTCCGACGACGCCCCATTCGTAGAGGGGAAACTCGAGCGGGAGCACCCAGGGTTTGCCGAGCAGCGGGACGGAGTAGTCGGGGGAGAAGTTGTTCTCGACGTCGATGTAGTGGGCGATGAGCGCGGTCTGCGTCTGGCGGAACTCGTGGCCGAGCATGAACCGGTACTGCCAGTTCATCGTGGCGAAATGGAAGTGTGCGACCAGGGCGGCTATGAACAGCACGATCAGGAACACGTGCTGTCGGCGGTCGGTGGACGGTGCGGATGGAGTCATGCCAAGACGGGGAGAACGGGGGCGAGGGGCGTGGTGGACGATCTATTTCACAACGATACTGCGTGTGGCGGCCCAATCGAAGCTGGCTGTGCCGTTGTTACGGGTACGGAAGACGAGGCGCTCGCCGGGAAGGGGTTCGAAGGTGAGGTCGAGGGTCTGGTCGCCGCGATCGGCGGGTGCGGCGACCGGATCGAGGATGCGGCGGAAAAGCTGCCGGGTGGTGCCGTCGGGAGTCTCACCGAGAATGATGAACTCGACGCCGTCGGTGCAGTCGCCCTCGCGTTCGTAGGCGCCGCGCAGGATGCAGTATTCCCAATGAATCGTGGAGGCGCCTGCAGGGATGGGAACGACGAGGTCGCTATCGGCGTGCAGGCTGAGGTAACGTGCGCCGTCGATGGGCCAGACTTCGCAGCCGAAGGGAAACCGGTAGTGTGTGGGCAGCGGCGTGCAGAGGTCGCCAAGGACCGTGCGTGCGCTCGCCGGCGGGAGCGCGGTGAGTGGCGAGTCGCAGGTGACGACCGGTGCCCCTTGTGCCTGTGTAGTGACTCCCTGGTAGCCATGGTTGCCATGGAGCCTGCGGACGGTGACCTCGCGGTAGAGGTTGTTGATGTAGACGTCCCCTTCGGGGTGGGAAAAGGTGGGGGTTGGGTCGAGATTGAAGGCCTTCGCGGCGCGCTGGACGAGGGCGGAGTTGCCGCGCTGTTCGGGACAGATGATGAGGGCGGATACATCTTCGTCGGCGAGGTCGGCGAAGGCGCGGTCGAGGTAGGTGGAGTCGCTTTCGAGACCGCGGCGGATCATGAGGGCCTTACGCTCGGTGTAGTAGGGGATGATGGCGGACCAATCTGCACCGGCGACGACGATGACCGAGCCGGGGGGCGTGTAGGCCTTGATCGCCTCGGTGAGGCCTGAGCCGCCGAGGCTCTTGACCTGAGCCCAGGGGAAGTAAGTGGCGCGGTAGGTGGAGTAGAAGGCGATGAGGGGGAGCAGGAGGAGCGAGGCGGAGATGGGGAAGGGGAGGCGGTCGAGCAGGCCGAGGAAAACGAAGGCGACAGCGGCGACGGCGAAGAGGTTTGCCGCGTAGAAGTAGTAGTCCTGGAGGGCGTAGGCCAAGGGAATGGACATCTGGGCGGCCAGGAAGAGGGCCGCGGCGCCGGCGATGCGGGCGCGCCAAGCGGGGAGGAAGGCGATGCCCGGGAGGATGAACAGTGCGAAGAGCCAGGGCGGGAGCAGGGACTGTTGCCAGCAGGTGAGGAGGTTGCGCCAAGTCTCCGAGGAGATGTGAGCGGCGAGGCTGAAAGTGCCGTAGTTGCCGACGGCGAGATTGGCGGAGGTGAAGACGTAGGCGGAGGGATGGGCGGCCTTGATGGCGTCGGTGTAGTGCGCCCACCAGAAGGCGACGGCGAAGGGGATGACAACCGAACCCAGTCCCCAGAGGCAGGTGCGCAGGGCGGGGCGGAGGCCGCCACGATGCCAATCCTGCCAGAGCCGCCAAGCGCCGTAGGCCATGGCGGGGATGACCCAGACGAACCAGACCAGGCTCTTGATAAGGCCGCCGGCGGTGCCGCAGAGGACGACGACGGCCAGCCAGGCCCAGCGTGTCGCGGAGGGGACGTTGTCACCGGTAGGCGGAGCGAGCATGCGCGTGAAGGCGGCGAGGAACCAGACGGAGACCATCAGCGCCATGGGGTCGACGAGGACTGCGCGGGAGTAGAAGAGGTAGACGGGGCAGGCGAGGGCGCAGGCCAGCACGAAGAGACGGCGCGGGCGGGAGAGCCCGAGCTGGCCGAGCAGGAGGAAGAGGGCCGGCAGCGTGAGGTAGAAACAGGCCAGGGAGATGGTGCGTGCGGCCTGGAACTGCGGCCAGCCGGTGGCGCGGGAGAGTCCGACGACGCCCCATTCGTAGAGGGGAAACTCGAGCGGGAGCACCCAGGGTTTGCCGAGCAGCGGGACGGAGTAGTCGGGGGAGAAGTTGTTCTCGACGTCGATGTAGTGGGCGATGAGCGCGGTCTGCGTCTGGCGGAACTCGTGGCCGAGCATGAACCGGTACTGCCAGTTCATCGTGGCGAAATGGAAGTGTGCGACCAGGGCGGCTATGAACAGCACGATCAGGAACACGTGCTGTCGGCGGTCGGTGGTGACGGCGGACGACATGGGAGGGTGTGGAGTTCTCGACGGTGCGGTGCGGACGCAGCCGCGGCCACCGCTGGAGGAGCGAGGGTTATCGGTGGCATCGGGGATGTCCATCGAAGAGTCTCGGGCGTGGTTGATAGGATAGGACCATCGAAGCGACGAGACCCGCTATCGTGCCTCCGACAATCGGATTGATCCGCCGCGGGCGGCCCGCGAATCTCGCCGGAGCATCCCGCTTCTTCGTGAAAACCCAAGCTGTTCTCCGTCCGGTCGACAAGGCGTTGGCCGGCTATGAAAACCTGATCCGCCAGGCCGAGGGGAAACGCGGTCAGCCGTTCCCCACCGAGAAGGTGCTCGCGGCGGATTGGGGCGTGAGCCAGGCCGCCGTCAATCGCGCGGCGCTGCGCCTGATCGCGGCAGGCCGGCTGCGGCGCGAAGGCTACAAGCTGCTGCCGGTGGCGGCGACGACGGTCTCGCTGGTCGGCGCGCGGCTGGCGGTGATCTCGCACCGCGCGATGCGTTTCCCGGGCATCGCCGAGGAGGCAGCGCGGCGCGGCGTGCGCGTCGAGGAATTTTACTACATCGGTCGCGACACCATGCGCAACGCCCTGCTGAAGGTGATCCAGCACCGCTACGACGGGGTGATCACGCGGGCCACCGACAGCGACTGGGAGTGGGACACCGAGATGGCCGAGCTCGACCGCCTGCGCATCCCGTATGTGGTCGCCGAGGAGGCACCGCCGGGACACAACCTTGCGGCCGAGGACCTGCGCAACGCCGCGTCGCAGCTCGTCGGACACCTGTTCGCCCACGGGCACCGCGAGATCGCCTGCATCTGCTCGCTGCGGCGGCTGTCGCGTTCGGGCGCGGTGCGGCTCGGGTTCGAGGAGGCGTGCCTGCGGCTGGGCCTGACCTCGGCGGCGCGCAATGTCTTCGACATCACCTCGCACACGCCGGAGGCGGTGCGCACGGAGTTCCAGCGCATGCGCCGGACCTGTCCGCTGACGAGCGCCGTGGTGCTGTTCGACCCGGAGATCCTCAAGAGCTTCGTGGCGGCTATGCGCAAGGACGGGCTGAAGATCGCGCGCGACTTGTCGATCGTCGTCGTGGGCGACTCCGCCGAGGTGCGCACGACGGAACCGCCCGTCACCTGCGTCTCCTTCGATTCGAAGTGCCTGGCTCACCTCGCCCTCGATCTGGTCTGTCAGCAGATGCTGGAGGTTCGCCGCCTCTCCCGGGTGCCGCCGCGCCAGCGGCTTCGCCTTGAGGGCACGTTGCGCGAACGCAGTTCCGTGGAGGCGCTGCAGACGCTGCCTTCGGCCCGGACCGACGAGGCCGCCAGCGGTGCGAACCGCCTGGCGCGCGTCTGGCCCCACGCGATCGAGCAGCGGCTGCGCGAGGCGGCGGAGACGTGGCAGTGGCCCCACCGGTTGGTCGAGCATGGCGTGCCCGGCTCCTTCGTGCCGGTCGATCTCTCGGCGCTGGCCAACCGCTCGCTGCGCCGGCCGCACGGCTGGCTCGGCCACCTGCCGCTGCTGCACCTCGGGGCCGGCCTGCTGCGCATCCACGGCGTGGATTTCTCGCTGCTCGACGAGCGGACCAACCGCGGGCGCAGCGTCGTGGTGCTGCGCTCCAGCCGTTTCCCGCCCACCTCGCGCCGCTCGCTGCCGGACCGGCTCGTGCTGCCGGTGGGGCGCAAGGTGCGCGCCGTCTATTTCCTCCACGGCTGCGGCTATGCGGGGGAGCGCGTGCCGTTCGCCTGGTACGAGTTTTGCCAGCAGGGGCGCACGCCCGTGCAGTTGCCGCTGGTGGCCCGCGGCGTGGGTCCCGCGCACAGCCCCGACACTCCGCCGGCCAACATCCAGGACTGGTGGCCGGAGTTTCCGCAGTTCAATGCCGACGGCGTGCGCCATGTCGCGATCACGGAAAACGGCGACCCCTTCGCCTACGAGCGCTACCTCTACTCGCTGGAGTGGGTGAACCCCGATCCGGACGTCGTGCTCGACGAGATCCGCGTGCGCTCCAACCCCGTGGTGCCCACGACGCTCGGCCTGCTCGCCGTCACGCTGTTGGTGGAGTGAGCGTCGCCGCAGGTGCCGCCGCGGCGCGCCTCGCGTATTTCGCGCGGCACCGTTTCCGCTGTGAAAAGACGGTCGCCGGACGGTGCGCTGCGGACAGAACGCTTGACACCGCCCGGCGATTTTGAGTTTTCGACCCCTCTTTCGATCAAATCACGTCATGGCCAACACCAAATCCGCCATCAAGGCCGCCCGTCAGGCCCTTCGCCGTCAGGAACGCAACAAGACCGTCAAGTCGCGCCTGAAGACTCTTTCGCGCAAGATCGCGAAGCTCACCACCGAGAACAAGACCGACGAGGCCCGCGCTGTCGCCGTGGAGTTCATCTCCTCTCTCGACAAGGCTGCCAAGAGTGGCGTTGTTCACAAGAACGCCGTCGCCCGTCACAAGTCCCAGCTGAGCAAGCTGGTCCTCGCGAAGGCCTGAGCCGCGCCGCCGCGCGACGCACTGCACCCTCACGCGCTCTGCGTGGGGGTTTTCGTTTTTATCGGGCCGCACGACCGCCGGGAAACGTGCCGCCCGTTCCGCCAACCTCAGCCACCGCCGCCACCGCCATGCCCGCCGACGATTTCCTCAGCTTTCCGCCCGACACCCTCGTGCGCGAGCCGCTGCGCCTGCCCATTGTCGCTCGCGGCGAGGGCTGGCTCGTGCTGAACAAGCCCGTTGGCGTGCCGTGGACTCCCGACCCGTGGATACCGCGGCCGACCGACCTTGTCCGCGAGGTCCGCAGCCAGATCCGCGCGGGCAAGCCCGCGCTCGCCCGCCTCGGCCTCGGCGCCTTCCACGGCATCGTCGGCCCTGACCTCGTCGCCTCCGGTGCCGTGCTTTGCGCTACGACCGACGCCGAGGGCTCCCGCCTCGCCAACGCCCTTGGCTCTTCCCAGATCGAGCTGACGCACCGCTTCGTCACGATGGGCCGACCGGTGCAGGAGGAGATCGTCTGCGAGCTGCCGCTGGCGCCGCATGCCACCGAGCCGCGCATGATCGTCTCGAATACGACGGGCAAGAAGACCACCACCACCTTCCGGCTCGAGAAACGCTTCCGCGGCTACGCCGTGTGGACGGCGACGACGACCTTCGACCGCCTGCATCAGATCCGTATCCATGCCGCCGAGAGCGCGCTGCCGATCGTGGGCGAGTCGCGCTACGCGAAGACGGCCCCGATCTACCTTTCCGAGATCAAGCGCAACTACCGTCCCGCCGGCGACGGCACGCGCATCGAGCCGCCGCTCTACGGCGAGCTCTGCCTGCACCTCGCTCGTATCGCGTTCCCCGGCGCCGACGGCAGGCCGGTGGTCGTCGAGGCGCCGCTGCCCAAGCCCTTCGCCGTGCTGCTCAAGAAGCTTGCCGAGCACCTGCCGGTGTGAGGCTTCTCCGGCCGTAGCCGGACGGTGAAGCCGTTCGGCCGGTAGCTGGACCGCGCAGCGGTTCAGCCTGCGCTGCCGGGTGGCGGCTGCCCGCGACGGAGCCCCGGAGGGCTGAACAACTTCGTCGTCCAGCCACGGGAAAACCCCGCGTCGCGCTCTCGACATCCGCCGCGTTTCGCTTTCCCATCGCTGCCCTCCATGAGCGGCGCGCGTTTCACCTTCATCTGCGGTTCCGACGACTTCGTCGTGGGCCGGCTCGGCAAGGAACGTTTCGCTGCGCTCGCCGCCGATGCCGCCGACGATTTCTCGCGCGAGATCGTCAACGGCTTCGCCGCCAACGTCGCCGAGGTCGAGGCCTCCGTGAACAAGTTCCGCGACGCTGTCCAGACCCTCGGCCTCTTCGGCGGGCGCCGGTACGTGTGGCTCAAGGACGTCAATTTCCTCGCCGATTCCGTGACCGGCCGCGCCGAGAGCACGCTCAAGCAGGTTGAGGAGCTCAAGATGATCCTCTCCGGCATCGACCCCGAGCAGGTCGGCGTGCTTGTGACCGCCGCGCCGGTCGACCGCCGCCGCTCCTTCCCGAAGTGGGCCGAGGGCAACTCCGACTTCACGCTCTGCGGCGGCGAGCCCGGCGACGAGGCCACGCTCCAGCAGGTCGCGCTCGGCGAGGCGAAGGTCCAGGGCGTGACGTTCGAGGGCGACGCGCTGCCGCTGCTCATCGCGAAGGTCGGCGCGAACACTCGCCTGCTCGTCGAGGAGGTCCGCAAGCTCGCCGCATACGTCGGCGGCGAGGGCAACCCGATCACCGAGGCCGCCGTGGCCGATATCGTCGTTTCCACGGCCGAGGGCGACTTCTTCGAGGCGGCCGAGGCGTTCTTCTCCGGCAACCTCCAATGGACGATCGACGCCCTGCACCGGCACTTCTTCGCCGGCGGCGACGCCCGCCCGATCCTCTCCTCGCTCCAGAATCGCAACCGCCTGCTCATCCAGGTGAAGATGCTCATCGACGCCGGCGAGGTCCGCCTCGGGCCCGGCGGGCTCGACAAGGCCGGCTTCAGCCGCGCGCAGCAGGCGTATGGGAAAGCCTATGGCGATCTCACCGAGAAGACCGCGTGCAACATTTTCACGCAGAACCTCTGGTACCTCGGCAAGCTCGCGTCCTCGTCGAAGATGCCCTCGCTCAAGCGCATGATCGACAACCAGCAGGAGTTCTACGCCACCTTCCGGCGCATGCTCGACCGCCCGAGCGAGCAGGAGGAAGTCCTGCGCGAGATGGCCGTCCGCTGCCTGAGCTGAGCCACCGCCCTCGCTGCCGGTCCCGCAATAGCGGATTGCAGTATTCGGATGGTGCGGCAGCATTCCGCCCCGACCGATCCCCCCGGTCAGCTCCATGTTCCCCCACCTGTGCTGCGAGAGCCGCCTCTCGCTGTCTATGCCCCTACGCCTCGCGGCGATCGCCCTCCTGATCGGGCACGCCGCGCTTCCCGCTGCGTCCCCGCGCACGGTCGCCTGCATCCACGACATCTACGATGTGCCGGCGAGCGAGGCGTCTCTCGTGTACGGATATAGTTGGGATCTCGACATCCTCTATTCCGATCCCGACCCCGAGTGGAACCTGCTTTGGGTCGAGAACAACGGCTTCGCGACCTTCGTCCCCATGCCCAAGGGCTTCGCGGGGTTCCCCGCCGGCAGCCGGGTCCGGGCCGAGGGCGAGCTGATCCCGGCGAAGGGGCTGTCGTTGGACAATGCGCGGTTCACTGTCCTGCCCGGCACCTCACGCGTCGTGCCGGTGCAGGCGACCGGCCAGCTCGCCGATGCGGACCGTCTCGTCAACCGCCTCGTCACCCTGGAGGCCGTCGTCGACCGCCAGAGCGAGCCGGATACCTCGCACCTCATGCTGGAGGCGAGCGCCGAAGGACTCCCTGTCATCGTCCGTGTGCGTGTCGCCCCGGGTGGCTCGCGGCCGAATCTCGAGGGCATGGTGATCCGCGCGACCGGAGTGTACGTGGGCCATCGCAATTTCTCCGGCGCGCTCGCGAGCGTCGCGCTTTGGGTGCGCGGGCTCGAGGCGATCGAGTCGCTGGCGCCGTTGGCGGAGGACACGAGCTTCACCTCTCCCGTGGTCCGCATCGAGCGGATCGCCGCGACCGATGCGTCGCGGCCCGTGCACATCGTCGGCACCGTGCATGCCTTCGACAACACCGCCGCCACCGTTACGCTGCGCGACGCCACCGGCCAGATCGTCGTTTCCACGGCCCAGCGGCGCGGCATACGCGTCGGCGCCACGCTCGAGGCGATCGGTTTTCCCGAGGTGGCGGGCGTGAACCGCTTCCTTCGCGGCGCCCGGGTGCGGTTGTTGCCGGCCCTCCCGCTCGACGCGCCGCTGCCCGGCCCCGGCGAGACCGGCGAACCGCTCCGGCTTGCGGACCAGGTGCTGGCGCTCAAGCCCGCCGACGCCGATCGCGCCTTGCCGGCGCAGCTTTTCGGCGTCGCCACGTGGATGGACCCCGACCGCACGTCGATGTTCGTGCAGGACACGACCGGCGGTGTCGAGATCCGCCAGGCCGCGGGCGCGCCGTATCCGCCGGTGCTTCCCTGCACGGTGCGCATCGAGGGGCATACCGCGCGCGGCTCGTTCGCGCCGCTGGTCGTGGCCGACTCCGTGGTCTGGAGCAATCCGCTGGGCTCGCCCGAACCGCGCCTCGTCACGCTTGAGGAGATGCTCACGGGCAACGCGCACGGGCGCTGGGTCGCCGTGCAGGCGCTGTTGCGGGGGATCCGCCGCGAACAGGGCTCGATCCAGCTCGATCTCACCACGGCGACCGGCGAACTCGTCGCCTGGCTTCCGCCCGAGTCCGCAGTCGACGCCCGCCCCGGCTCCATCGTCTCGATTCGCGGCGTTTGTAGCGCGATCGCCAACGAGCGGCGCCAGCTGGCCGGGGTGCGCCTGCTTGTTCCGGATGCGCGGCAGGTCGCGGTCGACCAGGCAGCACCGGCCGATCCGTTCGCACTTCCCGCCCGCTCGATCGCGGCCCTGAGCGAGTTCGGCCCCTCCGACTCCACGCTGCGGCGTGTCTGCATCCTGGGCACGGTGCTCCACCACGAGTCCGGCCGCTACATCTGCCTGCAGGACGGCAACGAGTCGCTGCTGGCCCTCAGCCGCGACACCGCGCCGCTGTTTCCCGGCGACCGTGTGGAGGTCGTCGGCCTGCCTGGACGCGAGGGCATCCGGCTGGTCTTGCGCGAGGCGCTCTACCGGCGGGTTGGCCATGGTGCGGAACCCGACCCGATCGAGCTGCTCCGGCCCGAGTCGCCCGGCGAGGGGCTCGACGGCCGGCTCGTGCGCATGACCGGTGTCGTGAATGGCATCCAGACCACGCCTGCCGAGACGGTCGTCACCGTGCAGTCCGGCAAACGGCTGTTCCGCGCGAGAATCGCGCGCGAGGGGTTCGAGGCCGCGCGTTGTCCCGTCGACGGCGTCGTCGCCCTGCGCGGCGTCTACCGTGCCATCTACGACGAGTACCGGCGCCCGATCGACTTCACGCTCCGCATGCGTACCGCGGACGATATCACGCTTCTGGAGCTGCCGCCGCTGTGGACGGTTCCCCGTGCGCTCGCCGTGGCCGGTGGGCTGCTGCTGCTCACCGCGGCGGTGCTGGGCTGGCTGGCGGTGCTGCGCTCGCGGGTGGCGAAGCAGACCGAGCAGATCCGCGCCCAACTCGAGCGCGAGCAGCGCCTGGAGACGGAGCTGCAGCGTGCCCAGCGTGTCGAGTCGCTCGCCCTCATGGCCGGCGGCATCGCCCACGACTTCAACAATCTCCTCACCGGAGTCCTCGCCAACATCAGCTTCGCCCGCCTCGACGCGCGCGCCGTCGAGGTTGTCGGCGACAGTCTGGCCGACGCCGAGCTCGCCGCCCTGCGGGCCCGCGATCTCTCCATGCGCCTGCTCCTGTTCGCCAAGGGCGGCACGCCCTCGCGCACGGTGGTGGATCTCGCCGGGCTTGTGCGCGATGCGGCCAAGTTCGCACTCCACGGGGCCAGCGTGCGCGGCGAGTTCTCCATCCCCTCCGACCTCTGGCCCGCCGATGTCGACAGCGTTCAGATCGGGCAGGTGGTGCAGAACCTCGCGATCAACGCCGTGCAGGCGATGCCCGCCGGCGGTACCCTGCGCCTCACCTTGGTCAACGAAGCCGTAGCCGCGGGCGTGAAGGCCGGGCTCCAGCCCGGGCGCTATATCCGGCTCGAGGCGACGGACACGGGCCGGGGCATCCCTCCCGAGGTGTTGCCCAAGATCTTCGATCCGTATTTCACGACCAAGAAGGACGGCAACGGGCTCGGTCTCGCCACCGTGTTCTCCATCGTGCGCCGCCACGGCGGCCACATTGAGGTGGAGTCCGCACCGGGACGCGGCACCACCTTCCGCCTCTGGCTCCCTGCCGCCGATCCCGCCAGGACCGTCCCCGCGCCGGCCGGCGGCGCCGCGACAGAGACGGTCTCCCTCGAGCCCGAACTCGTTCGTATCCTCGTCATGGACGACGACGCCACCATCCGCCGCGCGGCGACCAGCGCGCTCATGCGTGTCGGCTACGAGGTCGCGACGGCTGCGGACGGTGCGGAGGCGGTCGAGGCTTTCGACCTGGCCCGCCGGCACAACCGCCCCTTCCGGCTCGTCGTCCTCGATCTGACCGTGCCGGGCGGGATGGGCGGCAAGGAGGCGCTGGACGCCATCCGCCGGCTCGATCCCGAGGTGCGCGCCGTCGTCTCTAGCGGCAATGCGTCCACCCCGTGCTTCGCCTCCTACCGCGAGCACGGCTTCGACGCCGCCCTCGCCAAGCCCTACGAGGTGAAGGAGCTGATCGCCCTCGTCGCGCAAACCCTCGCAGCCCGGCAGCCCTGAGCGCGCCGGCCCGCCGCACCGTTTTGGCCGCCGCCGATGCGGGGCAGGGCCCGCCCCATTCTGACAACGCCCGCTTGCAGGATTGTCAGGCCGCCGACGATTCGTTTTGGCTCATCCTCGTGCCCGCCAAATCCTCTGCCAAACAAGCCGCCAACGTGTCCGCGCCCGCCGCGGCTCCCGCCCCTGCCGTGAATGCCTCCGAGTCCGCCGGCGCGATCCCCAACGTCCTTGCCGACCGCTACGCCTCCGTCGCCATGCGCGGGATCTGGTCGGGCGAGGGCCGCATCCTCCTCGAACGCGATTTCTGGATCGCGGTGATGAAGGCGCAGCGCGACCTCGGCGTGCCGATCCCGGCCGAGGCGATCAAGGACTACGAGCGCGTGAAGGGCACCATCGACCTCGCCTCCATCGCCGCCCGCGAGCGCACCACGCTCCACGACGTGAAGGCCCGCATCGAGGAGTTCTCCGATCTCGCCAAGCGCCAGTTCATCCACCTCGGCCTCACCAGCCGCGACCTCACCGAGAACGTCGAGCAGCTCCAGGTCCTGCGCAGCCTGCGCATCGTGCGCGAGAAGACCATCGCCGCCCTCGCCGGCATCTCCGCCCGCGCCGAGCAGTACCGCGACGTGATGATCACAGGCCGCACGCACAACGTGCCTGCCCAGCCCACCACCCTGGGTAAGCGCCTCTCCATGTTTGGCGAGGAGCTCCTCATCGCCTTCGACCGCCTCGAAAACCTTCTCGAACGGTATCCGGTTCGCGGGCTCAAGGGCGCCGTCGGCACCCAGCTCGACCAGCTCACCCTCCTCGGCGGCCGCGCCGACCGCGTGCTCGAACTCGAGTCGCGCATCTTGAAGCACCTCGGCTTCAAGGCCGCCTTCACCTGCGTCGGCCAGGTCTATCCGCGCAGCCTCGACCACGAGGTCGTCACCGCGCTCGGCCAGATCTCCGCCGCCGCGTCCAGCTTCGCGATCACCCTGCGCCTCATGGCCGGCCAAGGCCTCCTCACCGAGGGATTCCAGAAGGGCCAAGTGGGCTCCTCCGCCATGCCGCACAAGGTGAACGCCCGCAATTGCGAGCGCATCTGCGGTTTCCATACCATTCTCTCCGGCCTCGCCGTCATGACCGGCGGACTTGCCGGCCACCAGTGGAACGAGGGCGACGTCTCCTGCTCGGTCGTGCGCCGCGTGGCGCTGCCCGACGCCTTCTTCGCCATCGACGGCCTCCTGGAAACGTTCCTCACCGTGCTCGCGCGCATGGATGTCTTCCCCGCCGCCATCGCCGCCGAGAACGAGCGCAATCTCCCCTTCCTCGCCACCACCACGATCCTCATGGAGGCCGTGAAGGCCGGCGCCGGCCGCGAGACCGCGCACGAGGCGATCAAAGAGCACGCGCTCGCCGCCGCGAAGGCCATCCGCGAGGGCGGTTCCGGCAGCGACGGCGACATGCTCGAGCGCCTCGCCGGCGACAAACGCCTCGGCCTCTCGAAGAAGACGCTTCGGGCGATCCTTTCGGAGAACGAGCGCTTCGTCGGCGCCGCCCCGAACCAGGTCGACGCCTTTGTCGCGCAGGTGCGCCCGATTGTGCGCAAGAACGCCAAGGCCGCCGCTTACGAGCCCGCGCCGCTGCTCTGAGCCTAAACGAAGCAGTTGGACACAGAGGGCACGGAGATAAGGCAAGAGAACACAGAGAGTTCGGAGGAAACCGAGCGACCGAAGTCACTCACCATTTGGGTGAGTCACACCAAG
Source organism: uncultured Opitutaceae bacterium (assembly GCA_964640465.1). Classification (GTDB taxonomy): domain Bacteria; phylum Verrucomicrobiota; class Verrucomicrobiia; order Opitutales; family Opitutaceae; genus CAJCBL01. The sequence goes on from CAZXHR010000027.1 coordinate 30,717, forward strand.
CGCAGGAAGATGCCCCATCTTCTTCTCTGTGCTCTCCTTCCGCCTCTCCTCTGCCTCTGTGGCCTGTCCGAACTGCCGTTTCCAGGCTGAGCTGTAGCCGGGGGCGCTGACCCCGGTCGAGCGGCTCGGTCTATCTGGAACTCACGAACTCAGGAAACGGAGGAGTGAAGCCACAGATGGCCACCGATGAACACCGATGCCGAAAGGTAGATCCGATCTTTTTCAAGCGGCAGGGTTGGGAGACCAGTTTGGATCGAAG
>CAZXHR010000028.1:0-4101 GCA_964640465.1 uncultured Opitutaceae bacterium
GCATGACGCGCTCGGGGTGCGGCATGATGATCGTCACGCGGCCGTCGCGGGTGGTGAGCGAGGTGATGCCGCGGGGCGAGCCGTTCGGATTCAGCGGATACTGTTCGGTGGCCTGGTGCTTGTTGTCGACGAAGCGGGCGGCGACGAGACCGGAGGCGTCGCACGCGTCGAGCGCGGCGGTGTCCTTGAACTCGGCGTAGCCCTCGCCGTGCGAGGAGGCGATCGGGAGGACACTGCCGGCCATGTCCTTGAACAGTATGCTCGGGCTCTCCTCGAGGCGGACGCAGACGAAGCGGGCCTCGAAGCGCTCGGAGCGGTTCTGCACGAAGCGCGGCCAGTGGTCGGCACCGGGGATGATCGAGTGCAGGTTGCTCATCATCTGGCAGCCGTTGCAGACGCCGAGGGAGAACGTGTCGGGCCGCGCGAAGAACGCGGCGAATTCGGCGCGGGCGCGCTCGTTGAAGAGGATGCTCTTGGCCCAGCCTTCGCCGGCGCCAAGGACGTCGCCGTAGCTGAACCCGCCGCAGGCGACGAGGCCGCGGAAATCCTTCAGCGAAACGCGGCCGGAGAGGATATCCGTCATGTGGACATCGACGGTGCGGAAGCCGGCGCGGTCGAACGCGGCGGCCATCTCGACCTCGCTGTTCACGCCCTGCTCGCGGAGGATCGCCATGGCGGGGCGCTTTGCGGCGAGAGCCGGAACGCGAATAGCTTGGGCGGCGGCGGCGAGGTCGAAGGTGAGCTTTGGGCTGATGCCGGGGTTGGTCTTGTCGAGCTTGAGCTGGAACTCGCTCTCGGCGCAGGCGGGGTTGTCGCGCAGCGTGGCGATGCGGCGGGTGACGTCGCTCCAGAGCGCGCGGAGCTTCGGGAGGTTCTCGTTGTAGATCTCCTCACCGCCGCGGCGGATACGCAGGGCAAAGCAGGAATTCAGCGTGCCGATGCGCGTGGTGCAGTTCTTGAAACCGTGGCGGCGGAGGACGTCGGAGACGTCGTCGAGGTCCGCGGCGCGGACTTGCAGCACGGCGCCGAGCTCCTCGCTGAAGAGCGAGGCGAAGGCGTTGTGGCCGGCGGGTACCTCGAGGTCGACGCCGGTGTGGCCGGCGAACGCCATCTCGACGATGGTCGCGAGCAGGCCGCCGTCGGAGCGGTCGTGGTAGGCGAGGAGCTTTCGCTCGCGGCCGAGTTGCTGGATGGCGGCGAAGAAGTTCTTGAGGTCGGTCGGGTTGTCGACGTCCGGCGTGGCCTCGCCCATCTGCGAGACGGTCTGCGCGAGGATGGAGGCGCCGAGGCGGTTCTGGCCGCGGCCGAGGTCGATCAGGAGGAGGACGGTGTCGGCCTCGCGCTGGAGCTGCGGCGTGACCGTGAGGCGGACATCGGCACAGGGGGCGAAGGCGGAGACGATGAGCGAGATCGGCGCGGTCTCGCGCTTCTGTTGTCCCCGATCTTTCCAGACGGTGGACATGCTCATCGAGTCCTTGCCGACCGGGATGGTGATGCCGAGGGCGGGGCAGAGCTCTATGCCGACGGCGTGGACGGCGGCGTAGAGATCGACGGCGTCGCCCGGGACGGCGGGCGCGGCCATCCAGTTGGCGGAGAGGTTGACCTTACCGAGGTCGCCGATCTGGGCGGCGGCGAGGTTGGTCAGCGCCTCTCCCACGGCGAGGCGGGCAGACGCGGCGGCGTTGTTGACGGCGACCGGAGTGCGCTCGCCCATCGACATCGCCTCGCCGGTGTAGGCGGTGAACGATGACGCGGTCACGGCGCAGTCGGCGACGGGCACCTGCCAGGGGCCGACCATCTGGTCGCGGCACACGAGGCCGGTGACGGAGCGGTCGCCGATGGAGATAAGGAAGGTCTTGTCGGCTACGGTCGGGTGGGAGAGCACGCGCTTCACGGCCTCGGCCAGGGTGAGGCCGTAGAGGTCGAGCGGGAGCTGCGGGCGCGGGAGCGACTTCTCCTTGCGGTGCATGCGCGGCGGCTTGCCCAGCAGCACCTCGAGCGGGAGGTCGATCGGCGTGTTGTTGAAATGCGGATCCTCGACGACGAGGCGCTGCTCCGCGGTGGCGTCGCCCACGACGGCGAACGGGCAGCGCTCGCGGCGGCAGAGCTCGGCGAAGGTCTCGAGGCGCGCGGCCGGCACGGCGAGCACGTAGCGCTCCTGCGCCTCGTTGCACCAGATCTCGAGCGGGGACATGCCCGGCTCGGCGTTGGGCACGGCGCGGAGGTTGAAGCGGCCGCCACGGCCGCCGTCGTTGACGAGCTCGGGCAGCGCGTTGGAGAGGCCGCCGGCGCCGACGTCGTGGATGAACGAGATCGGGTTCTCGGCGCCCAGCGCCCAGCAACGGTCGATGACCTCCTGGCAGCGGCGCTCCATCTCGGCGTTGTCGCGCTGGACGGAGGCGAAATCCAAATCCTCCTGACCGGAGCCGCTCGCCATCGAGCTGGCGGCGCCGCCGCCGAGGCCGATGAGCATCGCCGGCCCGCCGAGGACGATGAGTTTATCGCCCGGCTCGATCGTGCCCTTCTGGACGTGCTCGGCCTTGATGGCGCCGAGACCGCCCGCGAGCATGATCGGCTTGTGGTAGCCGCGGAGCTCAGTGGCTGTCGCCACCGGCATTTTCGATTTTGGATTTTCGAGTTTCGATTTTCCGGAATTCGGAACCTCGGCCTTGGCGCCGGCGGCGGGGACTTCCTGCTCGAAGGTGCGGAAGTAGCCGAGGATGTTCGGGCGGCCGAACTCGTTGTTGAACGCAGCCGCGCCGAGCGGACCGTCGATCATGATGTCGAGCGCGGAGACGATGCGGCCCGGTTTGCCGAACTCCTTTTCCCAGGGCTGGACGGCGCCGGGGAGTTTGATGTTGGATACCGTGAAACCCGCGAGGCCGGCCTTCGGCTTGGAGCCGCGGCCGGTGGCGCCCTCGTCACGAATCTCGCCGCCGGAGCCGGTGGCGGCGCCGGGGAAGGGCGAGATGGCGGTCGGGTGGTTGTGCGTCTCGACCTTGCAGAGGATGTGGATGTCCTCCTCGTGCGCGGCGTACTCGTTGGACTTGGGGTCGGCGTAGAAACGGGCGGCGCGGTGGCCCACCATGACGGCGGCGTTGTCCTTGTAGGCGGAGAGGATGCCGTCGCTGTGCAGCTGGTAGGTGTTCTTGATCATCTGGAAGAGCGAGCGGTCCTTGGCGGAGCCGTCGATTTCCCAGGAGGCGTTGAAGATCTTGTGGCGGCAGTGCTCGGAGTTGGCCTGCGCGAACATCATCAGCTCGACGTCGTGTGGGTCGCGGCCGAGGGCGGTGAAGTTCTTGACGAGGTAGTCGATCTCGTCGTCGGCGAGGGCGAGGCCGAGCGAGGTGTTCGCCTCGACGAGGGCGGCGCGGCCCTTGGCGAGCACGGGGACGGAGGTGAAGGGCGCGGGCGTGGCGTGGCTGAAGAGGACGTCGAGCTCCTCCAACGAGCCGAAGACGGCTTGCGTCATGCGGTCATGGAGGCGGGCGGCGATGAGCTTGGCCTGGGCCGCGTTGGGCGTGGAGCCGCCGAGGTCGATCCAGTAGGCGACGGCGCGTTCGACGCGCTTGAGCTTCTCCAGCCCGCAGATTCGGGCGATGTCGGTGGCCTTGGAGGACCAGGGCGAGATGGTGCCCGGGCGCGGGGCGACGACCTGGAGGAGGCCGGTAGGCTCGTGGGCCTCCCGGCTGGGGCCATAGGTGAGCAGTTTCACCAGCACCTCGTGTTCGGCGGCGGTGAGCTCGGCGGTGGTCTCGGCGACGTGGATGAATGCCGTGGCGACGTCCTTGACGGGGAGGCCGGCAGCCAGGAGATCCTGGACGAGCTTCTGGGTGCGGAAGTCGGAGAGGGCGGGTGCGCCGCGGAGGATAATCATGGGAGAAAAATGTCGCGTCTACTGCCAACAGGCGGGGGGACGGTTGGCCAATGGAAAACGAGGCCCGGAGGCGCCGAAAAGCGCTACCAGAAAGCGGGCAAAGAAATGTTTCGATTAATAGATGGGGCCTCCTTAATACGCTCCGGCCCCCGCGAAGCCTCACATGACTGCCTACATCGCAACGATTCTTTAGGCTGCAGGCTATGTGGCGGGCGGCTCGGGCG
>CAZXHR010000028.1:4111-30680 GCA_964640465.1 uncultured Opitutaceae bacterium
CCCCCCCCCCCTCTCCCCACACACACTGTGGATGAAACCAAACCGAGTACGCGCATGAACAGGAAGGCTCAGATCTTGCCTTCGCCATGTGGCATGAGCCGCACGGGAATCCGTGCGTGTTTGGGCTTGGTGGCCGCACTGCTGTTCGCGCCGTGCCTGTGCGCGCAGGAAGCCAGACCAGCGGAGCTCGGTGTGAAGGCTCTGCACGAGTGCACGATCACCGACACGAACGTGGTGTGGTCGATGACCAACGAGGAGCGGGAACGCGTCTATCCGCTGCGGGTGGAGATGCGCGTGAACTTTTACGATCCATCCTGGCACAACCTCTGGTACGAACTCGCCGGCGAAGGGCGCTATGTCCAGCTCGCCGCAAATGCGCCGCAGCTGCGCAACGGCCAGCGTGTGCGCATCGAGGGCACGCTTATTCCCAAACAAGGGATCGCCGCCGACCGGGTGCGCGTGACGGTGCTCGACGATTTTGTGAGCGTCACGCCGGTGCCGACTAACGGCCGCATCGGCGATGTGCCGATGTTCGACCGCAAGATCGTTGTGACCGAAGGCCATGTGGATGAGCAGCAGCTCGTCGACAGCCAACACCTACGCTTGACGATGCTCATCGACGGCCGCCGGGTCGTCTGCTGGGTGCCGCCGGATCTGCGCAGCGCGTTACCCAACTGGCAGGGCTGCCGCCTCCGCGTGATGGCCGTCTATTCGGGGCGCATCGATCCGACGGGTACGGAGGCGACGGTCGAGCTCTGGGCTGCGCGCCAGAGCGACATCTCCGTGCTCGGAAACATCGCGACTGACCCGCGTTTCGCGATCCCGCTGACGCAGACCAGCAGGCTCAACGAAGTCCGCGAAGGCTCGATCGTGCGCGTGCGCGGGAAGATGCGCCAGCGGGAGATCGGCTCGAGTTTCTTCCTCCGCGACGGCACGGGCGAGGTCTTGGTGAACTCGCTGCAGCGCGAGCGGATTCAGCCCGAGACTGAGGTCGAGGTGGTCGGGCGTCTGGCGATCGTCGGCTCGCGCTGGGTGCTGCAATCGGCACTGTTTCGCGTGGCGATCAGCAACGACCCGCGCGAGCTCGAGGAGCCCGGCAGCGCGATCGATCTGATCGACCGAATCCGGCAGCTGGCTCCAGCGGAGGCGGCTGCCGGCCAGCCAGTCGATATCCGCGGCATCGTGACGTGGTCGATCGCGGACGCCGATTTCTTCTTCATCCAGGACCTGAGCGGGGGCATACGCGTGCGCCTGCCCCAGGGTGTGCCGCCGCCGCCGTTGCAACGCTATGCCCGTGTCGAGGGCAAGACCTTCCAGGGGACGTTCGGGCCGGCGGTGGAGCTGCAGCACCTGTCCGAGCTCAGTTCGATGGCCCACCCTGCGCCGAAGCGGATCACCTACTCGCAGGCGATCACCGGCAGCGAGGACGGCCAGTGGGTCGAGATGCGCGGGTTCATCCGCCGCACGGCCTCGGAAGGCGACTGGCGGTGGATTTATGTGACGACGCCCGAAGGCGAGTTCACGGGGCACCTCTGGTCCCCGGTGAACTTCGTGGCCACGCCGGGATCGCTCCTGCGCGTGCACGGCGTATGCGAGGTGACCGCCGACGCGAAGAACCGCATCAACGGCGTCCGCCTGCGCGTGCCCTACCTGCACGACATCATCATCGAGGAGGACGCGCCGGCCGAGGTCTACGACCTGCCGCTGCGGAGGGTGGGGGAGCTGCGCCGGCTCTTCGCCATGGAGGAACTGGTGCGCGCCCGCGTCATCGCCCAGGTCGTCCACCACGTCTCCGGCCAGTACATCATCGCGCAGGATGGAGAGGATGCGCTGACCATCTTCAGCCGCGAACCCGGCCAGCTTGTGCCGGGTGATATGGTCGAGGCCGTGGGAATTATCGGACGCGACGGTGCGCGCATGGTGTTGCGCGAGGCCGTGTCCCGACGGGTACGCGTCGGCGTGTCGCCTGAGCCGGTCGAGCTGGTCGATGCCTCGGCGCAGGACTTCAAGAACGACCTGCGGCTCGTACGCGTGGAGGGCACCCTGATCGATTTCTCCCGGCACAACGGTCTGTTGCGACTCACGCTGCAGTCCGGCAACACGATCTTCGACGCCCTCCTTGAGCATCCTGATTCAGGTGCCCCGGAGATCGATCTGGGCGTGGGCATGACGCTGAGACTGACCGGTGTGTACCGGATTGTTTTCGACGATTCCTATCGCCCCCGTGGCTTCCAGATGCAGCTGCGCTCGGGCGCGGATCTGGCTGTGCTCCGGTCTGCGAGGTTCTGGACGGTGTCACGCGCGCTACTTACCGCTGGCGCGCTTGCCGGATGCATGCTGGCGGGGTTTGTCTGGGTCGCGGCGTTGCGGCACCGGGTGAACGCGCAGACCCGGCAGATCCGCGAGCAGCTCGAGAAGCAGTCCAACCTCGAGAACGAACTGGAGCGAGCGCAGCGATTCCGCTCGCTCGGCCTGCTTGCCGGCGGACTGGCCCACGATTTCAACAACCTGCTCACCGGCATCCTTGGAAACGTCACCCTCGCCATGCTTGAGGAGCGGGTCATGGCCCTGGTCGGGGACAGTCTGCGCGACATCGAGGCGAGCGCGAAGCGCGCCCGCGATCTCACGCAGCAGCTGGTCACTTTCGCCAAGGGTGGTGCGCCGATGCGCGACAATCTGCCGCTCACCCCGCTGCTGCAAAACGCCGCCGGTTTCGCGCTCAGCGGGGCCAAGGCGCGGGCGGAGTACCGGATCGCGCCGGATGTCTGGCTCGTGCATGCCGACCGCAACCAGTTCGGACGGGCACTGCAGAATCTCATCGTCCACGCGCGCGGCTCCATGCCGGAGGGCGGCATCATCACCTTCGATGCCGAGAACGAGGTGATCGAGCATGCCACCGGTGCTATCGCGGCCGGGCGCTATGTGCGCGTGACCATCACCGACCACGGGCCGGGCCTTTCGCCCGAGCGGTTGCCCGGGTTCTTCGATCCCTATTCGGCGACGAAGTTCGGCGACGACCGCTTTGCCATGGCGATCGCGTATTCGATCGTCAAACGCCATGGAGGACACATCGAGGTGGAGTCCAGCCTAGGGCTCGGCACGGTGTTTCGCCTCTGGATTCCAGCGGCCGCCGAGATGCCGCAGCCCGCACCGGTTGCTGCCGAGGCGGAGTCCACGGCCCTGCCGTTGGGGATCGCCGGCACACGAGTCCTCCTCATGGACGACGAGGAGACGATCCGGCGGCTCGGTGAGCGGTTGCTTGCCAAGCTCCAGTGCGAGTACCGCACCGTGCCCGATGGTGCGACGTGCCTGGCCGTCTACCGGGAGGCATTCGCAGCGGGGCGACGCTACCAGATCGTCATCCTCGACCTCACAGTACCGGGCGGCATGGGCGGCGCGGAGTGCATGGCGGAGCTGCGCCGGATCGACCCGGATGTCCGCGCCATCGTCTCCAGCGGTTACTCCAACGACCCCGTCATGGCGAACTACCGCCAGCACGGGTTCCGAGCGGTGGTGACGAAGCCGTATGCCGTCGGCGTGCTGGCCGAGGCGATCCGCCGGGTGCTTGGTGCTCCGGTCTGAGCCAGGAGAACCCGGCCAGAGTGGCATCGCTTCGTGCCCGTGCATTCGTGAAGGACTTTTGAAGCTGTGCGCCGAGAGGCGCTGCGGGCGCGCACCGTATTGCAAGACTCGTGGCTGCTGTGCATGGTGCCGGCCATGAGCGAAGCCCCAGCCGTCGTCTCGATCTGGAAAGCGCAGGTTTTCGCCGGCGCCTGCGCCGTGCTAGCCTTCATGATGGTCGGCACATTCATTGCCGCCGGCTATCTGCTGTTGGCCTTGCTGGCGCTGCCGCTGGCCGGCCTGAGCGTGCTGCTGCTGCTCGTGTATGGACCGATCGGGGCCGATGGGGCCGGCATCTGGATGGACGGCTCGCTCGAGGCGGTGGGGATGGCTTGGGCTGACGTGAAGCAGGTCCGTTTCGGCAGATTCCAGCTGGTGCTCGAGGGCGGGGACAAGCGGCTGGTGCTGCCCAAGCCGTGCTTCTGGACCGGCGCGGACAGTGCGCGGGTGCTGGAATACATCCGGCTGCTCGCCCGCGACTATTGCACGCCTCCTCCTCCGAGCCGCACCGCCGATCTTGTCTTGAGCCGGAACGTCCTGAGGATTGCTCCGCCAACCCTCAAGTAGCCGATGTCCGCTCCCTCGACCGCCGCGATCCCTACACTGGATTTCCGCAACACCAACACCCTCTGGTGTAGCGTGCTCGCAGAGACGCTTCACCGCTGCGGCGTGCGCACGGCGGTGGTCTCGCCAGGTTCGCGCTCAACGCCGCTGACCACCGCTCTGGCGCGGCATCCCGGTATCGAGGCGATCCCGGTGCTCGACGAGCGCTCGGCGGCCTTCTTCGCGCTGGGGCAGGCCAAGCGCACGCTCCGGCCTGTCGTGCTCGTGTGCACCTCTGGCACAGCGGCGGCCAACTACCTGCCGGCGATCGTCGAGGCGCACGAGAGCGGCACGCCGCTTTTGGCGATCACCGCCGACCGGCCGCCGGAATTGCGCGACTGCTCCTCGGGGCAGACGATCGACCAGCAGAAACTCTACGGCGGCTACGTCGAGTTTTACCACGAGTTCGCCGTGCCGGAGCCCCGGCTGGAGCTGTTGCGGTACTTGCGGCAGACGGTCGCACACGCCTGCCGCCGCACGCTGGCTCCGCGGCCGGGCCCAGTGCACCTGAATGCGCCGTTCCGCGATCCGCTCGCGCCGGTGGCGGATGGCAGCGCCGAGGCGTTGCGCGGGAAGATCGACGAGAGCTTTTTCTCACAACTCGGTGAGGCGAATGCCGTGGACGTTTCCGTGACGTGGACGCCGCCGCAGACAACTCGCGGCCTGATTGTGGCTGGTCCGGCGAATCCTGATGATCCGGTCGCGTATGCGCGGATGGTTGGGCGGATCGCGCGCACCCTCGGCTGGCCGGTGCTGGCCGATGCGCTTTCGCCCGTGCGGCACCACAAGACGGAGGGCGCGACCGTCATCCCGCACTACGATGCGTTGTTGCGCGATGAGACTCTGGCCAAGGCGCTCGCCCCCGAGTCGGTGTTGTGCGTAGAGGGCTGGCCGACAAGCAAGGTGTTGCGGGGCTGGCTGGAGCGCAGCGACGCCGAGGTAACTCTGGTCTCTGCAAATCCCGCAAACCACGACGGGCTGCACTTGCGTACCCGCCACATCTTTGCGGCCATCGGCGCGCTGATCGTCGACGCTGCGCGTCCGGAGAGCGAGTACGTCGATTGCTGGATCGAAGCCGAGTCCGCGGCAGCGGCGCGGATCGATGGCGCGCTGGAGGCGGAGACGGAGTTCTTCGAGCCGAAGGCCGCGTGGTTGCTGGCGCGCCACCTACCGGAGGCGACTCCGCTGTTTGTCGCCAGCAGCATGCCGGTGCGCGATGTGGAGTACTTCTGGCCGCAGAATGCGCGGCGGCCGCGCTTCCTTTTCAACCGCGGCGCCAACGGCATCGACGGCACGCTTTCGACGGCGTTGGGTGCGGCACACGGCAACCGGCCGGCGGTGCTGCTCACCGGCGACCTCTCGCTCTTGCACGACACGAACGGATTCCTGCTGCGGCCGAAGCTGCGCGGTAGTCTGACAATCGTGCTGATCGACAACCGTGGCGGCGGCATCTTCGAGCATCTGCCGGTGGCGAAGTTCGAGCCGCCGTTCGAGGAGTATTTCGCAACGCCGCAGGATGCGGATTTCGAGAAGCTCTGCGCCGCTTACGGCGTGGAGCATGTGCCGGTGCGCGACTGGGACCAGTTTGTCGGACTGATCGCGACACTTCCGGAATCCGGCGTGCGTGTCCTGCATCTGCGCACTGACCGCAACCGTGACGCGGCCCGGCGCAAGGCGTTGCTCGACGGTCGGGCGTGATGGTTCCCTAGCTCTGCTTGGTCAGCGAATGCTGAACCCCGAGCCGCTCGCTGTTCCTTCTGGGTGTGGCGGGAAAATCGTGCGCGCTGACCGCCCCGCTCACCGGACTGTCCCGGCGTGCCGCGCGAGGCCCGTTACGGGAACGCGTCGGTGGGGGAGAACACACTTTTCTGTCCCGATCGGGACATGAAAGTGTGCTGTCGTGGCGGAACGCGAATAGCGGTTTTCAGAGGGAAAATAAGTTGGGCGGGGCGGGCTAGAGCACGGAATTCTGTCGCGGTCGGAACGGGATTTCGTGCTGTCGGTGCAGGCGGGGCGCTGGCGTGGCCGACCGTGATGCCGGCACTGCGAAGCGGAACGTTTTCGCCTATCGAGGGCGGCGTGGAGGCGGAGGCTCAGAGCTGGATCGGCAGGCCGATCTCGATGATCTGATTGGGCGGGATGCGGAAGTAGTCCTTGGCCGGGCGGGCGTTGCGGCTGAGGAAGGCGTAGAAGGACTTCTGCCATTCCCAAAGCGGGGAGTCGCCGCCGGTGAGCACCATCTCACGGTTGAAATAGTAGGTGGTGCTCATCGGCTCGATCTTCACGCCGGCGGCGCGGAGTCGCTCGACCAGGGCGGCGACATCGGGCGATTCCATGTAGCCGTAGCGGCCGATGGCGCGCCAGACGCCGTGGCCATGCGAGGAGAAGGCGAGCCGGCCCTCGTCGGGAACATGGGGTTCGGGCTCGGCGGCGATGCTCAGCAGGACGACCGTTTTCTGGATGCAGCGGTTGGCCTTGAGGTGGTGAAGGAGGGCGAGGGGCGTGCCGCGTGGGTTGGAGGCCATGAAGACGGCGGTGCCGTCGACGCGGTGAAGGGAGGTGTCGGCGAAGAGGCTCGAAACTTCGAGGTCCTCGAGGCCGCGGCCGTAAACGCGGTCGTAGATGATCTCTCGGCCGCGTTTCCACACATGCATGAGCACGAGGATGCCGATACCAGTGGCCAGCGGAAGCCAGCCGCCGTGGGCGATCTTCGGGATGTTGGCGGTGAAGAGCGAGAGGTCGATGGTGAGGAAGGCGGCGCAGAGCGTGCCGGCGGTCAGTCGCGACCAGCGCCACCGGCGGCGCGCGACGAAATAGAAGGCGACGGTCGTCATCGTCATGGCGCCGGTCACGGCGATGCCATAGGCGCCGGCGAGCTTCTCGGAAGAGCCGAAGCCGAAGACGATGAGAATGGCGCCGATGGCCAGGAGTCGGTTGACGAGCGGGAGGTAGATTTGCCCTTCGACCGCCGCGCTGGTGTGGAGCACGGCCAAGCGGGGGAAGAAGCCGAGCTGGATGGCCTGACGGGTCAGCGAGAAGGTGCCGGAGATGAGGGCTTGGCTCGCGATGATCGTGGCGGCGATGGAGAGCAGGACCAGAGAGAGACGTGCGAAGCCAGCGGGGGCGAGGGCGAAGAAGGGATTGGCAATGTCTTCCGGGTGGGCGAGGGCGTGGGCGCCCTGACCGAAGTAGTTCAGGACGAGACCGGGCAACACGATCCAGTACCAAGCGCGGGCGATGGCGTGGCGGCCGAAGTGGCCCATGTCGGCGTAGAGCGCTTCGACGCCGGTGATGGCCAGCACGACGGAGCCGAGGATGAGCGCGATGCCGTGGAGGGGCTGTTGCGCGAGCAGGCGCCAGGCGTGGATGGGGTTGAGGGCGCGAAGCACCTCGGGATTTTGGACGGTGTGCCAGAGACCGAGCAGCCCGATGACTGTGAACCAGACGAACAGGACAGGGCCGAAGAGTCGACCGATGGTCTGGGTGCCTTTGTGCTGCATCCAGAATAGTCCGGCCAAGATGAGGCAGGCCAGAAGGGGGATCAGCTCCGTGATCGCGGGGGCTGCGGTGCGGAATCCCTCGACGGCCGCGAGGACCGAGATGGCCGGGGTGATCATGCCTTCGCCGTAGAGGAGGGCCGCGCCGGCGAGGATCACGAAGATGCCGATGGTCATCTTGCGCGAGGGGGAGTTGTCGCGGCGCATGAGGGCGAGGAGGGCGAAGATGCCGCCTTCGCCGCGGTTGTCGGCCCGGGTGATGAAGGAGAGGTACTTGATGCTGACGACGAGGGTGAGCGCCCAGAACACCAGCGAGAGCACGCCGAGCACGCCGGCGGCACGGTCGTCGGCGGGGAGGTGGGCGAGGCACTCACGCAAGGTGTAGAGCGGGCTGGTGCCGATGTCGCCAAAGACCACGCCGAGGGCGCCCATGGTGAGTGCGGCGCGCGGGACGTTGGTGCTGTGGTCGGCGGGTTTGTTCATCCGAAGTCGTCCAGTGTGGATCGACGCGGAGACAGGCCAAGACGTTTCCGGATCATTCGATGCTGGGTCAAAGCTGGATGGGCAGGCCGAGTTCGACGATCTGGCTGGGCGGGATTAGGAAGTAGTCGCGGGCGGGACGGGCGTTGCGGCTGAGGATTCCGTAGAGGTGCTTCTGCCAATTGGGCATCGGCGAGGTGCCGCCGCAGACGACCATCTCGTGGTTGAAATAATAGGTGGCGGTCTCGGGCTTGAGGGGGAGACCGTGGGTGCGGGCGGCCTCGAGGAGCGCCCCGGCATCGGGCGATTCCATGTAGCCATAGCGGCCCACGACGCGCCAGCAGCCCTCGCCGATCTCGGAGACGGTGAGTCGGTCGGACTCGGGGACGAAGGGCATCGGCTCGGTGGTGACACTGAGGATGGCCACGTTCTCGTGGAGGCTGCGGCTGGCCTTGAGGTGGTGGACGAGGACGAGCGGGGTGCCGCGCGGGTTGCCGGCCATGAAGACTGCACCGCCGCGGACGCGGGCCACGTTGCGGCTGCGGGCCATGGCGCGCAGCTCGTCCTCGGTGATCTCGTTGGAGTAGACGCGACGGAGCACCTCGCCTTTGCCGGTGCGCCACGTGTGCATGATCACGAGCACGCAGGCGCCGATGGCCAACGGCAGCCAGCCGCCGGACTCAATTTTGCCGAGGTTGGCGCAAAAGAGGGCAAGATCGATGATGAGGAACAGACCGCAGAGCGGCGCGACATACCAGAGCGGACGGCCGGCGCGGCGTAGCACGGCAAAATACGCGATTGTGGTGACAACCATCGTGCCGGTGACGGCGATGCCGTAGGCGGAGGCGAGGGCGGTGCTGGACTTGAACGCGAAGGTCACCCAGATCGTGGCGACGGCGAGGACAGTGTTAACCAGCGGGAGGTAGATCTGCCCTTCGAGGGCGGCGCTGGTGTGGCGCACGTTCAGGCGGGGGAGGAAACCGAGCTGGATCGCCTGCCGGGTGAGCGAGAAGGTGCCGGAGATGAGGGCTTGGCTGGCCACAAAGGCCGCGAGCACGGAGAGCACGGTGAGCGCCAGCCGGGGCCAACCGGCGGAGACGAGCGCGAAGAAGGGGTTGGTCGCGTCGCCGGGATGAGCGAGCGCCCACGCGCCCTGGCCGAAATAGCAGAGGACTAGGGCGGGCATCGCGATCGTGTACCAGCCTGTGGCGATCGCCTTGCGGCCGAAGTGTCCCAAGTCGGCATAGAGCGCCTCGGCGCCGGTGAAGGCTAGGACGATGGCACCGAGCAGGGTGGCGATGTGGACATTCCCCGAGGCCAGCAGGCAGGCGGCGTGAAGCGGATTGAGCGCGTAAAGCACTTCCGGGGCGTGGGCGATGTGCCAGATGCCCAGCACCGCCAAGGTGCCGAACCACAGCAGCATGACCGGGCCGAAGACTCGACCGATCGAGCCTGTGCCGTGGCGCTGGAAAAGAAACAGTGCCAAGATCATCAGCACGCTCAGCGGCATCACCCAGTGGGCCAGATCGGCATTGAAGGCCACCAGACCCTCCATCGCGCCGAGAACTGTGACGGCCGGAGTGATCACCCCGTCGCCGTAGAGCAGGGCTGCGCCGATGAGCAGGAGGAAAACCCAAACGGTGATTTTTCCGACGCCGGGCTTCTCGCCGCTGAGAGCGAGCAGGGCGAAGATGCCACCCTCGCCGCCGTTGTCGGCGCGGGTGATGCACCACACGTATTTCACCGTGACCACCAGGAACAGAGCCCAGAAGACTAGCGAGAGGATACCGAGGATGCCTGCGGTGCGCTCGGCTGCCGGTACTGCCGCGAGACACTCCCTGAACGTGTAGAGCGGGCTGGTCCCGATGTCGCCGAAGACGACGCCCAACGCGCCGACGACCAGTGCAAGGCGCGCGGGCGAGGAGGCGGAGTGTGCTGTGGGCTGGGTCACAGGAAAGCGGCGGACACTAGCGGGCACTCCGGCGAAACCAAGCGGTTTTCGGCCGCCTGCTCCGCCTCGGGCGCTGAGTGCGCAGGCTTGGCAAACTGGGGCCGGGACCTAACGTCGCCGCCATGTCGACCCAGTGGCAGACCGTAAAGTCCTACGAGGACATCACCTACCAGAAGAGTGGCGGGATCGCGAAGATCACCATCAACCGCCCGGAGAAGCGGAATGCGTTTCGCCCGAAGACGGTGTTCGAGCTCTACGACGCGTTTCTCGATGCCCGGGAGGATCTGAAGATCGGTGTGGTGCTGCTCACCGGTGCTGGCCCGCACACGGACGGCAAGTATGCGTTCTGCTCTGGCGGCGACCAGAGCGTGCGCGGTCACGCCGGCTATGTGGGCGAGGACGGCGTGCCGCGGCTCAACGTGCTCGATCTCCAGAAGCTCATCCGCTCGATGCCGAAGGTCGTGATCGCCTTGGTCGCCGGCTATGCGATCGGCGGTGGGCATGTGCTGCACTTGGTCTGCGACCTCACCATCGCCGCTGATAATGGCATCTTCGGCCAGGTCGGCCCGGCGATGGGCAGCTTCGACGGCGGTTTCGGTTCGAGCTATCTGGCGCGGATCGTGGGTCAGAAGAAGGCGCGCGAGATCTGGTACCTGTGCCGGCAGTACAATGCCCAGCAGGCGCTGGAGATGGGTTTGGTCAACGCCGTCGTCCCGTTGGAGCAACTCGAGACCGAGGGCGTGAAGTGGGCTGAGGAGATCTTGGACAAGAGCCCGATCGCTATCCGTTGCCTGAAGGCAGCGTTCAACTGTGATGTCGACGGCCAACAGGGCATCCAGGAGCTGGCGGGCAACGCCACGATGCTCTACTACATGACCGACGAGGCGAAGGAGTTCCACCGCGCCCAACGCGAGAAGCGCCGGCCCGAGGCCCGGAAGTTCCCCTGGCTGCCGTAGGATCGAGACGATCCCGAGACCGCCTGGCGGTTTTTCCGCCCGCTCGCGGTGGATTGGAACCGCTGGACCGGTGTGCCCGTCCCGGTGGGAAACTTTAGGCTAGTTCCAGCGTCTATACCGGCAGATAAACCGCAGGAATTTCATCCAACCATGCGTACCAAAATTGCCTTCATGCTCACCGGTGTGGCGGCTCTTGCTTTGCTCTCGCCGGCGAATGCCGACGACCGTGACCGTCGCGACGATCGCGACGATCACGGCCGCCCCGAACATCGTCAGGACGATCGCCGCCGCGACATGCGCAATGATCGCCGCGATCATGGGCCCGGTCCCCGGCACGATGTCTGGTCGCACAACCGCCCCCGTCCGCATTTCAGGGCGCACCACATGCCGCCGCCAATGCGCCACGAGTACCGGCCGTTTCGTCCCAGCCCCCACCATGTGTGGATCGGTGGCTATTGGTCGTGGCGGCAGCCGTTCGGCGACTGGGTTTGGATCGATGGCTACTGGGCCCTGCCGCCGGCCCCCGGCGTCGTCTATGTCGGCCCGCGCTATGTTCAGGTCGACGGCGGAGTCGAGTATGTCGATGGCGGTTGGTGCGAGCAGACTTATGTCCGCGAAACCGACAACGATGGCGCCGTGACCGGTGCCGTCCTCGGAGGCGTGGCTGGCGGCATCATCGGTCACCAGTCCCACAACACCGGGGCTGGCGTCGTCATTGGCGCTCTGGCGGGGGCCGTGATCGGCAATGCAGTCGACGACGCCAAGGCCGAGCAGCGCGCGGAAAAACGCGAGCTGGCGCAACAGCGTGCGGCTGCGGAGGTCGAGCGCCAACGGGCTGAGGCCGAGCGTCAGAAGGCCGAGGCTGCTGCTGCGCAGCAACAGGCTGCCGCCGATGCCGAGCTGCACCGCAAGGCGCAGGTCGTGCTGGGCGAGCAGACCACCGATGCCGATGTCGCCGCGGCGCAGGAGCGTGCACGGGTCGCCAAGGAGAAGCTTGCGGCGGCCAAGGCTGCCCAGCAGGACGCGCAGAGCCGGGCGCAGGCGATCCAAAAGGCCAATGCCGAGGCGGCTGCGGCCCAAGCTGAGCTCAACGCGCTGGAGAAAAAGTAAGCACGACAGCGCGAATGTTTTGCCGGAGCCTCCGCCCTCGAACGGCGGAGGCTTTGTTATATCCGAAGCAAACGACACTGCCCGCACCTTGGTGGGTGCGGAGGGTTTTGAAGCGCAGCGGCCCGCTTACTCGACGTTGGCGATCTGCTCGCGGATGCGCTCGAGCTCGTTCTTGGCTTCGATGACGAGCTTCGCGATGGCGAGGTCGTTGGCCTTGCTGCCGGTGGTGTTCACCTCGCGGCCGAGCTCCTGGAGGAGAAACTCGGTCTTGCGGCCGATCTCGCCGTGGGCGCGCAACAGGGTGTCGAGCTGGTCGAGGTGGCTGCGGGCGCGGGTGATCTCCTCGGCGATGTCGCAGCGGTCGGCGAAGAGCGCGATCTCCTTGAGGACGCGTTCGTCGTTGAGATCGAGTTCGAGCCCGGCATCGCGCAGGCGACGGAAGAGATTCTCGCGATAGCCGGCGGCGACCTGCGGCGCGCGGGCGGCGATGGTGTCGAAGTGACCTCGGATAATGGCGACGCGGGCGAGGAGGTCGGTCTGGAGTGCGGCGCCTTCGCGTTCGCGCATGGTGGCGAAACCGGCGAGCGCCTGGTCGACGAGTGCGAGGAGCGGCGCCTGCGCCTCCTCGGCGGGCGGCAGGTCGCGGTTACTGCGCAGGCCGGCGGCAACCTGCCAGAGCAGGGCGGCGTCGGGCTCGAAGGGAATGTTGCGCGAGGCGGCGAGGTCGGCGAGCTGGTCGAGCGCGCGGCCGATGGCGGCGGCATCGGGCAGTCCTTCGGTGCGGCCGTCAGGGGCGCGCACGGAGATCGAGACGGAGACGCGGCCGCGGGTCGCCACGGTGCGGATGCGCTCGGAGATGGCGGTCTCAAGTTCGCGCCATTCGTCGGGCAGGCTCACGGCGATCTCGATGCCACGGCGGTTGACCGAGGAAATCTGGACGGAGAGCTCGTGGCCGGCGAACGGAGCGGCGGCCCGGCCGAAACCGGTCATGCTTTTCATGGGGCGGGGGAGACGGCGATGTCGGGCTGGCCGAGGAGTGCGGCGACCTGTTGGACGTCTTTGTCGCCGCGGCCGCTGAGGTTGATGATGACGATCTTGTCCTTCGGGAGCTCGGCAGCGCGCTTGATGCCGAAGGCGATGGCGTGCGTCGATTCGAGGGCGGGGATGATGCCTTCGAGTCGGGAGCAGAGCTGGAAGGCGGCGAGCACCTCGTCGTCGGTGGCATAGGTGAACTCGATGCGGCCGCGGTTCTGGTAGAAGAGGTGCTCGGGGCCGACGGCGGCGTAGTCGAGACCGGCGGATACTGAGTGGGTGAGGTCGATCTGGCCGTCCTGATCCTGGAGGATGAGGGTCTTGCAACCCTGGAGCACGCCGAGACGACCGCCGGCGAACCGGGCGGCGTGGTCGCCGCGCTTGATGCCGCGGCCGCCGGCCTCGACGCCGGTCATGCGCACGGCGGTGTCTTCGAGAAACTCGTAGAAGAGGCCGATGGCGTTGCTGCCGCCGCCGACGCAGGCGATGAGCTCGTCGGGCAGGCGGCCTTCGCGCTCGAGCATCTGGGCACGGGCCTCGCGGCCGATCACGCTCTGGAAATCGCGGACCATCTGTGGGAACGGGTGCGGCCCGTTGGCGGTGCCGAGGACGTAGTGGGTGGTGCGGCCGTTGGTGCCGCGCTGTCGGGCCGTCGGGCCGGCGCCGCCGCCGGCGACGGTGGCGCCCAGCAGGCGCATGCGGAAGACGTTGAGGGCCTGGCGGGCCATGTCGACCGAGCCCATGTAGACGACGCATTCGAGGCCGAACTTGGCGCAGGCGGCGGCAGTGGCGACGCCGTGTTGGCCGGCGCCGGTCTCGGCGATGATGCGTTTCTTGCCCATGCGGCGGGCGAGGAGAACCTGGGCGAGGGCGTTGTTGATCTTGTGAGCGCCGGTGTGGAGGATGTCCTCTCGTTTGAAGTAGATCTTGGCGCCGCCGCAGTGCTGGGTGAGGCGTTCGGCGAAATAGAGCTCGGTGGGGCGGCCGGCGAATTCCTTGAGGTGGTGGCGGAGCTCAGCCTGGAAGGCGGGATCGACGCGGGCTTCGTCGTACGCGCGCTCGAGGTCCTGCAGGGCGGTCATGAGCGTCTCGGCGACGTAGACGCCGCCGAAGGGGCCGAAGTGGCCGGCGGCATCGGGGAGGGAGTGGCGATCGAGCGGAGCGGACGCGGTAGACATTTCGGGATGAGGGAAGGGGAGCGGACAGTGCATGGCAATTCTGTGGGTGGCGAGGAGCGAAATGGGCGGCGGGCGGCACCGGCTTTCTGGCGAAACGGTGAGGCGGCAAAGTTGTTCTAGGGTCATGCCCTTAAACGGCACATCGCGCCCTCGGGACGGCGGCGCTGTGCTGGTTATTTTTATGCGGCAAGGCCTGCCGATCCGGCCGCGGCAGGAAGTGCCGTTATCGGTGCTGCTCTCTTCTGAGAACTTGGGGGACAATGAGATGTGATACTGGCACTGGCTTTGCAAGGAAGTGCCGAAATGCAAGCCCAGGGTCGTAGAACGCAACCCGAGGCCTCCGCCTCAACCACAACTGCCTCGGTCGGCACTTCGTACCGTTTCCTCGTCCGCTCCGCGGAGGAAGCGGTTGGTGCGATTCGCAAGCAGCTGGGCGATGATGCGCGTGTTGTTTCCGTGCGTGCGGTCAAGGCCGGTGGCGTTGCTGGTTTGCTGGGCGGGACTCGACTCGAGGTGATCGCGCAAGCTCCGGTTGTTGCGCCTGCAGTAGTTGAGACGGCTGCAAAGACCGATACGGTGGAGCCTGTGAGCGTGGTGGCACAAGCCGCTCCGGCGGCGCGTCGCAGCGCCACTCCGGTTGCGACCTATGCCGCAGCGACTGCCGCGGCCGAGCCTTTTGCCAAAACAATGGTTGGCGCTCCGGTCGCGGAGCCGAATGCAACCAGCCCAGGCGCCCCGGTGCAACGGCTAGAGCCGTTGCTGCGCCGGTCGGGACTTTCCGAATCCCTGATCGCGCGGCTTCAATCGACCGCCGGCTGGCCTGCGGCAGACGACCGACCGCTGCATCAGGGGCTCACGGCCGTCGCGGGGCAGATCCGGCAACTTGCCGCCGACAATACCGCCCGACCGCTGCCGCCTCGCGCGGCGTTCATGGGTCTGCCGGGGATGGGGTGCACGACGGCGCTGTGCAAATGGCTTTCGTTCGAGGTGTTCACACACGGCCGGTGTGGCACGGTGGCAAGCATCGAGTTCGACCGGCCGAAGGGCGCGGAGGACCTGGCGGTCTTTTGCGAGTTGCTCGGGGTGGAGTTCACCCGGCAGGCGCCAGCGCCGGAGCCCGCCGCAGCGGCGAATTCGCGTTTCGGCTACTTCGACGTGCCTGCGCTCTCGCTTACCCGGCCGGAGGAGAACGCGCGGCTGCGCTCTTTCCTCGACGAGAACCGCATCCCGGGCCGCGTGCTTGTGGTCTCGGGACTGCTGGACAGCGCAGTGCTGCGGCAGGCTTGCTCGGCGGGGATCGACGTGGGGTGCACCCACCTCGTGTTTACCCAGCTCGACGAGCTGCCGCAGTGGGGCAAGCTCTGGGATTTCCTCATCGAGGCGCCGCTGGCGCCGTTGATGGCCACGCTCGGCCCGAGCCTCTCGGGCGAGTGCGAAACCGATGTCGTCGGCGCGGTGCTGCGCCGGACTTTCCCCTGGGGCTAAGACCATGCGCTACGCTTTCTTCATCGGCGGTTTCACGGGGTTCACGCTCACGGCGCTGGCCGGCTTCCTTGCCGGGCGCTCGGGCGAGGTCGTGTTCCGCGATGCCGCGATCGGCTGTATCGTCGCCGCATTCCTTTTCCGGTGGTTCTGGTCCGTGGTTGTGAAGGCCTTTGTCGAGGCCGCGCAGCAACGCCGCCAACAGGCCGCCGCAAAATCCGCCAAGGCCGGCGAAGAACCTTCGCCGGCTCCCGGCTCTTCCGTCGCCAAACCCTGAACGCCCCTGAAACATGAAAGCTGCCCCTGGTCCTGCGAAGAAATCGCCTCCCCTGCCAGAACCTGCACCGTCCCGACTGCCTCCCAAGTCGGCTGCCGCCGCCGCCGTGTGGCGCACCTATCAGGGAGCGGAGAGCAGCAGCCTCGACGAGAAGGCGCTCACCGAGCGTTACCTCCCGCTGGTTCGCTCGGTCGTCGACCGCATCCGCATCAACCTGCCGCCCCACATCGAGGCCGAGGACCTCTACAGCGTGGGGATCCTTGGGCTGATTGCCGCGGTGAAGAATTACGATCCGAAGCAGAACAATACCTTCGCCGCCTACGCCAGCCGCCGCATCCGCGGCTCTGTGCTCGACGAACTCCGCCGACTCGACTGGCGCCCGCGTCGCGCTCGTGCCAAGGCCCGCCGGATCAAGGAAGTCATCGCCGAGATCGAGCAGAAGAACGGGCGCCCCGCCACCGACGAGGAGGTCCGCAAAGTTCTCGGTATCTCCGCCAAGGAATACGCCAAGTGGCTCGAGGAGGCCAAGCCGGCCTGCTTCCTCGCGCTCGATCAGTCGCCCGACGAGGAGAACGGCGAACGTTCGAGCCTGCACGAGATTATCGCCGACGATACCGACGTGCTGGCACGCGACGATATGGAACGCCGCGAGTTGCAGGAACTTGTCGCTCAAAGAATCCGGCAACTGCCCGATATACCGCGCAAGATCCTCGCGATGTATTACCACGAAAACATGCGGTTGGCGGAAATCGCCTCCGTCTTCAACCTCACCGAGTCCCGCATCTGCCAGATCCATGCCCAGACGATCATCGGGCTGCGCGGCTACATCCAACGCGTGCGGGAGCAATAAGCGGAGCCGACCCCCACCATGATGCTGCTGGTCGGAGTTCTGATCGTGTTCGGAGCCACCTTGGGTGGCTTCATGGTTGCCGGCGGCAACCCGGTGCTGCTGTTGCACATCTCCGAGTTCATCGTGATCGGCGGCATCGCGTTGGGGCTGATGGTCATCGCCAGTCCCACGCACGTGCTCAAGGAGATCATCGTCAAGATCAAGGGCGCCATCTCGGGCGGGCACACCGGCAAGGAAGAGTACATGGATCTGCTCAAGCTCCTCTACGAGATCTTCCTGCTGGGGCGCCGCAGCGGTCTGATCGCGCTGGAAGGCCACATCTTGGAGCCGGAGAAGAGCACCATCTTCACCAAATACGCCAGTTTCATCAAACACCCCGAACGGGTGGAGTTCCTCTGCAACGGTCTGCGCCCGGTCGTCGACGGCAAGATCAAGCCCGACCAGCTCGAGGCGCTGCTTGAGGTGGAGCTCGATGCCAAGGCGGCGGAGGCCGACGAGCCGGTGCATATCCTTCAGCTGGTTGGCGACTCGCTGCCGGGCGTGGGCATCGTCGCCGCCGTGCTCGGCATCATCAATACGATGGCCGCCATCTCCGAGGGGCCCGAGGCCGTGGGCGAGAAGGTCGCTGCGGCCCTCACCGGCACGTTTCTCGGCGTGTTCAGCGCGTATGGCTTGATCAACCCCATCGCCATGCGCGTGAAGGCCAATAACGCCAACGATGACAAGTATTTCCGCTGCATCCTCCAGGCCGTCTCCGGCTTCGCCAAGGGCCTTGCGCCGCTGATGGCGGTCGAGGTGGCGCGGCGGTCGCTCGACAGCACCGTGCAACCCGGTGCCGACGAACTCGAAACCATCCTCAAGGGCATGCCGCCGGCCAAGTAAGGACCGGCCACCGAGGACCCCGACATGGCGCGGAAAAAAGAAGCCCACCACGGCGGAGCTTGGAAGGTAGCCTTCGCCGATTTCATGACCGCCATGATGGCGCTGTTCCTGGTGCTTTGGATCTCCGCCCAGGACCAGGAGATCCTCATCGCCACCTCCCAGTATTTCCAGAGCCCGTTCAACTCGCCCCTCGACAACACCAGCGGTGTGCTGCCCTTCGAGTCCAACACAACCACCGGTGGCGACGATACTGGCAAGGGAGGGAAGGATACCTCTGTGGTCGACCTCAACGCCATGAAAGCGCTGGCCAGCCAGTTCTACCGGCTGCTCAACGTCTCCGAGACCGATCCCAACAACCCGATCAAGGTCGAGGTCACCAGCGATGGCCTGCGTGTCACACTCTTCGACCAGACCGGGGAACCGCTCTTCCAGCGCGATACGGCGGACTTTAGCGAATGGGGCAACATGGTCATGCAAAACCTCGCCTGGCTCATCGACCGTCAGAAGTTCCGCGTTCTCGTCGAAGGCCACACCCGTGCCGGAGTCCTTTCGCCGAAGGAGAACTACACGGACTGGGATCTCTCGACCGACCAAGTTCAGGCTGTGCGGCGTGCGCTGACGTACTACGCCGTCGATTCCTCGCGCTTCGATCGCCTCAGCGGTTATGGCTCGACGGTGCCGTTGCCCGGCGAACTCCCAAATTCCCCGCGCAACCAGCGCATTGTTCTGAGCCTGTCGATGGCGCGCCGCCCGTCGGATTCCATCGATACCGGCCGCACGGAAAAGCGTCCCGAACGGCCCATGACTCCACTTCCGACTCCGCCGTCAAACTGACTTACCTGTGAAGGACTTTCTCCAGAACCGCCCCCGGGTTGCCGCCCAAGGCCCCGAAATCCACAAAACCGCTGCCGCGATGCCGACGCCTTTGTTTGACGCCGCGCTGCTCGGCGGTGCACACGCGGGCGTGGAGTCCGGGCAGGAACCGACGGTCGAGGCGATCAAGGAAGGCGATCGGGTGGTGAAGCTCATCGTCACCTGCCGTTGCGGCGAGAAGATCGAGATTCTGTGCGCCTACGCGCCGAATCCGCGCTGAGACTCGTTTTGACGGCGGCCCACCTGGGTTCACACGTGGCCCCTTTGCCCGTGGTCTTGCCCTGCATGGGCACAAGCTGCCTCCCGATCGTGCGGAAGAGTTTGCCCTAGGGTGGGTGATGGTTGCGCAAAGTGTGCAATAACAGCGAGAAGCGACTCTGGCATGCGGTCTGCAATTAGTGGCCGGAATGAACATAGGTCTCTACCTCGGAGCCGCTGCACTCAACGCCTTGGAGCGTTGGCAGGATGCGACGTCGCAGAACATCGCTTCCAGCAGCAATCCCGGCTTCCGCAAGCGCGAGGTGTCATTTTCTATGCAGGCCGATGGGACACTGCCCACGGGTGCGATCTCCAAGGCCACCCAGCAGACGCAGTTTCCCTCCAGCCAAGTGTCGGTCAGCTTCGTCCCTGGTCAGTTCGTCGGTACCGGTCGCGAGCTTGACCTTGCGATCCGCGGCGAGGGCTTTTTCGAGGTGCAGACGGCCAACGGCGATCGCGCTTACACGCGTGCCGGAAGTTTCTATACGAATACCGACCGCAACCTCGTCGATTCGCAGGGGAACCTCCTCTTGGGCGAGGGCGGCTCTCCGATTCAGCTTCTGCCCGATGGCGGCCCGCTCTCCGTCTCGTCCGATGGCACGCTTTCACAGAACGGCCGGCAGATCGGAATGCTCACGATTCAGAAGTTCGACAACCCGCAGGCGCTTGCGCCGCTCTCCGGCGGACTGTTCGCCGCAAACGGCCAGACCCCGACCACCGTGGCGAATCCCGAGCTGATGCAGGGCTCGCTGGAGACGAGTAATGTCCAGCCCGTTGGCGAGATGATCAACCTCGTCCAGATCTCCCGCGCCTACGAAGCCGCCCAGAAGGTCATCACCTCCCGCGACGACACCATGGGCAAAACCATCCAGTCGGTCACCTGAACCCCGTTTCCGCCTCCCCAATGAAAACCTCGGCCCGGATACGATATGCCGCCATCGCCCAGCGCCTTCGCGCCGTCTGGCAGCGCTTCGTGCCGCGGTCACCCGCCATCGGCCGCCACCCGGCCCCCGCTTTCGCCCGCTGCCGTGCATTGCCGGCCGCCCGTTTCCCGGCCTCCGGCCGCTGAACCCTTCGGCGCAACTCCACAACCCGTACGCGTCGCATGAATGTCGCCCTCTATTCCTCCGCCACGGGCATGCAGGCCCAGCAGCTCAACCTCGACACGATCGCGAACAACCTCGCGAACGTGAACACGACGGGATTCAAGAAATCCAAGCTCGAGTTCCAGGATCTGCTCTACCAGCAGTCCCGCCCCGCCGGCGCCGACAGCGGCTCCGGCAACCAGGTGCCGGCCGGCCTGCAGGTCGGCGCCGGTTCGCGCGTTGTTTCCACGGCCAAGGTCTTCACCCAAGGCACGCTCTCACAGACCGGCGAGAAACTCGACATCGGTATCCAAGGCGACGGATTCTACGAGATCCAGCGCCCCGACGGCACCAGCGCCTACACCCGCGACGGATCGTTCAAGGTCACGTCCACCGGCCAAGTCGTTACCAACGACGGTTATCCGGTGTTGAGCGGATTCCAGGCGATCCCCAGCGGCGCCACCGCCGTCTCCGTCGCCACCACGGGCGAGGTCACGGTCACGACCGCCTCCGGCAGGACCAGCTTCCAGATTCAACTTGTGCGGTTCGCCAATCCCACCGGTCTTGAGAATGCCGGCGGCAACCTCTATCTTGAGACCGAGGCCAGCGGCACCCCCGAGCTCGGCAACCCCGGCGCGAACGGCTTCGGCACCACGATCCAGGGCTACCTCGAGGGCTCCAACGTCAATGTCGTCACCGAAATGGTGAACATGATCGTCGCCCAACGCGCCTACGAGATCAACAGCAAGGCCATCCAGACCTCCGATGCGATGCTGCAGGAGGTCAACAACCTCAAACGCTGATGAACCGCACCGTCGCCATTCTTCGTGCGCTCTTCATGCTTGGCGCAGCCCTGTTGGCTCCGTTCCTGCGCGCCGAGCTGGAACGCGTCCAGCCCGCCCAGTTCCTGCCGCAGCTCTCCGCGCAACTGGCGGCCCATTTCGGTGTATCCGGCGAGCTCCAGCTCGACCTTCTGCGTTCGTGGCAGCCGCCCGCCGCCCCGGCGGGCGAGTGGATGATGACCGTGGTCGCGCCGCCGCAGACGTTGGCACCGCAGATGGTTGTCCGCGTCCGTCTCACCGTGGGGCAACGCACCCTCGGCGAATGGAATCTGCCCCTGCGCGCTCAGCTTTGGGGTGATGCATGCGCGGCCCGCCAGCCGCTCGCACGCGGCGACTCGATCGACCCATCGTTGCTCGATCTCCGCCGTGTCGATCTGCTTCGCGAGAAGGAGGCCATCCCCAGCGGCACCGACATGAGCGGCATGAGCGTGGCGCGCGGGGTGGGAGTGGGCGCGACGCTCACTTGGCGCGATGTTGCCCGTCGCACCCTCGTGCAGCGCGGCGATCATATCGATGTCGTGGCGACCGACGGCGCGCTCACGATCACGATGAAGGCTCTTGCCATGCAGAACGGCGCGCTGGGCGAGACGATCGTCGTCCGCAACACGGAGTCGCGCCGCGATTTCTCCGCTGTCGTCACCGCCGAAAACAAGGCACGCGTCACGTTCTGATTCCCATGAAACGATTCGCCGCCATCGCCGCCATCCTGCTGCTTGCTCCCGGGCTTGCCGCCGACTCGCTTTGGCCTGCGAACACCAGCCGCGGTATGCTTGCCGACCGCCGCGCCTCCCGCACCGGCGACATTGTCACGATCATCGTGCAGGAAAGTGTGAGTTCTCAGAACTCGCAATCGTCCAAGGCCGACAAGTCCAGCAAGGCCGACAACGCGATCACCCAGTTCCTGTTTCCCATCGCCTCAAGCGCCGCCGGCACCAAGAAGGGCGCTTATCCCGGCACGGCCTTCGACGGTTCGAACGCTTTCGAGTCCAGCGGCGCCATTAGCAACAAGGCCACACTCACATCACGCGCCGCGGTCCTCGTCACCGACGTGCTGCCCAACGGCAACCTCGTGCTCGAAGGCGTGCGGCAGGTCTCCATGGGCGGCGAGCGCCAGTATATGGTCCTGCGCGGCATCGTCCGTCCCGAGGATATCAGCTCTACCAACACCGTGCCATCGACGAGCATCGCCAACGCCACGCTCGAGGTGATCACCGAGGGCACCCTCACCGACACCCAGAAGAAGGGTTGGCTTACCAAGCTCTACGAAACGCTCCGGCTCTACTGAGCCGCCCCCACGCCATGTCCCCCAAGCACCTGCTTCGCCTGTTCCTGCTGTTGGCTGTGCCTGCGACGCTTGCCTGCGCCGCGGGCTCGCGGCTGAAGGACCTCACCGTCGTCGAGGGAGGTCGTGACAACCAGTTGGTCGGCTACGGCATCGTCGCCGGCCTGGCGGGCGATGGCGACAAGAACTCCGAGGCCACGCTGCGTTCCATAGCCAACGCCCTCCAGCGCTACGGCATCTCCGTCGAGGCGAGCACGCTTAAGTCCTCCAATGCCGCCGCCGTCATGGTCACTGCCGACATCGGCCCCTTCCTCAAATCCGGAGCGCGCATCGACGTCCAAGTCGCCGCGCTCGGCGAGGCCAAGAGCCTGCAGGGCGGCGTGCTGATCCAGACCCCGTTGCTCGGTGCCGACGGTACGGTCTATGCCGTCGCCCAGGGCCCGGTGGCCGTCGGAGGTTTCATTGGTGGCACTGGCGGGGCGGGAGGCGCCACCGTCCAGAAAAACCACCCGACCGTCGCCACCATCACCAATGGTGCGATTGTCGAGCGTGAGATTCCGGCTGCCGTCGTGCGTAACGGCGTGCTCCGTCTCCTCCTTCAGCAGCCCGATTTCACCACCGCCGCCCGCATCGCCGATTCCGTGAACGCCCAGTTCCCTGGCACCGCTCGTGCCCAGGACTCGGCGACGGTTTCGGTAGCGTTGCCGCCCGGTTTCGCCGGTAACGAGGTTTCCTTCATCGCATCCCTGGGCATGATCGAGACGCAGCCCGATACCGCCGCCCGCATCGTCCTCAACGAGCGTACTGGCACGATCGTCGCCACTTCCACCGTGCGGCTCTCGCAGGTCGCGATCAGCCACGGCTCGCTGACGATCAAGATCGCCTCCTCGCTTGGCGTCTCGCAGCCCTCCTCCTTCAGCAAGACGGGTGAGACGACCGTCGTTCCCTCGACCACCACGGAAGTCACGGAGGTCAAGGGCGGGTTTCAGGTCGTGGACGAGATGCCATCCGTCGAGCAGTTGGCGAAAGCGCTCAACGCCCTCGGGGTCTCCTCGCGCGAAATGATGGCCATATTCCAGAGCCTGAAACGCGCCGGTGCGCTGCAGGCCGAAGTCGTGATCAACTGAGAGAGACTGCACCTTACCATGTCTTCCGCTTCCATCAGCCCATTGCTCGGCGTAGCCGATCCCGCCACGATCCAGCGATCGATGCTGGCGAGCACGAAGCGAGCGAGCACCGCCAATGCGGCGCAGCAGTTCGAGGCGATCCTTGTTCGTCAACTGCTTGGCGATGCGATGAAGCCCATGCTTGGCACTGCTCTCGGTGGAGCTCAGGCCCCGGGCAGCGATGTCTACCAGTACCTCGTCACCGATGTGGTTGCTCAGAGCGTGGCGCAGGGTGGGGGGCTGGGCATCGCAAAAATGCTGG
The DNA here is from genome assembly GCA_964640465.1 of uncultured Opitutaceae bacterium. Lineage (GTDB taxonomy): Bacteria > Verrucomicrobiota > Verrucomicrobiia > Opitutales > Opitutaceae > CAJCBL01. The sequence goes on from CAZXHR010000028.1 coordinate 27,799, forward strand.
AACCGCAGCTCACACCGAAAGGCGAAACGACCGATAAGACGGAGACCACCTCATGATTCTCGTCGACACACCTTCCTCTGCGCAGACAGGGACCTCCGATTGGTCTCTCGTTGTAGACGCCCTGCGCAGCGAGCTTGCCGAGTATGGTGGCCTGCTCCGGCTTTTCGAGGAGCAGCAGGATCGCATCTTGGCGTTGGATGCCACCGCAGTGGCCGACTACGTGCCCAAGCTCGAGCAGCAGGCGGCTGCCGCTCGGTATTACCGCAACACCCGTGAGGATGCGGTTCGCGGCTATGCCACCGCGCACGGTTGCCCGGCAGATCGCACCTTGCGGCAGCTTCTCCCCGAGTTCCCGGTCGATGTACGTCCGCTGCTTGAGGCCCTTATCGACGAGATCAATCACCTGATTTCCCGCACGAAGAAACGCACCCATCAGAACCAGCTCATGCTCGCGCGTCTGGTTGAGTTCCACCGCGAGTTGGTGCCGACGTTGCGGCCCCAGTCCTTTACCAAAACCTATTCGCGCCACGGGCAGGTGTCCGTGAGCACGAGTGCCGCCACCCCCACGTATCGCGCCACTGGCTGAGATCCACGCCATGCCCAACGATCTCTTCAGCAGTCTCTACTCGACCACCAACGCCCTGCGGGCGCAGAGCGCTGCGCTCGACATTGTCGGGCGCAATATGTCCAACGTTAACAACACGGCGTATGCCCGGCAGCGCGTGGTGTTCGGCGACAAGGGCTCGGTCGACACTCCCCTCGGCGCCCAGAGCCTAGGCATCGAGGCTGTCGGCATCCAGCAGATGCGCGATTCTCTGCTCGACCGCCAGATCATCGAGGAGAGCTCCAATTCCGGATTCCTCGAATCCCAGGAGAAATTCCTCCAGCAGGCGCAGACCGCGCTCGGACAGGGCCTCTTCAGCAACGCCGGCACTGTGGAGACCATCAAGAGCACCACCGCACTGCCCAATGGTATCGCCTCCTCGATCGATGCGTTCTTCAACGCTTGGCAGAGTCTCGCCACGGACCCGGGCAGCACCGTCAACAAGCAGCAGCTCCTCGCGAATGCCCAGGATCTTGTCGACAAGCTCAACACCGCCGACAAGCGCTTGGCCGACCTCTCCCTCTCGACTCCGGTCGTTGCCAACACGCTCACCAGCCAGATGGATGAGGGCACCCGCCAAGTAAACAGCCTCCTCACCACCATCGCCGACCTCAACCGTCAGATCGGCCGCGTCGAGATCAGCAATCCCGGCAATGCAGTCGACTTGAGGGATCAGCGCCAGGCCAAGCTCGAGGAGCTGGCGGGCTACATCGACTTCACTGCCGTCGAGCAGACCGCCGGGCAGATCGCAATCCGCGTAAACACTACGACGCCAGGCACCACCGTCGACCTCGTCAGCCTCGCCACCGTCAACGGGACGATGTCGCAGAGCGGGGGTATCTACTCCTGGACACCGACCGGCAGCGCCGTCCCCACCACCGATCTTTCCTTCACCGCCGGCTCGCTCGCCGGCTATCAGGCCGTCGGCAAAACGATCCAAGGTTATCGCGATTCTCTGGACGATTTCGCTGCCGCGCTCGTCACCCAGGTCAACAACGCCTACACCGACAATCACTCTGCGGGCAACCTCAACCCCGACTTTTTTACCCCTGCCAACACCACCGCAGGGACCATCTCCATTGCCGTCACCAGCGTCACGGCCGGCAACGGCACCACGCTCTCCGGCGACAATGTCCGCGCCAAGGCCGTGGCGAACCTTGCCATCAGCAACACGTTCCTTTCGGGAAGCACACCCGCGGCCGCGTTTGCGAAGATCGTCACCAATGTTGGACAGGACGTCTCCAATAATGACACCGGCATCGAGGACCAGAAATCCCTCTCCAAGCTCCTCGCCGCCCAGCGTCAGTCCTACAGCGGCGTCTCCCTCGACGAGGAGACGGCCGACATGCTCCGCTATCAGCGGGCGTACCAGGCCTCATCGAAACTCCTTTCCGTCATCGACGAGCTTCTCGGCACCATGCTTGAGACTCTCAGCTGAGCCGTCGACTACTCCTGCGCTGAACCATTGTCCCCCGTACTGCCATGATGCGAATCACCAGTAACACGCTTGCTTCCCAGCTCAGCGACGATCTCACCCGGCTCTCCAGCACACAGACCCGGCTCACGCAGCAACTGGCCGCCGGCCGCAGGCTGTTCGATGCCAGCGACGATGTGCCCGCCACCGGCCGTGTCATGAGCTACGACAGCGAGAAGCGCGCCCTGCAGCAGTACGAGCGCAACTCCCAACGAGGCCTCACCACCATCGCTGTTAGCACCGCCTCGCTCCAGTCGATCAACAAGATCGCAAACCAGATATTCAACCTTGCCCCGGCCGCCGCCGCCTCTGGCGAGGCCAGCCAGATCGACGCTTTCGCCAGCCAGATCGACGGACTCATCGAGCAGGCTGTCTCCATGGCGAATACTCAGGTCAGTGGCACCTATCTTTTCGGCAGCCGACGGACCGATACGCCGCCTTTCACAGTCACTCGCAATCCCGCCGGCCAGATCGACACCGTGAGCTACGTCGGCGACAATGCCGCTGCGCCAACCATCTCCGTAAGCGAGAGCGCCGATGTTGCCACCACCACCAGCGGCACCGAGAACCAGCAACTGGAGTCGTTCTTCACGAATCTCGTGGAACTGCGCAAGGCGGTGGAGTCCCTCAGCACCGAGACGGCCGCCAACAACCAGGCCGGAATGGCGACCGCCCGCGCCACGATCACCACCAGGCAGAACACCCTCGGCGACGACGAGGATCGCATCACCACGATGCTGAGCACGCTCTCGATCTCCCAGTTGCGCATCAAGACGTCCCAGGAGCAGAACTCCACCCGCTTCA